>JAZQWK010000183.1:0-2703 GCA_045632325.1 Eubacteriales bacterium
GACGCAGTTTCCAGCGGAGGATCGTGCTTAACGCCGGATTGCTTGGCACAGAGCACCAAAGCGCCGACGACGCCGATCAGAAGCAGCACCGCCCGCATGACCGTGCAGAACAGATCGTATCCCGCCGCAGGAAGGAACGCATACGCCATATCCGTCAGAAACGCAAGCAGATTGTTCACCGCGTGGATAAAAATACCGATCCACAGCGATCCGCTCTTGACGACGAAATAGCCGATCAGAACGCCGCCCACCGCCGCGTACGGCAGCTGCGGCAAATACTGATGCATCACGCCGAACAGCACTGCGCTGACGACGATGGCAAAGGTCTTGCCGTGCGGCAGAAGCAAATGCAGGATATAGCCGCGGAAGATCATTTCCTCGACGATGGCAGGCAAAACGACCGACGATATAAAATAGAGCAGCACGCGGACGGGCTCCGTCGGAATACTCGGCGAATAAAAGCGGAGCGGCACGCCGATCTCCTTCAGAAACGAAAGGAGCTCGCCGTTTACGTCCCCGACCGTATACAAAACGGCGGCACAGAAAAAGACCGTGAGGATCGGGCTGCGCGGCACGCTCGGTGCAAACGGAATATACGGACGGAATACGCGGTCGCGGAAGATCAGCAGAACGACCCAAAGCGGGAGCAGAAAGCTCAACGCGTATTCAAACATCCCGATCACGTCGGCGATGGCATCCACCGTCTGATAGTCGTGGCCGAACAGGCGGTAGACCTGATAGTACAGCTTTCCGTTGATATACGCAGTTCCCGAATAACACACGATCTGCAAAAACAGCAGCATCGCAACGATATTGATCTTCATGCGGAACTGTGCGCCCGGCGTGATGCCGGTATGGAAGTCCAGCGACAGCCGATCCTCCGACTCCGCACCCTTTTTATACATTGGCAAATGCCTCCTTCCGTTCAAACGTATCACGGCATATATTATATCATATCGGCTATTTTTTGTCAACCGAGCAGCCGTGATAAATCCGTGTCTGCCGCTTGACAAAAACCATCGACCGTGCTATAATAAAAACAGCATAATGGAACGGATATCCATATATTATATCAACAAAAGGAGTCAATCAACCCATGAAAAAGAATCTTGCTCTGCTCTTTGCCCTGCTGCTGGCGGGACAGACCCTGCTTGCCTGCGGTGATGCCTCTGACAACACCGTAACCACCGACACCGCCGCTGCGACCGAATCCCAGACGGAAGTCGTCACCGAAGAACCGCGCGAATACGCCGACCTGCCCGAAAAGGATTTCGGCGGACAGGAAGCGAAGATCTTCATTGCCTATAACGTCGAAACCGGTACGACGAACTTCGGCGTTTCCAAGAACGAATTCGGTGCACACGAAGAAAACGGCGACGCCGTCAACGACGCGCGCTACAAGAGAAACTCGACGGTTGAAGATCAGTTCAACGTCAAGATCGTTGACTACGACTACAACATGGAAAACAATCTGATCACGTTCGTTCACGATTCCGCCCGTAAGGAAGTTGACAAGCTCATCATGGCGGGCGACAACGATTACGCGTTCATGCTGCTCCCGGGTTATTCCGTCTGTACGATGGCACAGAACGGTTCTCTGCAGGACCTTTACTCCATGCCGAACCTCAATTTCGCCAAGTCCTGGTGGGACCAGAAGGCAAACGCCGACCTGACCATCATGGATCGCCTGTTCTACACGACCGGTGACATCTCCACCGCCGACAACGACGCGACCTGTACGGTGCTCTTCAACAAGGAAGTTGCGGAAAACTACGACCTGCCCGACATTTACGAGCTGGTTCTCGACGGCAAGTGGACGCTTGAAAAGTTCTATTCCCTCTGCTCCGACGTTTCCAAGGACCTCAACGGTGACGGCAAGTACGACGAAACCGACCAGTACGGCGCGATGGTCTGGGACGATATCGCCATGGCGGTCGTCAATGCCACCGGCGATAAGTGCGCATCCACCGACGCTGACGGCAACGTCATTCTGACCCTGAACAACGAACGTACCGTCAACGCACTCACAAAGTACATCGAATTCGGCCGAGACACCGCACAGTGCTTCCAGTACCAGCGTGCCGTTGACGCCTCCGACACCGTTGCCATCAATATGTTCTCCGGCGACCAGGTTCTGTTCTTCATGCAGCTGATGCAGATCGTTCCGAAGCTCCGTGACATGGAAGCAGACTTCGGTATCATTCCGTTCCCCAAGTACGACGAGGTACAGGATTCCTACTACAATACCGTCGGTTCCTGGCACTCCGTCTTCTTCTGCATGCCGATGGGCACCGCCGATGTCGAAATGAGCACCATCGTTGCGGAAGCACTCGCGTGTGAAGGCAAGTACAACGTCACCGACGCATACTACGACGTCAACCTCAAGACCAAGGCAGCGCGTGACGAGCAGTCCGCCGCGATGCTTGACATCATCTTCGAGACCCGCGTTTACGACCTCGGCTGGTACTACCAGTTCGGCGGCTACAACGAAGAAGTCATGAACCTTGTCCGTCTCAACAATGCCGCAAAGGAATTCTCCTCTATGTATGAAAAGAGACTGAAGAATGCCCAGAAGGCAGTTGACAAGGTAAACGCCGCATTTGCTGAATACGAAAACTGATTCATACGAGGAACAAAACCATGAAAATCACGCTGCTCGGCGACTCCATCCGTATGAGCTACGGTGCGCGTGTCGCAGAACTG
>JAZQWK010000184.1:0-5399 GCA_045632325.1 Eubacteriales bacterium
GTGACGGAGCAGATGAACATACCGTGCGTGTCAAGATCGATATACTGCTCGACCTTGAGCGACATAAAGGAATTGATGTGACGCGGCAGGAACACCAGACCGTTGTCGGAGCGCAGCGGCTCGCAATCGGCAAACTTATCAACGTTGCGTCCGGAACGGAAACCGAATGCTTCAAAGACGGCAAACGGCGCGTCGGTGGACAGGCAGTTGATGTTCATGATACCCGTCTGCTTGATGATATGGTGAGAATAGTTTTCCTTGTTGATCGTGACGGCAATACGGTTGGGCGTGTTGGTGACCTGCGTGACCGTGTTGACGATCAGACCGTTGTCCTTCTTGCCGTCGTTGGAGGTGACGACGTACAGACCGTAGCCGATGTTGAACAGTGCCGTCAGATCGTTTTTGTTCGCAGTGTCGTCCTGCTGTGCGAGATATTCGCGGCAGAGCTCGTCCGCAACCGTGGAGAGCTGCTCTTTGCTTTCTTCATCGAGCGCGGACATGATCTTGACGTTTGTTTCGATCAGATCGAGGTTCGGGCAATCCTCGAGCATACGGCGCATCATCTTTGCCGCCTGCGGTGCCCACGTGCCGTTTTCAATGAACGCAACCGTTCTGTTGCGGTAGTTGCGCGCGACGAGATGATCGATATACTGACGCATGAACGGGAAGATATCCGCATTGTAGGTCGTCGTCGCCAGTACGAGCTTGCTGTAACGGAACGCATCCGCGATCGCTTCGTGGATGTCACAGCGCGCAAGATCGTGTACCTTAACGACAGGCGCACCGTTCGCCTTCAGCTTTTCTGCCATCTGCATGACGGCCTTTTTCGTATTGCCGTAAACGGACGTGTACGCGATGACGATACCCTCGGTCTCAACCTCATAAGAAGACCAGACGTTGTAAAGGTTCAGATAATAACCGAGATTTTCGGAAAGAACGGGACCGTGGAGCGGGCAGATCTTTGCAATATCAAGTCCTGCCGCCTTCTTGAGCAGGTTCTGTACCTGTGCGCCGTACTTGCCGACGATGCCGATGTAGTAGCGTCTTGCCTCATCCGCCCAATCCTGCTCGATGTCGAGCGCACCGAACTTACCAAAGCCGTCTGCGGAGAACAGCACCTTATCGTAATCGTCATACGTGACCATAACCTCGGGCCAGTGTACCATCGGTGCGGCAACGAAATGCAGGGTGTGCTTACCCAAGGGGAGCTTATCGCCCTCGCCGATGATGATCTGCTTGTCCTCAAAGTCGGTGCCGAAAAAATGCTTCATCATGGCAAACGCTTTGGACGAGGAAACGACCATCGCATCGGGATACGCCTTTGTAAAGTTGACAATGTTTGCGGAGTGGTCGGGCTCCATATGCTGAACGACGAGATAGTTGGGCTTTCTGCCGCCAAGCGCCGCCTCGATGTTGTCAAGCCATTCGTGCGTGAAGTTCGCATCAACGGTGTCCATGATCGCAATCTCCTCGTCGATGATTGCGTAGGAGTTGTAAGACATACCTGCGGGCACCTTGTACTGTCCTTCAAACAGGTCTACCTTGTGGTCGTTGACGCCGATATAGCGAATGTCGTTTGTGATGTTCATTGTGGTTGCTCCTTTTTTGTATGTGAAGTTTGATTGTTGATGGTATTTTGAAGCCTCCCTCATCGAGGGAAGTGGCACGCCAAAGGCGTGACGGAGGGAGTTTTGCTCTGAAAAAACTGCGAATTTCTACTCCCTCAGCAGAAGATACCTTTGGTATCTTCGAAGAAAGCACTGCTTTCTTCTTCATCCATACGGATGACAGCTCCCTCGGAGAGGGAACCTTATTCGAGAATCTTCCCATCCGTGGTGATCGTGACTACCTGCCACGGGATACATTTACCGCTTGCCATCAGTGCACGCCTGACCGCGTTTTCAAGACCTCCGCAGCACGGAACCTCCATGCGCAGGACCCTGACGCTCTTTACGTCGTTGTATGCAATGATCTGTGCTAATTTTTCCGCGTAATCGCCATCGTCAAGCTTGGGACAGCCGATCAGCGTGATGTGATTTTTCATAAAGTCCGCATGGAAATTGCCGTAGGCATAGGCGGTACAATCCGCCGCGATCAGAAGATTCGCCCCGTCAAAATACGGTGCACGCACGGGAACGAGCTTGATCTGACACGGCCACTGCGCAAGCTGGGAGGAAACGGTTCCGACAGTGGCAGCCGTGACCCGACCGCCGTCGCGTCTGATTGCCTTTGCGCGTGTGCCGGGACATCCGCCGCCGTGACAGGCGTGTGGTTCGGCTGTTCCCTGTTTGGATATTTTTGCTTCTGCTTTTGCCGCTTGCACTGCGGCTTCGTTGTATGCAGGCGCTTCCCGCTCTTCAAAGGTGATCGCGCCCGTCGGACACGCGGGCAAACAGTCACCCAGCCCGTCGCAGTAGTCCTCGCGCGTCAGAACTGCTATTCCGTCGATCATCTCGATCGCGCCTTCGTGACAAGCCGCAGCACAGGCACCGCAACCGTTACATTTATCTCTGTCTATATGAATGATTTTCCGTACCATATTGATCCTTGCCCGAACATCGGGTTTCCTTTCAGAATTACCGAAAAACCGGATATCGGCTGAACTTTTCCCGCCGACCCCTTGATTTTCTGATAATATTATAGTATAATATGGACGAAAAGTATGTTGAATTTTCAACATAGAAATATTTTTAATGGCAAGCTTGGATTGTCTCGTTATATCGCCGTAGGGGCGATTCGTGAATCGGCCCTACAATCACAGAACGGCATCTGCATCAATCATAACCGTCATTCAATTTCTAATTTCTCATTCTCCCAAAGGAGTCCCCGCATGAATCAATATCTCCCCGTCCTCCTGCGCTGTCCGCTGTTTTCCGACATCGCAGAGGATCATCTTTTGAAGATGCTCACCTGTCTCGGAGCCAAAACAGAGACGTTTGATAAAAAATACACAGTATTTGCAGAAGGCTCACCCGCGCGGTATATCGGCATCGTGCTCTCGGGCAAGGTGCAGATGGAGCAGACCGACTATTACGGCAACCGCAGTATTCTGAACGTCATGGGACCGGGCGAGGTCTTTGCAGAAGCGTTTGCCTGTGCCGAGATCCCGTCGCTGCCCGTTTCCGTGATTGCGTCCGAGGTCTGCGAAATCATGTATATTGACAGCGATCACATTCTGCACACCTGCGAGAACAACTGCGGCTTCCACCGACAGCTGATCTTCAATCTGATGCGCGTGCTAGCAAAGAAAACGATCGGGCTGCACAACCGCATCGACGTAACCTCCAAGCGCACCACCCGCGACAAGCTGATGGCATATCTCGCACACTGCGCAAAACAGGCAGGTTCCGATACGTTTGAAATTCCCTTCGATCGTCAGGCACTTGCCGATTATCTGGAGGTCGACCGCTCGGGGCTGTCAACCGAGATCGGAAAGCTGGTCAAAGAAGGCGTCATTTCGGCGGAGAGGAAGAAGTTTACATTGCGGTAATAATAATGAGAAATTAGAAATTAGGAATTAGAAATGATAGGTTACAATATGATTTTCTTTCCAAAATTCAACTGTTCTATTTCTCACTTCTCATTTCTCATCCTTTCCGCCAACTGTTCCATCTGCTCAATACAATCGCGATCATACCGTTTCAGATCATCGGCAGGACGCTTTCTGGTTTCGAGGCTGTCAAGCGGCAGACCTGCAATCTCACGAAGATGATATTTCGCCGTCACGGGATAGCAAAGCGACTCCGTAAACGCCGCAGTACCGAGAAACGCCTGCAGACGCTCCGCTTCCGCAGGGTCGTTTCGGAATACCTCACACAGCCTTGCATACAGATCGGGATGGAAATTGCACATGACACCGCAATAGCCTGCAGCACCCGTGCGCAGCGAGTCAAGCAGGGTCTGCGCGTTGGCATTGTAAAGCTTCATCGGCGTTCCCGCAAGCAGTTCACAGCGGTGTGCCATGAGATCGGCGTCACAGCAGGTGTCCTTCATATAAAGAAAACGTCCAGACCGAGCGCAGAACGACAGCATATCGTCTCCCATCAGCCGCTTGTAGGGATAAGGGCACTCATAGACCCCGAGCGGAATATCGGGCAGCGCCTCCATCAGTGCAGAGGTTTCCGATATCCACCGCGCCTCCGTCGTATTTGCAATATCCATGCGGTTGGAGATCAGAATCAGCGTATCGATACCGCACGAGGCAACCGCTTTCAATTCATACACCTGTTCGTCAAAGGTATCCGAGGTATGTCCCGACGCAACGACGGTCATCGGCGGGCGCTCGGGATGCGCTTTGGCAAGCTCGGCACACCGATCAACGACCGTCTGCGTCAAAAGGACGCGCTCCCTCACGGTCAGATTGAAGATTTCCGAGGATTGGCACGCGGTAAAAATACCGCCAAGCCCCGCCGCGTCGTACCAATCGCACATCGCGCGTACGGCACCGACGTCAATCGACCCGTCACGGCAGAACGGCGTAACCATCGTTACAAACGCCTGCGGTTTTGTTTCGTTTCGCATAAGAATACCTCCGATTTCTCATTTAACAAAATTATATCACATCCCCATCCCGCCGTCAAGAAATTCCGCAAATTTTTATCCATTCCCAAAAAGAAAGGCGACGTTTCAACATGAACGAAATCATTGAAATCACCGATTTTCTCGATCCCGCGCTCGATGCGTATGCCCGTCTGACCGAGCATCAGCTGCGCAACCGACTTGAACCCGAAAAAGGCATTTTCATTGCCGAAAGCACGACCGTCATCACGCTGGCACTCGACGCGGGCTTTGTCCCGACCTCCTTTTTAATGGAGCGCAAGCACATCGAAGGCTCGGCAGCACCGATTCTTGCCCGCTGTCCCGGTGTTCCCGTCTACACTGCCGACGATGAAATTCTGGCGCGTCTCACAGGCTTTGCACTGTCCCGCGGCGTACTTGCCTCGATGAGACGCCCCGTACTCCCGACCGTCGAGGAGGTCTGCCAAAATGCCCGCCGCGTGGCAATTCTTGAAAACATCGTCGATGCGACCAATGTCGGCGCCATCGTCCGTTCCGCTGCCGCCATCGGTATCGATGCACTCCTGCTCACGCCGTCCTGCTGTGACCCGCTCATCCGCCGTGCGGCAAGGGTTTCGATGGGTACGATCTTCCAGATTCCGTGGACGTACATCGGTGACGAGCCCGCCGATTGGCCAACCGCAGGCATCGATCGTCTGCACGCGCTCGGCTTCAGAACCGCCGCCCTTGCGCTGACCGACCGCTCGGTATCGATTGCCCATCCAGCACTCAAAGCGGAAGACCGTCTTGCCCTGATCCTCGGCACAGAGGGTACGGGTCTGATGGGAGAGACGATCGCCCTCTCCGACTACACCGTCAAAATTCCGATGTTTCATAACGTC
>JAZQWK010000185.1:0-4229 GCA_045632325.1 Eubacteriales bacterium
TGTCCTGCTCCTTGACGCCGCAGAAGGTCCGATGCCGCAGACCCGTTTCGTTCTGCAGAAGGCACTGGAGCTCAACCACCGCGTTATCATCGTCATTAACAAGATCGACAAGCCCGATGCTCGTCTGGACGAAGTCGGCGACGAAGTACTTGAACTTCTTTTGGAGCTTGACGCAACGGATGAACAGCTCGATTCTCCGATGATCTGGTGCTCCGGCCGTTCCGGTACTGCATCCTATTCTCCGTACGAGGAATCCGAGGATCTGAAACCGCTGTTTGAAACCATTCTCGAGTACATTCCCGCTCCCGAGGGCGACAACGAAGGCTCTCTGCAGATGCTCGTTTCCTCCATCGACTACAACGACTACGTCGGACGTATTGCCATCGGCCGCATTGAACGCGGTGTGCTTCACGTCAACGAAGAAATCTCCGTCTGCAACTACCACAACCCCGATGCAAAGGCAAAGCGCGCGCGTGTTCAGGCACTGTACCAGATCGACGGTCTGCGCCGTGTCGCTGTCGAGGAAGCAACGGTCGGCGATATCGTCTGCTTCTCCGGATGTGAGGACATCACCATCGGTGATACCATCTGCAAGAACGACAGACCCGAGCCGCTGGAATTCGTCAAGGTCTCCGAGCCGACGCTGGAAATGACCATTTCCGTCAACGACTCTCCGTTTGCAGGCAAGGAAGGCAAGTACGTCACCTCCCGTCATCTGCGCGAACGCCTCTACAAGGAACTGCTCAAGGACGTTTCCCTGCGCGTTTCCGACGGTGCATCCGCAAACGAATTCCGTGTCTGCGGACGCGGTGAAATGCACCTGTCCATCCTCGTTGAAAATATGCGCCGCGAAGGCTACGAAATGGCACTCTCCACCCCGCACGTCATTCTCAAGGAAGAAGACGGCGTCGTCATGGAGCCTGTTGAGAAGGTCTATATCGACGTTCCGGACGAATTCTCCGGTACTGTTATTGAGAAGATGGGTCAGCGCAAGGGTAACCTTCTTGATATGCAGAAGAAGGGCGAGCGCATGCACATCGAATATGAAATTCCGACCCGCTGTCTGTTCGGCTACCGCTCCGAATTTCTGACCGACACCCGCGGTGAGGGTATCATGAACTCCATGTTCGACTCCTACAGGCCGCACTGCGGTGAAATCGTCCGCCGCTTCACCGGTTCTCTGATCGCATCCGAAACGGGCGAATCCACCTCCTACGGTGTCTTCAATGCACAGGATCGCGGTATCATGTTCATCTCCAATCAGGTCGACGTTTACGAAGGTATGATCGTCGGTGAATGTCCCAAGGTTGAGGATATCGCCGTCAACGTCTGCAAGAAGAAGCATCTGACTGCCATCCGCTCCACCGGTGCCGACGAAGCACTGACGCTGACACCGCCCAAGATCATGTCCATCGAAGAAGCCATGGAATTCATCGCAGACGACGAGCTGATCGAAGTCACGCCGAAGAATATCCGTGTCCGCAAGAGAATCCTTGACAACTCCCTGCGTCTGAAGGCACAGGCTGCGATCAAGGCTCAAAAGAAATAATCATGAACAAGATGAAAACTGTATTCAAGCGTTTTACCGCAGTTTGCCTTGCGGTACTGATGACAGCACTGGTTCTGACCTCCTGTTCTGCCGACACCTCCGCGCCCGTCATGAAGTACGAGCTGACCGAGGTTACGGAAAATATGTATACCTACTGGACCTCCGTATACAAGTCCTACTATCTGCAGATGCTGGGCGGTGAGGATACGGAAGCGTATCTGACCTCCGTCATCACCGTACAGAACGACCAGGGCGGGCTTGAGGAAACCACGGTTGCAGATTATCTCGGTGCGCGCATCAACGAGATCGTTGAATCCAACTGTATCAGCCTGTATCTGTTTGATTACTATAAGCTGTCCCTGCCCTCCTCGATACTCTCCTCCGTTGATGAGATCATCAATGCGGAAATCGAAAATGCGGGCGGCAGAAAAGCACTCAACGAAGCGCTCGCCCCCATCGGTCTCAATGCAGATTCTCTGCGTGAGATGTATCTTGCCGATGAAAAAATCGCGCACGTTTACACCTACCTGTACGGCGATACCTCCGTCGGAACGAACGGTGCGGAACCGATCTCGACCGAGCAGTACAATGCGTTCTACGAAGAAAACTACGTCTGCGTCCGTCATATCTACATCCGCACAGCCGATAAGAACATCGTCGATGCAGAAGGCAACGCCGTCATGGACGAGCAGGGCAATGTCATGACCGCAGAGCTGACCGAAGAAGAGGCCGCTGTAAAGCTGGCACTGTGTGACGATCTAATGGCACGACTGGATGCAGGCGAAGATTTCCTGACACTGGAAGCCGAATACAGCGAGGATGCGGGACGTCACACCCTGACCGACGGCTACATTCTCTCCCGCACGACCGCACTTCCCGACGAGTTCATCAACGCCGCATTTGATATGAAGCTTGATGAAATCAGACGTGTGGATGCTTCCTACGCAACGCACATCATGCTCCGCTGCGAGCTTCCCGAGCTTGGCTGGAACAATCCCACCTATGAATCGATGATGGGCAATTTCAAGGAATACGTCAAGTCCGAGGTTTATGCCGAAAAGATCGCACCGATGATCGCAGAGATCACCTATGATGAAGATCTGATGGCAAAGCATACGGTGATCAATACACCGATTACGATTTATTGATACAAAAAAATGCCGCTCCCACAACGGATGATTCCGTTTGTGAGAGCGGTTTTTCTGATTCATTCGACACTATCAAGCTGTGAAATCAACTCTGTAAACCAGGATCGATCGCGGTATGTCTCATAACATTGCCACATCATCTCCTCGCGAAGCGCTCTTACCATTTGTTTGTGATCGGTCGGTGCATCCGCAATCTGCCAGCCGTACACCAGAGGATGGGTCAACATGTGCGCCCGAACATTCACAGATTTGACAGCACATTCCATAGCACGAGTTAGATGTTTTCTAATGACAGTTTCATCGCTTTTGAGCGTCGTTTCATCTTCCGCAATACACCGATGCAGAATACAAAGATGCTGCAAAGATTCATAACTCATATCGTCTCCCGGAAACACAAGCTCAAAAATATTTGCAACAGCCAGATTGACCTTTTGCACATAATCATCACCATTACATTTCACACTGACCTGATTCAATCGCATGGCCATGTAAAACAGCTTATCAAAAAACCAATGATTTGCAAACCGAAAATCTCCGACCAACCATTCCTCGTTATCTTCAATCTGCATAAACATCATTTCCTGTGCATGCATGATCGAATGTGCTCTCCACACCCATTCCTTTGCTTTTTCCGTATTTCCGTTTTCATAATAAGTCCGTGAAACCTGTCCGATTGCCTGTCCCTGATAATAGCTGTCCAGCATGGGATCATTTTTTGTATTATACAGTTCTGTACCAAGCTCGATGATTTCCTTTTGGTATTTTACTTTGTCTGTATCAAAATAAACCGACATCAACATTTCTTTCACTGCGGGATTATTCGGCATTTTTTTATAGGCTTCCAGCCAGATCGGAATAATTTCTTCTCTTTTTCCGTTTCGGAACATATCCTCGGAACGCCGACTGCAATCTTCAAAATATGCTCTTTCGTCTATCTTTTCCGCCTGTAATAGTTCGTCGACTGTGATATCAAAATACCGTGAGATATCGGGCAGCAGCGAAATATCCGGTGAGGTGATTCCATTTTCCCACTTGCTCACTGCCTGATAGGTAACACCAAGATACTCGGCAAATTTCTCCTGAGATACTTGTTTGGTTTTACGAAGATCTTTTAATTTATCTGCAAGACTCATATTCCGTTTTTATTTCCTTTCGTTGTTTTTACAGCTGCGAATACAGTATATCACAAATAACCATAAGAAGCAATAACCGAAATATCTATTTATAGGTGTAGATCTCAACCATATTGCGAATCATAGATTAAACAAATTGACAAAAAACTGCTGCAAGCACATCATAGGATGGACTTACAGCAGTTTCATTTCATAACATCCGAAAAATATCAACCCAGCAGCACAACCGGCAGATATCCGGCAGTCGGTCTGCCCTGCGCAATGACCTCGAGCACGGGCCGGTTGACAGCATCGACATGCTCGCCTGCGGTGATCGTGAACGTCACGGAAGCCGTTGCATCGCTGTGCATGGACAGGTGCGGCAGGTAGAGATCGCGTCTGCCTCCGGAAACGGTAAAT
>JAZQWK010000186.1:0-6513 GCA_045632325.1 Eubacteriales bacterium
CAAGGAAGTCATTTTAAGCCAATTTCCGAGCCGATTTTTCTTGTTGGGGAATCCCCAATCCCCCGTATCATGATTTAATAGCTGAAGAAGTAATAAGACGAATCAAAAGTATTAATCTTACACATAACCGTAACTACCATATCCCGGAAGATATCGCAATCATCGGTTTTGATAATCTTCCGATTGCAACCTCAATTACCCCTGCATTATCCACGATTGCATATAAGTATGATGTCATTGCTAAGTTAGCTATATCAATCATAACCGATTATATTGCTAATCCTGATCATGTGTGTGAAAAGAATGAAGTTAATTTCAATCTGGTCATAAGAGACAGCACCTCACATATCAAATTGAACACCTGATGTTCAATTACCGACAACTACGGTATCGTCAAATATGACATCAGCGCAGTTCCGCGTAAAAATGGAACTGCGCTGTTTGTTTTCTTAAATGTTCTTTTCAAGTGTATTATTTGAAAACAAGCTGTTCAGATCAAAATTGTGCATCATCGGTCCGGAGCCTTTGCCGAGATCCAACATTGCCGCAAGCGCACCGGAAATGTAGTCTTTTGCGCGTTTCACCGACTCCGCAAGGGAAAAGCCCTTGGCAAGATTCGATGCAATGGCAGAGGACAACGTGCATCCCGTACCATGGGTGTTGGGGTTATCGATCCGCTTGCCCTCAAACCAGACAAGTTCACCGTTGGCGTAAAGCAAATCGTTTGCATCGTTTATACTGTGACCGCCTTTTAACAGAACGGCACAATGACAGCTGTCACCAATCTGCTTTGCCGCTGTGATCATATCTTCTTTGCTTTCGATGATCATACCGGAAAGCACCTGCGCTTCGGGGATATTGGGAGTAACAAGACTTGCGACGGGAAGCAGCTCCTCGGTCAGCGCCCTCACTGCCTCGGATTTCATCAAAGCAGAACCGCTGGATGCGACCATCACGGGATCAACAACGATATTCCCTGCACCGTAATATGCCAATCTGTCCGCAATCACACAAATCAGCTCGCTTGACGATACCATTCCGATTTTTACAGCGTCCGGGTAAATGTCCTCAAACACCGCATCCAACTGCTGTTTCAGAAATTCAGGTGTCGACTCTTGAATCGCTTTCACACCGGTCGTGTTCTGCGCGGTCATTGCCGTGATCGCACTCATAGCATACACGCCGTTCATGGTCATTGTCTTGATATCCGCCTGAATACCGGCGCCTCCGCTGCAGTCACTTCCTGCAATGGTCAATGCTGTTTTACATTTCATTTACATGCTCCTTTCGAATATCAGCATCGTTTATGAAACGGCATAAGGTGGTGCCCCCAATCTGCCGTTGTATTCTTCAGATAATTTTCAGTTCAACTGCTCTTGCTTTCAGCATCTCCGCTGCAATCTTCGGATCGTCCGCTTTCATGATAGCGGAAACCGCACAGATACCGGCAATCGGAACGCCTGAAAGTACATCAATGTTATTCTTATTGAGTCCCCCAATCGCATTGACGGGAATCGGTACGGCTTTGCAGATATCTCGCAGTGTATCGACGGACGTCAGAACCGTCTTCACCTTGGTGGTTGTCGGGTAGATCGCGCCCACACCGAGGTAGTCAGCACCTTGATGGTACACATCCTGTGCCCACGGAACAGTTTTCGCTGTTGCACCGATGATTTTATCTTCACCGAGAATCTTTCTTGCCTGTACAACCGTCATATCTTCCGCACCGAGATGTACACCCTCCGCGTCCACGGCAAGTGCCACATCCACACGGTCGTCGATGATCAGCGGGACGCCATGTTCTTTCGTAAGTTTGTGTACCTTTTCCGCCAGAGAAATATACTCTCTGGTGGTTTTGTTTTTCTCGCGAAGCTGTAGTATGGTCACGCCGCCGCAAAGTGCAGCTTCAATGCGTGCAAGAAACTCCGCTTCTTCATAAGTTCCGCTGTCTGTGATAAAGTACAGGCTTGTGTCAAATTGTTTCAAGATCAAATTCCTCCAAAGATATATCAGTTTCAAATTCCACTGCGGACAGTGTGGACAGCCCGTCCATGAGATGTACCATGAACGAACCGCTGCCCGGTGCTGTTTGGGCAAGCTGTCCGCAGATGCCAAGGACCGAACACGCACAGACCGCCGCATCCATATCACGCGATACGGAGAGATACGCCGCACACAGCGCACCGAGCATACATCCTGTTCCCGTAACGGAAGCGAGTCTTGGTGTACCGTTGTTCCCGCAGATCAGTCGTTTACCATCCGTGATGATGTCTGTTTTTCCGCTTGCAAGAATGACGGTACCGTATGACTGTGCCAGTTCTGCCGCCATACGGCTGACAGCATTCTGATCGAGTGATGCATCCGCATCTACGCCGGAGGAGCGGTAATTTTCAAAATACAGCGCCGCAATTTCCGAATAGTTGCCCTTGATGACGGTCGGTGTGCCTGTTTTTAACAGCTCCCCCAGAAAATTCCGACGCAGTGCAGAGCAGGCGATCCCCACGGCATCGATCACGGTGGGAATTTCCTTTTCTTTGGCTGTTATCAGCGCGATTTTCATGGACTCCATTCGCGCATCGGTGATGTTCCCGAGATTGCACAGCAGAGCGTCCGCAGTTTTGGTGATCTCCCGCACTTCGAGAGGATGCTCTGCCATGATCGGGCGTGCACCCACAGCCAGAATCACATTTGCGCATTGGTTGATAGAAATCGGATTGGTGATGCAGTGGATCAGCGGATGCTTGTGCTGAACGGCATCACGGATTTCATGCAGTTTTTTCATGATGCTTCACTTTCTTGATAAGGTAGTAGACAAGTCCTGCGGCAACAGATACGGCAGGTGCGGCATAAGCGAGAATATCCCACAGGGGCGCTTCCAGGCTGAAAATTCCTGCCGCAATTTCGATCACGACGAACAGAATTCCGCCGAGCGCGGCAATGGACAGCGCATCAGAGAGGATACTTCCTTTGTCGTTGTAGACGCGGGAACCGAGCTTTGACTGAATTTGCGCAAGGAGACCGTTCGATGCAATTTTCTTGAGAAACAAATAGGCAATACTTCCGCCGATAAGAGTTCCGCAGATGAACGATGGCACATAGAACAACCAGGAAAGTCCCTCTTTTCCCCAGAGGATACTCATGACAGGATAAGATGCAATCGCGCCGATGATGCCGGTACCGATGATCTCACCGAGCACGGCAAAGATGATTTTTCCTTTTGACAGACGGTAGAACACGCCCGACAGAAAGGCACCGAACACGGCTCCTGTCAAAGCGATGGGCGGAATCGCCATGGTCATCATGCGGATGACACCGATCAGTACGGCACAGAGCAGCGAATACCACGGACCGAGAAAAACAGAGCAGGTAATGTTGATAAAGTGCGCCATGGGACACATTCCCTCCACACGAAGAATGGGGGAGATGACCACGCCGAGCGCGATGAGCATAGCAAGCGTGACAAGTTTCAGAATGCTTTTGGAATTTTTCATTTTTGTAACCTCACAGTTTATGATATCGAGGTCAATGCCTCGTTCGGTCGAGAATCCATTTTCTCCTCTCACCCCGAAACACGGGTTCCCATCGCCGCACAAACCTGTGCATACAAAATGTGAGGCGCTCCCCTCCCATCCGCCCGAATCTGTCGGGAACAATATTTCCTCCTTCCTGTACAAAATATAAACGGAAGCTACCAGATTCGGGTAACTTCCGTGAAAATACGCATCATTTGTATCCCTACGTTGGCATTATCCAAATCAGGTCAAATTCATGTAAATCATGAATTTTGGCGGGTCGAAGGTTTCACCTTCCTCTCAGCCCGTATGCAGATGAAATCTGCCGCAAGCTCCCCGTTTATTCGATTGCAGCACAGTCATTTGTGCAACAAAAACAGGAGACAACCTGATACGGATGTCTCCCATAAAAAATACTTTGGTATGACTTCCTACGGCGGCATTATCCGCATCAGGTAAAGGGTCGAAGGTTTCACCTTCCTCTCAGCCTGTACGCAGATGATATCTGCTGCAAGCTCCCCTGTGTTTTGTTCTGACATATTATATCACATCTTTTGCGAGATTGCAAGAGATCGGATAAATAATTCAGAAATTATTTGTTGTTCGGGGTCTGATTCGCTTATTTGATTGCTATTGGAAGGAGATGCAGGATAGTTTATGCATACAGCGATATTTTTTCCGAGGCTAGGCCGCGGAGCATAACACCGCCGGGATTGGTGTAGTATCCGTCATAGAATGGCATTTCGGATTCATAGGAACCAAAACGCACACAGACAATATCGCCGAGTGCATACCCGGCTGCGAAGAAATCGGCAGTTGTGAGATCCAGTACGGCATGACCGTATTTTTCAATTTCAATAACGGTGGCTTGAACCGACTTTGCTTCATCGGTAGAAATTCCTGCCTGAATGCAGGCGTTCAGTCCAAGCAGCATGACAAAAACAAGAAAAACAGCCAAGTATTTTCTGGTAAGTTTATGCATCGAATCACCTTCTGTTCATGGTAATATTTTTATTGAGAAGTTCTTGCATGTTTCACTTTCATATAATAGCATTATATCACAACAATCTATTTGTGTCAAGTTCGGGGTGATTCTTGAGAATATACGAAATACCTTGAAAGCTTTTTGCCTTCAATGGGATTTTGATAATATCCAAAAGTAAAGAGCAAAACAGCGACAACTGTTTTGCTCAAAAGCATTTTGGAGTTGGATAAAGGTGCGGAAATTATAACTACTGATATAAATTTTCTGATTTACGAAAAATTGGAATCGGTTGCGGGAACAATCGCGTTAGCTCGTGTCAAATCAGAAACATGGAATGTTTCAACGGTAACACCAGAGATGCTGGGATCGTCTTCAACAATATCACCGTTCCACCACAGAACCGGTGCAACTACGGTACCGTTATCTCTAATTGCAAAACCGTTGGCAGTGGGGAGATCTCCTTGAATCAAAAGACTGACCAAGCGATGCTTAATCAGTCTTTCGGATTTCTGTCACTTAAAATGCAACATACTGTGCATCGAATCTATCAGACAAAAGAATGCGGAATTCTTTGCCTTCCCAATCCTTCTCGGGCAGATTATCGGAAATTCTCTGACGCTTTTCAAGCTCAGTCAGCTCGACCGTATCAACAGATTCGGCATCCGCATCCGATATGCTTTCACCCTGGGTGACCGACCCCTCTCCAACAGAGTCGCTTCCGCAGGCTGTAAAGACCGACGCGCTGTTCTGCTGCGACAAGTCCGTTGGCACACCAAAAGTCTGTTTTGCCAAGATACAGCTGTACTCTGTCAGAGGTCCCTCCCCAAATGACAGAAACATCGCCGTTTCCGGTAACAGCGCCGTCCGGAAGTGCGGTTGTCGGTATTGTTGTCGGACATTCTGTAAGTATCCATTGATGACGCATATATCTTCCTTTCCTGACATGACTATTATGATAAATCATGGCATACCGATCTATTTCAATATTATATCACAATAATTTCCTTACGTACATTGACAAATCAATAAAAAATTGTATAATTGTTATATATAATCCATCCATCAAGTGACGGCAGGAGAATCAACATGAGAAAATTTCCTGATATGATAACGTGGAAAGTGTGGGATATGCCGTATGAGGGCAGCAATGCAGAATTTTGCCCAACAACAGCAGGATACCAGGTCTGTCCATGTGACCACAGCAATGATATGTTTTTGGATCATTATCTGATTTGCTGTGTTCAAAACGGTATCTGTCAATTTTATGAAACATCACTCAAAGAATCAAAGAAAACCAACGGCTAT
Organism: Eubacteriales bacterium; assembly: GCA_045632325.1. GTDB lineage: Bacteria > Bacillota > Clostridia > Oscillospirales > CAG-272 > RGIG3925. The sequence goes on from JAZQWK010000186.1 coordinate 5,803, forward strand.
ACGGTCTATCCAGGTGAGAGTTTTCTGAAGAACTAATATTTCAAGAAACATTCCGGTATGATCGTCAAGACATAGGGGACATTGGTCATAAGCGGTCAATCAGGACACAAAAAATGTTTTTTTGAGCAGTATTTGATAAACGACTTGTATATAAAACCCGTGAAGGGAGAGCGGACGCTGATATTCCGGATCGGGATTTACAAGAAATAATACAGAAAAAAGACAGCTCCTTACAGAATCAAACCTGCAAGGAGCTGATATATCATCTTTGCTTCTTTGTTACAAGCACTGTCATTCACACAGCGCATACCATGCCTGCCAATCCGCAGCCGAATTACTGTCCGATGCGGACAAGTCCTTTGATAACATCACCGCGGCGTACGGCTTCATACGCTTCCCGTGTCTGTGCAAAATCCCATTGATGCGTTAAAATTGCGGAAACCGGGAACCGATCCTCGCGCAGCAGCTGCATCACACCGGGGATCAGCTCGCCGAGATCGCCGGGATCAATGCGGGATGCCGTATGCTTCGGTGTCAGTGCCTCGTTGTAAACATACGGTTTTGACGCCACCGCATAAGCGCAAAGCCGACCGCCCTCCCGCAGATACGGAATTCCGTTTGCAAATACGGTAGGATTGCCAGATGCCTCCAATACCACATCCGCACCGCCGCACGTACCGTAATACGCCGCCGCGTCTGCAGGATCTGTGA
>JAZQWK010000187.1:0-3710 GCA_045632325.1 Eubacteriales bacterium
CTGGAGGAGAAGGCAAACGTCTATCCCTCTACCCTGTCGGGCGGTCAGAAGCAGCGTATCGCGATCATCCGCGCACTTGCGATGAATCCCAAGGTCATGCTGTTTGACGAGCCGACCTCCGCGCTTGACCCCGAAATGGTCGGCGAGGTTCTCGACCTGATCCGTCAGCTCGGCGACGAGGGTATGACGATGATCATCGTCACGCACGAAATGGGCTTTGCACGCGAAATTGCAGACCGCATTTTCTTCATCTCCGACGGTATCATCTCCGAACAGGGCTCGCCCGAGGAATTCTTCGAGCATCCGAAAAATCCGAGAACGATCGAATTTTTGTCGAAGGTGCTTTGATTTCAAGTTTCACAGACAGAATAAGATGGCAGCGTCTTATTCTGTCTGATTTTTTTCGCTTACTTTTGAAAAGCGCTCTACTCTACGCGGAATCCGTCACGATGCGATTTCACACACACATCATCGCTTGACCTTCTAAAATCTTCCGCTCATATTTTCAATTTATTTCGAGATTCGTTATACATTGTTCACAAATTTGCGGTATAATATTTGTGCAAACCAACAGGGGTTTGCTGCTTTTATGTTTCGCGCCTTATTTCATCGGGTTTTTACACGGCGCACTACCTATTTTATATTATTGAAGGAGTTTTCCAAAATGAAAAGAAATATCGCTCTCATTCTCGCAGCAGTTCTCGCAGCATCCATGATTTCCTGCAGCGGCAATGATACCGCTGACACCGCAGAAACCACCGGTGCAGCTACCGAATCCGCTGTCGTTACCGAAGAAGTCATCGAAGCAAACACCGTTGCTACCAAGCTGCAGGTTGCTTTCCGTGAAGCTGCAAAGGCGAACGCTGCTGCTACCGCAGAAGAGCTCGCAGGTGTCTGCGCACAGCACGAAGCTGTTTCCCTGATCGGTCCGATGGTTATGCCGATGGCTGAAGGCTGGCTCAACGGCTTCGATGCAGAATCCATCAACGGCTTTACCGAATGTGCAGCATTCGCTCCGATGATCGGCACCATTCCGTTTATCGGCTATATCTTCACCCTCGCAGACGGCGCTGACGTCGAAGCATTCAAGACCCAGCTGACCTCCACCGCAAACCTCCGCTGGAACATCTGCACCGCGGCTGACGAAATGATCTGCGACAGCGTCGACAACAAGGTCTTCTTCGTTATGGCTCCTCTCGCATTCGAGGAATAATCCATGAAAAAAGCATCGACAGGGCACGCAGGTGCCCTTTGCTTTACCAAAAAACTGTCGGCAGTATTAGCACTTCTGCTGCTGACAACGTCCGTTGTATCGTGTCATGCCGCCTCTGACGGCGGTGATGCGTCCGATACCTCTGCTGTGACCGAGGAAACGGGCATGAAAAACGGCGACGTCTTCCTCATGGACGGACATCTCACCGAGGTCGTTTCCCCGCTCAAGGGCAACATGGTCACGTATGCGGGAACGCTGATGCAAAGCATTTACGACAGTTATCTCGCAAGCGGCAATCATCAGATCACCGTCTCCATCATCCCCGACAAAAACGTCTATCTGACGTCCTCCGAGGATTACGCGGCAGGAACACTTGCAGACGTTCCCGTCCTCGATTATGCGGAAATGACGTCCCTGCTCCGCACGGAAACCGACGATTTTGCGACGTTTGTTGATCTTACGAAGTCGCTGTCACTGTCCTCCTATTACTACACCGATATGCATTGGCGGCAGGAGCTGCTTGCCGGCCCCGCCCATCTGCTCGGTGAGGCGTTCGGCATGGAGATTTACACCGAGGGCGAGGGTATTGCGTATACGACCCATCCGTTTGTCGGCTCTTATACGGAAGATGCGCTTGCCGCAGATGCCAAAACCGATACGCTGTACTATCTGATGAACGAAACGCTCGCTGAAGTTCACGTCACCGACTATGTAAACGGCATCCCACAGGACGGTGTGCTGTACAATACGGATATCACCGCCGATCAGAAGACCTACGATCTGTTCCTCTCGGGTCCCATGCCCCTGCAGGTTATCGAGTCGCCGAATGCCGCAACCGACCGCGAGCTGATCATCTTCCGTGATTCGTTCGGCTCCTCCATCGCGCCGTACTTCTGCGGACAGTACGCAAAGGTCACGCTCGTTGACCTGCGTTATTTAAGCTCCGCCGTGCTTGGGGATTTCATCGACTTTGCCGATCAGGATATCCTGTTCTTATACAGCACGCACATTCTCAACACCGCAATGATTCTCAAATAATCCGGAAGGCTGTACCCATTGCCGTACCTTGCGCACGGCTTTGGTGTGCGGCTTTCTTTTTTTGCATTGACATTTCGGGCAGAATGTGATATCATATATAAGAAGATATTTTAAAAACACAGCCCCAATTCCACAGGAAAGGAAACTTTCGCTCATCGAAAGTCACGGTCATATTTATGCAGCAGGACCCTCGCAAACAACCGACTGCAAAGCGATATCCGCCGCAGCAACCGCAGCAGCATAAGCAGGGACAGCCGTCCTCGCCCCGGCAGTCACAGCAGTCCTCTCCTTATCGCAGTGCAGGACCTTATACCGTCCCGCCGCGCACAAACGGTCAGAAGGTGCCGTATCCGCCGTCAGAGCTGCGCCGCCGTCAGATGATACGCAAAAAACAGCGCAGAAAGCAGATACTGCTCTTGACAACGCTGGCCGTCGTCCTCCTGCTTCTGATCGTCACCGTCGTGACCGCCGCAGGATACGCCATTCGTGCGGCACGTTCGGACGATTCGTCCACATCGATTCCCACGGAAACCGATGGCATGCCGTCACTTGATACCGTCTTAACCGAGACACCCGAAACTCCCGATACCACCCCGCAGACCGAGATCACAACGGAGGCGGTGACGACGCTTCCCGTCGAAACGGAACCGCCGATGCCCGCCTACGACGTGCCGAATCTGACGCACGGAACGCTGCTCAAGCCTGTCTGGGGCGAGAGCACCGTCCTGCTCTCCGACACGGTTTCCTGCTCTCACGCGATCCTCATCAACGCCGATACGGGTGCCGTCATTGCCGACAAAAACGCGCAGGAGCCGATCTTCCCCGCGTCGATGACCAAGCTGATGACGCTGCTCGTCGCCTACGAAAGCATCGCCGATCTTGATACGACGACGTTCCGCATGACGCAGGAGATCATCGACCCGCTGTATCTCGACAGCCTGTCGCTTGCAGGCTTTGTGAGCGGCGAGGAGATCACGGTACGGGATCTGTTGTACGGATGTGCACTGCCGTCCGGCGCGGAAGCATCGATGGCACTCGCGCTTGTCTCCTGCGGCTCGGAGGAAGCCTTCGTCGCCCGCATGAACGACCGCGCCAAGCTGCTTGGTATGAACAATACGCATTATGAAAACTGCACGGGTACCCATCACGACGCACACGTCAGCACCCTATACGATATCGCGATTCTGATCTCGTACATGATGCAGAACGAAACGCTCGCCGAAATCATCGGTACCTACCAGCACACGACCGCACCGACACCCCAGCATCCCGAGGGTCTGCTTCTGACCTCCACCGTCTTCTCCCGCATGACGGGTGCAGAATCGGGAACCTGCATCGTTCTCGGCGGTAAGACGGGTTATACCATTCCCGCAGGTCAGTGCCTTGCGACCTTCGCGCGAAATTCCGTCACCAATACCAACTACGTCTGCGTCACGTCGGGCGGTGAGACCAAATGGCG
>JAZQWK010000188.1:0-34641 GCA_045632325.1 Eubacteriales bacterium
GGTGCTTCGTCGCTCCAAAGCTGGGGATCGTCGATGTGGAAGGTGATTACCGCGTTGCCGTCAGCATCGGCTTCGACTGCACCTGCACCGATCTCACAGCCGCATCCGCAGACTGCCTTCCATTCGATCGGAAGTGCGCCGTTTGCGGTGACAGCGATCTTGACGTCTGCCGCGGAGAAATCGTCGGCAATGTCTTCGGTGACCTTGAAGTCAACGATGTGCGCCTTATCGCGGTACAGAAGGTACACTTCGCGGAACAGACCGGACATTCTCCACATATCCTGATCTTCCAGATAAGAGCCGTCGCTCCACTTGAAGACGAGCACGCGGATGTCGTTGTCGCCTGCGTTGAGATACTTGGAAACCGCAAATTCGCTGGTCATATGTGCGACCTGGGAATAACCGACAAACTGACCGTTGATATACAGATAGAAGCAGGAATCCACGCCTTCAAAGTTGAGGTAGATCTCCTTTTCGTCAAGGACGGATGCTTCAACCGTAAAGGTACGCTGATACAGTGCACAGGGATTTTCATCGGGCACGTAGGGTGCATCCTGCGGGTAAGGATAATTGACGTTGGTATAGTTGGGAACGTCATAACCGGCATCGAGCTTTGCCTGCCAGTTCATCGGCACGGTCATCGTATCGGTAAATTCAATACCGCCAGCCCAGAAAGGTTCAATTTCGGTTTCATTGTGATAGAATTTGAAATTCCATTCGCCGCACAGGGACTTGAAATATGCGGACATACCGCGCTCTCCCTGCTTTGCCTTGCAAGCGGCATCATACGGAATATAATACGCGCGCGGTACCTCGGTACCGACGTGCAGCGTATGCGGGTCTTCATGATAATGCGGCAGCTTTGCCATAATCGGAATTACCTTATCGTCAGCCAAAAACGGCGTCGGATTCCTTTCTTGATAATACGGAAATCAAATCAAACGAGAGCCTTGCGGTAGTCGCACTGGTGCATCGGGGAGCCGAAATCGTTGGGTGCTGCCCACTTGACACCGTTGTACAGGATCTTCTGTACGTATTCGTTATAGAAGGAACGGCATGCTTCATGACCGGGCTGGAAGTAGAAGACCTTACCGCGTCCGCGATGATAGGTACAGCCGGAGCGGAAGACGTAGCCGTGTTCGAACCAGGAGATAAACAGCAGCTCATCAGGCTGGGGAATCATGAAGGGCTCGCCGTACATTTCCTCGGTACCAAGGTCAACGTATTCGGGAATACCTGCGGTGATCGGGTGGGACGGAAGAACGTTCCACAGAATTTCGTGCTGATCGTCACCCCACAGCAGCTTACCGGAGGTACCGACGATCTCACGGAACGGCTTGGACATATGTGCGGAGTGCATGGCAACGAAGCCCATACCGTCGTCGTAAACGCGCTTCTTGATTCTCTGAACCAGCGCATCGTCAACGTCACCGTGTGCCATATGACCCCACCACATGAGGACGTCGGTGTTGTTCAGAACGTCATCCGGCAGACCCTGATCGGGATCGTCGAGTGCCGCGATGCGAACCTCAAGGTCGTCGTACTGATCGAGGAAATCCTTGACGCAGCCATGGATACCCTTGGGGTAGATTTCACGGATGAATTCCTCGGATTTTTCGTGTCTGTATTCGTTCCAGACCGTTACGCGAATCTTATTTGCCATTGTATATACCTATCCTTTCCAAAAAAGAAAATTACTGTTATCTATATTATGTCATATTCCGCCATCAAAGTCAAGTGCTTTTTTGAAAATATCGAAATTTTCAAACAGATCGCCGTGCGTTATCCCTTGATTTTATAATAATCCATTGCAGATTCGAAGATCCGCATTTCCTTGGATCCGGGAACGTTGATGCACAGCGAATCATCCACACGATCCGGGTGCGTCATACGTCCCATCACGCGTCCGTCACGGGAGAAAACACCTTCGACCGCATAGTCAGACGCAAACGGATTCCACGCAGGATCCATCGTCGGATTGTGATCGGCATCGACGTACTGCCCTGCGATCTGTCCGTGCGCGCCCATTTCGAGAACGAGTTCACCGGGAATCAGACACCGTCCCGCTTTGGATGCCACGGGAAGCGTATAGATCTCTCCGGATTCACAGAAGCGCATCCACGGTGAATCGACCGACATGACCCGTACGCGCACGGGCTTTGCAATCAGATGACCGCACGGATTTTCGCCAAGCGTCATCCGATCTTCTTCCATATGCACTTCGTCTGCCAGCAGAGGAGACGCCAGCAGCATACGGAAGCCCTCGCCCAGTCCGAGTGTCAGCGTTTCCCTGCGTTCACGGAAACGGCACAGCGCATCGTTCAAATGCGGCTGCGCAAAGACAGCCTGTGCAAACCGCGCAGCAGGATCGGTAACGGCAGCGGGAATACTGCCGTAGTCGGGATAACTGCCGCCCGGAAACGCCAATATTTGCGTTTCATCCAACAAGGATGCAAATTGGAGGCACGCCTGACGAAACGCATCGCGGGAACGGCACGAAAACAGCATACGGATCGGTTCAAAGCCTGCACGGGCGAATCTCGCGGCAAGCACGTCCTCACCGGTAATATACGGAAGAACCGGAAGCAGGACACGCGGTTTCGGAAGACTGATATGCGGATGCGCAATGCTGTGCTTCGGCATTGGGAAAGCAGGCACAATGGCACTTCCTCTGACTTCTGCTTGTTCCGAGCCGTATAGCTTTTCTTCCGGCTTCTGCCAGACCGATGACAAAACGGACAGCGGAATACTCGTACCGCCGATCAGAATGTTGGCGGTATCCTTCGTATATCCAAGCAATACCCCGCGCAGTTCCCTGTCGGTTTCCACGAGAAACGCGCCGGGCTTGTCTTCAAACAGCATTTTAACGGGCGGCACGGTTTCGTAGTTGAAGCCGATGCGGTTGCCAAAGCACATCATGGCAACGGTCGCCGCAATACCGCCCGATCCGATCGGGCTGCAGGACGAGATCGCGCCCTCGTTGTACAGCTGGTGCAGATACCGCAATAATCCGCGTTCCTCCTCCGCGATCGGCAGATGATCGTCCGTATAGTTCGGCGTCAGAAGATACACGCGTGAGCCTGCTTTTTTAAATTCGGGCGTGATCAGCTCCTCTTGCTCACGAACGGCGGCGCCGAACGCGATCACGGTCGGAGGAACGTCTCCCTGCGATGAGGTTCCGTTCATGGAATCCTTGCCGCCGATCGCCGCGACCTCATAATCCATCTGTGCGCGGAATGCACCGAGCATGGCCGCCATGGGAACGCCGAAGCGGATCGGATCTTCTCCGACACACGGAAAATATTCCTGCAGTGACAGCACGATATCCGACGTGGAAACGCCTGCCGCCGCAAAACGGCAGATCACCTGCAAAACGGCAAGGTACGCGCCGTGATACGGGCTCTGTACCGCGTAACGCGGCAGATATCCGGCGCAGAACACCGCCGTTGTATGCGTTTCTCCCATTCCCATGCTGACCGACGGGAATCGGTACGCCATATATCCGGTCGGCGTCAGCATGGTCTTTCCACCCAGCGGAAGCATAACTGTTCTGCCGCCTGCCGTCGTATCAAACCGTTCCGACAGCAGCTTCTGCGATGCGACCTCAGGATGCATCATCACGCGGAGATATCGCTCGGTTAAATCTTCGCCGACCAGACGGTCCGATATCGCCCGATACATATTTTCCGTATCCGCACGGGGAATGTGCGCACTGACGCGGCGCTCCGCACCTGTGGAATCCAGAAAATCACGCGACAGCGACAGCAAGCTGCGATCCCACCAGCGCATACGGAAGCGTCGTTCTGCGGTCACCGTGCCGATCAGCGTCGCCTCAAGATCCTCCAGTGCCGCAATACGCGTCACCTCTGCCAGTTGGGTCGACGGAATGACGAGGAGCATACGCGCCTGGGTTTCCGAAAACGCAATCTCGTACGGTCCCATAATGCGTCCCGTACTGATACGGTCAGACACCGTCGTCGGAACGCGGTCGAGGTCGATTCGCACGCCTTCCGCAAGCTCTGCCGCCGCAACGGCAAGACCGCCCGATGAAATATCCTCCGCGCGTTTGATCAGCTTCATCAAATCCCGACGGCGCATCAGACGAACCAATGCCCGCGCAGCCTGCGGATCGCCCATTTGTGACGTATACGTCTGACGCTCTCCGCGGCGGGATTGCAGCACGGACTCTGAACGACCCGCAGAAGCCGATAAGCCGCCGCCCAGACCGTCACGTCCCGTTCTTGCACCGACCAGCACGATCACGTCGCCCGGAAGCGGTTTTTCGGATACGTACCCGTCTGCAGGTGCAGCTGCTGCCGAAAAACAAACCTCCATGTGCTTTGCGGCGAAATCGGGATGATAATACTCGTAAACGAGTCCCGTCGGAATACCGCTTTGAACACCGTACGCGGCAAAGCCGTCAGCAGCTTCCACACCGTGGCGCAGTGCCGCAGCCTGACGGTCAGCCGCTTCTGCATTTTGGAGCTCTGCATGCGGCAAAATCCGCGCAGCTCCGCCTGCGACGCGCATTGCGGCAAATACCTCTGCCCGTGCGGACAGCGGATCGGCAATGGTCGCACCGAAACTGGAAAAAGCACCGAAATACGGATCTTTTTCCGTTGAATGGTTATGTGTTTCATTTTTGAAATGCAGCAGCCACGGAACGCGTTCCGTTTCCGTCTTTTGTGTCTTCGGATCGGTTCTCTGTTCCTCCACGACTGCGCGGACGGTGAACGCATTCCGCTCTCCCGTCTCTGCAATGCGCGGCAGCTTTCCTTCACGACCGAGATATTTTTCCGCAACCGTTGCAATATCCATCAGCGTGATATTTTTCGGGCGTGTGCCGTACAAGGCTTCCCGTACGTCCAGATACTGCTCAAAGGCTGCCGCAATTTCGGGATCATCAATAGAAAGGTCCTGAACCGCCGTCAAAAACGAGATATGGCGGCAATGGTCGGACCAATACGTGTCGATCATGCGCAGTTCAAACCGTCCCGGATCCCGCTTCTCCTCCACGCGAAAATAGCTTTGGATAAATAAAAGGTCATCCGTCGACATACGGAAATTTTCTTCTACCGCAAACATGGTCAGTTCTTCTGCACCCATATTTCGGAATTCACGGATCGGCATCCAATCGTCGTCGGTCTGCTGTGACAGCGGCGGCAGTGTTCCCGTTGTAAACAGCGGGAGCTCTGCAGTGCTTGCGGGATTGATCAGAAGCCGTTTCAGACGCGCACGCTCTTCTTCCCGCAGTTCACCGTCGATCAAAAAGACGTCCGCCTGTCTGAAGTACAACCGATCCTCCGAAAGCGCATCCTGCATTTCACCGTGGTCCTGCATATACGTCATGCGCAGTGCACGTTCCGTTAATTGCTCTGCAGGACGGCGAAACAGCGGAATGACACAATAACAGGTACAATCCTTCCGCTGTACCTGTGCTCGAACGGCGTCTTCTTCAACGATCCGTTCCGTTGCACTGTCAAGCAAAAGATGTTTTGGTATCCCCGGAAGCTCGTCTGCAAGATCGACGATCATACACCGTAAGATCCGTACCTCATTTACCGTATGCATCCCGTAGTGCTCGGTCAGATGACGGTAAAGCCGCCGCGCGGCGTAGGCATATTCCGTTTTCTTTTCAATAAAAATATGCTGCCGCATTGGCTGCCTCCATGTTTAAATCAATTCACCGATCAAAGCAGTCTGTTCTGCACTGATGATTCGAATTTCTCTGATTTCCCGATCTACGGGCATTTCGCTTTGAATATGCACCTCAAGAAACGTATCCGTATGCCCCGTTACGATGCCATCCTTATACGTCTCTGCCAAGAACATGACCGTTTTTCCGCTCTCAGATAAGCGTTCAGCCATCTCACGGTAAATATCGGCCTCGATCTCATTCTGCAAAGCGATCAACGCGTTGGCGCGTCGGTTTTTCTCTGCATTTTCAAGCTGCCCCGACATCTTATCCGCCGGCGTATTCTTTCGCTTGGAATACGGGAAAACGTGAATGTGCAGAAGGCGCGCTTCCTTGGCAAACGTCATCGTTTCCTCAAATTCCATATCCGTCTCCTGCGGGAAACCCGTCATGATATCCGTCGTAAATTGCACGTCCGGTATTTTTTCTCTGATATCGGCAAGGATCTCCCTGACCTGCTTCATATTGTATTTTCGCTTCATGCGCTGCAGGACCGTATCCGATCCGCTTTGCAGCGACAAATGGAAATGGTGCGTCAGAAGTTTGAGCGACGCCATACGCGCAACCGTTTCCGGCTTCATATACGTCGGCTCCAGAGAACCGAGTCTGATACGGATCGGCTCTCCCGCAAACGTCGCCTCAACGTCCTCTAAAAGATCGATCAAGCGGTACGTCTGCAATTCGGGATCCCCGCCACGTTTCCAATCTACGCCGTAGGAGGCGGTTTCAATACCGGTCAGAACGATCTCACGGTAACCGTTCTTCACAAGATCACGGATCTCCGAAATGACGGCTTCGGGACGCTTGGATACAACAAGACCACGCGCGTTCGGAATCGCACAGTAGGTACAGCGGTTTTCACATCCGTCCTCGATCTTGATATAGGCACGGGTTCTCTCAAGTCCCGTATGCTGCAGGGACATCGGCTCCATGCCAAGCGATTCGAGCGGCGGAACGTTGGTCTTCTGATACGCAGATTCCATTCTTTGCACGTGCGCAACCGCCACATCAACGCAGGAAAGCTTATTTCGCGAACCGCAGACGTAGGTCACACCTTCGATTTCTGCTGCTCGTTCGGGCTGGGTCTGAGCCATACAGCCTGTGACGAGGATCGCGGGTGCGCGTTCTCTGCCTTTTCCGCGTTTTATAGCTCGACGTATCATCTGACACGCCTTTCTGTCCGATTCAGCCGTTACCGTGCAGGTGTTGACGATATATACGTCTGCATCCTCATCAAACGGCACGATTTTGAAATTTTTCTTTTCCAGAGCTTCTGCGATTGCTTCGCTCTCATACTGATTGACCTTGCAGCCAAGCGTCATAATCGCAGCTTTCCATATTTGATTCTGATTCATTCTCTGATATCCTTTATTCCTGTTCGTTTCCAACCAATGCGGTCACGATATATCCGTCAATATTGTTGCCGGAGATCTCATACGACCTTGCCGTTTTGGGGATGGGAAGCTTTTGACCGTCTTTTCCGCTCGACTTTACATAATACAAACAATACAAATCACCGTTGTCTGCCGTAATGTAATATCGTGTTCCGTTATAACTGTAATCGCGGATAAAATTGATATATTCTTCAAGCGCAAGACCCATGTTCTTGATGGCGAGCGCATTGCCGATACCGACGTAACGGTAGTGCCACGATTCATACGAGATCTTCGTTACGTCCTCTTTGCTGGCGGAATAACGAAGGATAAAGCCGTACTGTGCACAATTCTGATCGACCCAAAAGTATTCGTTTTTACCGTCGAACGTCCACATTGCTTCATCGCCTTCAACGTCCAGATCGCCTTCATCGTAAACGGCAAGGTCCATGGCGTATCCGGTGTGGTGCTCGCTATATCCAGGCTTCTGCACGTATTTTTCCGCATATTCTGCACCGTTTAACTGCAGCTTGCTGTCGTATACTTCCTGCTGCTGCTTCGCATTACGGAAACCGCTGTTGACCATGATGTTTCTGTTTTCCGTTTCTTCATAGAAATCATCCATCATAGCGTTCATTGCCTGGATCATCTCCATGCGCAAAAAAACACTGCCGCTTGTTACTTTATAGCTTTTCGACTTATTTTTATAAACGGAATAAACGTCTTCCTCATCTTCAAATACATAGGGGACGTCAAAATTGACAAGGATACACGAGCCGCGATGGATATCATCCGCATTAACCGTGACGTACTTCGTCAGATATCCGTCACGCTCCTGCTCGGTGATATACGGACCGTACACAAGGTTATCGGGATTGGAAAACGGCATTCTCGTCTTGTCAGAAAAGACGTATTCCCAATCTATGCTTCTGACGATCAACAGTGACAGCGACACGAAGATCATGACAACCAGCACAACGGCAAGTCCGGAAACTGCACCTTTGCGCCTTTTGAGTCTTCTTTTCGTTCGGTTCTGATGCGGATGATTGGTTTTTGTCACGATTTGGGAATATCGGGCAGTGTGCATTGCATTCGCATGAGAACGCGGGTCGGGATTTCCCATCTGACGAGCCGTTCCGTTTACGCGCTGTGCCCGTGTTTGATTCGCAGCAGTTCCCTGCGCTTGACGTCTTTGCTGCGCTGACGGATTCGTATTATGTTTCGCTTGATTCTGATTCTGCATGGGTTTCTCCTGTTTATTTGGATCGGAGATCACTTTTATATGAAATAATATTGATTACATTATAGCATATTTCAAAGCAAAAAAAAAGGTCTATTCTTTAAATTTTTATCAAAACTGAAAATTTATCAAAAAAAAGAGTGCCGCATATGCGACACTCTTTGTGTTTTGATTAACCGACGATACCGGATCTTTCGATACCCTGTACCAGGAATCTCTGACCGAAGAGGTAAACGACGATCAGGGGAGCCATAACCAGCAGACCGCAGGTATTTCTGATAGCGGAGATATACAGGTCACCTGCCGCAAAGTCTGTATCGAGAGACTTGGGCGTCATGATGATATCGGGCATCAGCTTCATACCGGAGCTGGTGAAGAATACGGTGGTATAGAAGTCATCGGTCCACTGCCAGCAGAAGCCGAACAGGAAGATGGTAACCATCATCGGGACAGACAGCGGAATGATGATTCTGAAGAACGTCATGAACGTACCGCAGCCGTCGAGATAAGCGGATTCTTCGAGTTCGTCCGGGACACCGCGATAGAACTGTCTCATCATGAAGATGTACAGACCGTTTCTGTAAGCCAGACCGGTGATGGAAAGCAGTGCCAAAGGCCAGTAGGAGTTGTTGAGGTTAATGGAAGTGAACGGGATCAGCTCAAGGCTTTCGGTTAAGCCGCCGCCCAGAAGGTTGAATACGCCGAGGATATCGAAGTATCTGAACTTCATGAACATGGACAGCTGCAGCGTCTGGTGCGGGATGACCATCGTCAGGACGACCAGTAAGAACAGGAGCATGGAGCCCTTGAACTTGAACTTTGCAAAACCGTAACCAATGAGAGAGCAGATAAAGGTCTGGGTAACACCGCAGAACAGAGAGAGTGCCAGCGTGTTGATAAACGCGGTACCGTACTTGGATTCAGCGATGATTGCCTTATACGTATCCAGCGTGGGGTACTTGGGAATGTACTTGACCGTAACGTCAATGAAGTCTTCCGGGCTCATGAAAGAACCGGTGATCTTAGAGAAGAACGGCATCAGAACGACGTAAGCAAGACCAAGCAGGATGATAAAGCGGAAGATCCACCATACAACGGAGACGACAAAGTTTCCGGAAAGATACTTGATACGCATTCTTTCCTTCTTGGAGGTACGTTCGAAGTCTACTCTGATGGAATTTTTGGTTTCTTTTGTTACCTTAGGTGCATTTTGAGCATTCATCTTATGTTCCTCCTTTCTTTATCTTTCCTGACGCTGATAGAAGGTGTACGCAGAGAGGACACCCGCAACAGCGGCGATGATGAGCATAACGAGAATGAAGTACATCCAGGACATTGCGGAAGACAGAACGTTACCGCTGGGCTGGTCGTAGACCTGATCGATGTAGGTCATAACCTGGTTGTCTGCGGATGTAAAGGAGTCGATAACCGTGTAGACAGTGTTAACGAGGATCATCGGGGAGATCATCGGAAGCGTAATCTTCCAGAAGGTTTCCCAAGTGGTCGCACCGTCGATCTGGCAGGACTCGTAAATTGCGGGGGAGATGGACTGCAGTGCAGAGAGGAAGATCAGCATCTGGACACCGGAGCGGTTAACGATATCATAGATATCGTTAACGAGTCCGACGACGTAGTTAAGCAGTTCTTCACCGATGACCATGTTACGGAACAGCTTCTGGACGTCCATCGCAGAAATAATCTGCGCAGACTGTTCAGCGCCGCCGTCACCCATGTCCATGGAAGAGGTGTTTTCCATGTACTGGAGCATCTGGTTCTGCTGGTCGATCTTATCGATAAGACCGGTAGACAGAATAACCGGGATAAAGAAGATCGCACGGAATGCTGCACGACCAACCATCTTTTCGTTCATCATGACAGCCATGAAGAGCGAGAAGATAACGATTGCGGGGATATCAAAGATCAGCTGCTGGATACCTGCAGTCAGCGTCTGAACGAACGTAGCATCGACGAACAGTGCTTCCTGGTAGTTATCAAGACCGACCCATGTCAGACGGAAACCACCGCCGGTGACAATGTTGATTTTCGTAAAGGAGTACAGGATGGAATCGTAAACGATCGGAGCGTAAATAATTACAAAGCCGATAATGAACGGAAGTACAAAGAGCCAACCTGCTCTGGATTTACGAGCGTCAAGAGAAGAGGCTTTTTTCTTCTTTTTCGGTGCTGCATTGATTTTCTGCGGCGCCTGTTGAACGTTATTCATTCATTACACCTCTCATTCTTAGTTGATTCTGATAAAGCTGAGTGCCTCAACCGTAACGGTCGGGTCATCAGTCGTATCATCTTCGGTTCCGTTATCGCCCGTGGCAACGGTTACAGGGAAGTTATTGTAGTTGAGGTAGAATACGGTGCCGCCTTCGTATTCAACGCGGACGGTCTTACCGTTATCAACAAGCGTTCTGGACGCGATGTCGATAACTTCTTCTTCCTTAACTTCATCGAGTTCTTCTTCTTCCTCGGTTTCTTCGCCTTCAGTTGCTTCTTCTTCAACTTCACCTTCTGCTGCTTCGCCTTCAGCCTTATCTTCGGGCTTTGCGAATGCATCAGCTGCTGCCTGCTTTTCCTTTTCGAGTTCTGCAAGGCGTTCTTCCTCGAGTCTCTTTTCCTCGAGTTCAGCCTTCAGGACTTCGATTTCGGCTTCGAGTTCAGCAAGTTCTTCTGCATTGAGGACGCGGTGAGCCTGAACGAATTCGTGACCGACGATCAGCTTGGTCTGCAGATCTGCGATTGCATCGTTGAGCTTGTTGTAAGCTGCAACAAGGTCTTCAAACCAAATATCAAAGTCGATGGAGTAGTACTTGGAGAAGTCACCGTTGGTCTTGAGCTTTTCGGTGTTCTGATAGGAAAGCTGGAAGTACATACCTGCACCGTTTTCGATTGCCTTCAGGATCTGATAGTTCATATCACCGGCGTTGTTCATTGCCATACCGGCAAAGTTGACGTAGCCGTGGAGAACCATACCCATGAACGGAATCGTTTCGGAGGTGTTAAGGTATTCAGAAGAGTCAAGCGGAACGTTGAGGATGTGGTTGACGTAAGGCAGGGAGTAATAGTTACCTGCATCGGTCATGACATCGCCGTATTCTTCCTTGATTCTTGCGAGGAGTTCGACGGTGTAATCCTTGTTGTCTTCGCGGTTGTACGGATCCTTCTTATCGAAGTCGGAGTTGAGGTACTCACCGAGCGTAGAAACAGAGATACCGGTCGGGTTGAGAGCCTTGAAGTTCTCGGTAAAGGTGTCATAGAAGTGTTCGAAGTATGCGGGAGTGATTGCGAGCATGTAGGATCTCATGTACTGCTGGTACAGCGGATCGTACTCTCTCATGTTTGCATACTTGGTGTTCATCGTCTTGATGAGGTGCTGACGTCTGTTCAGACCATCGAAGACGGTGTTTTCAGCTGCGTCTGCCCAGACGAAGTCAAAGTCCGGATAAACGCCGATGCCCTTGGAGGATGCATAAGACAGGAAGTCCTGATAACCTTCTGCACCGCCAACGTTCTTTTCAACTTCTACGTTGTAGGGGAGGGTTGCCCAAAGACCGCCGTTAAAGAAACCGGTCAGTCTGTAGTTGATGTTTTCAATACCTTCGGCATTGAGCTGTTCGGTCATTGCCTTGAGGTCTTCAAACGTGGTAAGAGGAGTCTGAACTTCTACGGGGAAGGAGAGGATCTTTTCCTGGGTCGTAGCAGTACCGAACGCTTCGATGTACAGCGGAATGTCTTCCTGTACGTCGTCCTTGGTCAGTCTGGTGAGGATGCCCTTTTCTTCCATGTAGTCACGGCAAGCGTTGACCATGCCCATGTAGCTGGTATCATAGTAAGAAGCGTTGCCGACGTCAATGTTGTTTTCTTCAGCATACTTCATGGAGTTGAGCATGGTGAAGCGGAGAGTGTAGTTACCGGTGTACTTACGCTTGGAGGTAACCGTCCACATTGCGGAGCCTGCGCCGCTGATCGCGTCAGCAATATCGTAGGTATCGCGCTGTCTGGGCGTAATGGTGGTCTTTACGTTGTCGTAGTTACAAGTACGACCGCCGGTTTCGGTAGAAATGCTTGCGAGAGCTTCGCCTTCTTCAATGATTGCGAAGAAGCCTCTGTCCTCATATGCGTAGGTCTTCTTAACTTCACGCTTCATTTCGTAATCGATGTAGTTACCGAAGATATCGTAGTAAGGATCAACGGGCGTGTTTACGATTTCCTGCGTGACGTTTGCGTAATTTTCGATGATACCGTAAACAGGAAGTCTAACGGATTCCTGATGTTCACCGGAAATTTCATAGAATGCGTAGTCCTGACCGTAAACCTTACCGGTGACAGTCTTACCGGAGAGAGCCGCAAAGTCTTCAAAGCGGACGATCGTACCGGAACCGTCGGGAAGGAGCAGGTAACCGTCAAAGTTGTAGGAACCGCATCCGAAATAGGGGAGAATTTCAATGGAGGTCAGCTGATAAGCTGTGTCGTCAAAACGGAGACCGTTGACGGGGAATCTGACGCGGAGAGTTCCGTCTTCCAGATAGTATTCCAGAGCCATCTTGAAGAGTGCGGGTGCCGTATTGGTACCTTCGTACTCCGTCATTTCATGGTCCTTGTCGAGTTCATCGTAGGTATACAGCGGGCAGTTTTCGAGGATGTAGCTTTCGATGAGGTTGAGTTCTCGGTCGGTAGCGTACGGGTCGAAGACGTAAACCGCCATCTTCTGCGTGATCGGGAAGGTTGCCATCATTTCCTTGACACCGCGGTCCGTCAGAGAAGGATCGTCGGGGTCCTTAAGGGAGTAGAATGCGTTCATCTTCTTGAGCGCGAATTCGTTACCCTGAAGGTTAGCAAGAATCTGTTCTTCGAAACGGGACTTTTCGATCTGTCTCGGAACCAGCTTACGAGTTTCTTCACGACCGATGGAGTATTCCACACGGACACCGTTCTTGATGTTCTTGACCTTGATCTGTTCTCTTTCTGCAGCTTCTTCAAAGCTGTAGTAGGTAGATTCCTTATCGTTGTCAAGATACTTGACGATGACCTGGGACAGCAGCTTGTTCTTAGTATCTTCAGAGGAAGTCTTGGATACGTCGTTGATGTTGTAGGGGTTGGAGAAAAGGGACTGCTGGAAAACATTGTCGCGGTACGCAATTTCTCCGGAGTACTTATCAACGTAGATAGAGTATCTGCCGTCTGCAGAGGTGACCATTTCGGTCATCGTAGCCAGCTTTTCTTCTGCAGTCTTGAAAACTTCCTGCAGATAATTGATGGTACTGGTTTCTTCAGCCTCTTCTTCCTTTGCGTCTGCCGCAGCAACGGGCAGAACGGTGAAGGTGCTGATGAGCATCAGGAATGCCAGAATTCCGGAAAGTAATCTGAATTTTTTCATTATTTAGCTCCTTTCCGAATTAAATACGGTACGAAATTTCGATGACGATTGCGGTAACGAAAGACACGATGTTGTTAGCAAGACCGGAGAAGAGGACTGCGACGAACATGATGAACGCCATACCGACGATCGTGCATACGCACATGATGAGGTTCTTACCGAAGGTATAGTCGTGAGTGACCATGGAACCGAACACGATCAGCAGACCGACCCAGATGAAGGAGAAGGTCAGGAGCAGGTTCAGGATGGAAACTTCAGCAAGCGTCAGGAAGTGCGTGCAAATGGTAACGGGGAACATGAACAGCGGGATCGGAACGAGTGCATAACCGGTCGCGATGAAGATATCCTTGAAGGAGCCTTCGCCGTCGAACAGGGTGGTCAGACACCAGTTAGCGGATGCCCACAGCATGAACGGAACCATAATGGAGGTAATGGTTGCGAGGATGTTCATGTAAGAGTTGTAGGGATTGACGAGGTAGGAAGAACCGACAGACTTGTAAGTAAATGCCAGGATCGTCATGCCGATGTAGAAGAACGCACCGCGAACGGAACCGCGCTTTTCGTGCTTCAGATCCCAGAAACCGTCGAACGGATGGAAGATTACCCAGAAGCCGTACATGATTTCTTCCCAGAAGGTACGCTTACCAACCTTGGTGTGACCCTTGACGTTGATAATGCCTGCGTACTTGAAGAAGAGGGAGTAGCCAACGATTGCAACGACGATAACAACGATTACAACCAGGACATACTTCTTGACCCATTCCTGACGCCACATAGCAAACGCTGCGGAGTAGTTCTCGGTATCGTACGCGGACTTGTAGTAATCCATTGCTTCTTCGTATTCACCGGATCTGTAAAGAGCCTTACCGATACCGATGTATGCTTCGTCGAAGTTGGAGTTTCTCTGGAGGATGTTTGTCCAGTCTTCCTGAGAAAGGTCATACTGTCTTTCTCTGTTGTGCTGGATAGCAGTCAGCAGAAGGTCGCCGTATTCGGTTCTCTTGTAAACCGTGATGTTGTTCGCGGTCTTGTCGAGAACGAGAATGTCGTTACCCTTGTAAGCAACTGCCTGGATGGAGGAAAGGTTACCGGTCTGCATACCGGAGTCGCCGAAGATGAACAGGAGCTTACCTTCTTCGTCGTAGGTGTAGATCTTCTGTCTCTTTTCGTCGATGATGGACCAAGTACCCTGCGGGCCGAGTGCAACGTCGATGATCTTGGACGGACCGCCGATATCGTTGTTGGACGCGCCTGTGTTCATGACGGAAACTTCACCGCCGGGAGCGAAGAAGCCGTTTCTCTTCAGAATGTCGGAACCTGCGGTGTTCAGCTTCTTAACGGGAGCGTTACCTGCATCCTTGGAGCGGATAGCAGCCTGCTGAGCAGCTTCGTCGATAGAAGAGGTGGTGACGTAGATGAAGCCATCTTCGTCAATGGTGATGTTGTTAAATTCGGTGGAGACGTACTGGGTGGAGGTTTCACGCTGTTCCTTGGTCTGAATCTTTCTCCACAGAATATCGATTGCGGAGATGTTGACCTGCTGAGCACCGATAAAGCCCTGGAATTCTCCGTCGGGAGCGATGGAGATGACACCCATGTAGGTGGTGGAAGAAACGATGTACATTCTGCCCGCAGCGTCTACTGCCAGCGCAACCGGCTTGTAGATGGAGTTTTCCGGGAAGACGTCAGATCTCGGTTCTTCGATGGTATCGACGTATTCGCCTTCGAGGTCGAACAGAACGATACGGTTGTTATCGGTATCTGCAACGTAGATGTACTCATCGGTAACGAACACACCCTGCGGGTTCTTCAGGCTGTCCGGAACACCCTGATTGTTCGTGAATTCCTTGATTTCAAACGTATACTGAATGTAACGGTTGCAGACGATGATTCTGTTGTTGGTTGCATCCGCGATGTAGATCTTGTTGTTCTTGTCAACGAAAAGGTCACGGGGAGAGTCCATCGGAAGAGCTTCGTCAAGACCCATTGCTGCGGAGTCAACAATCATATCAGGAGTATAAGCGTCGGGGGATGCTGCGTACATACCATCGATATCGTAGGTGTAGGTGGAGTACGGCGTGATTGCCATAACGGACAGGGAGCCGAACACCATCAGACAAACCATAACGAGGGTAATCAGTCTTAAAATATTCTTCATGTTTTACCCTCCTTGGATTAGTCTTTCATACCGGAAGATCCCATGGTTTCGATGATGTTGGACTGCGTGATGACGAAGACCGTGATCGGGACGATCATCATGATGACCGTAGAAGCGGCACCGGCACCTGCACGGACAATACCACCGGCAAGGATCTGGCTGATAGCGTAGTTGAACGTCTTGAGTTCCTCAGAATAGATGTAAATAGAAGTACCGGAGTTCCACAGACCCTGGAAGGAGTAAACGATCAGGGTCAGCCACGCGGGCTTAACCATCGGCATTGCGATCGTTAAGAAGGTTCTGAATTCACTTGCACCGTCAAGACGGGAGGATTCGAGGACCGCGTCGGAGACAGAGGATTCCATGAACTGCTTCATGAGGTACAGACCCAGCGTAGAAGCGAAGGTCGGGATGATGATTGCGAGGTAGGTGTCAACCCAACCGAGAGCGGTCATAACGATGAAGTTACAGATACCGGTAACGGTGGAGTTGAACATCAGGGAGAGGACGATCGTCTGGAAGAAGAATTCACGTCCGGGGAACTTGATCTTCGCGAGCGAGTAAGCTGCGAGAGAGGAGAGGATCAGGTTACCGGTTGTACCGACAACAGAGATCATAACGGTGTTGAAGATATAACGGGAGAACGGGACCCAGGAGGTGCTCATCAGTCGGAAGAGGTCACCGAAGTTCTTCAGCGTCGGGTTGACAACGTAGAATCTCGGCGGGAAGATCCAAAGCTCATCAAGG
The DNA here is from genome assembly GCA_045632325.1 of Eubacteriales bacterium. Taxonomy (GTDB): domain Bacteria; phylum Bacillota; class Clostridia; order Oscillospirales; family CAG-272; genus RGIG3925. Next base: position 16,600 of record JAZQWK010000188.1, read on the forward strand.
GGCTTCAGCGCCTGCATGATCGCGTAGACCATGGGGAGGAACATGAATGCACCGAGGAGGACGAGCATGACCGTAATACCGGCGTCACCACCGGCGGAACGGTTGAGGACAACTTTATGATTTCTTGATCTTAACTTCTTGCTCATATTACTGTCCCACCTTCGAAAGCAATTTCTTGATAAGGGCGTTAGCGCCGACCATCATGAAGAACAGAATGGTAGCGATTGCGGAGGAGTAACCGACCTCAAAACGCTGTCCACCGTAGTCTTCCAGGTGGTGCATGATCGTATGTGCGGCATAGTCGACAGACGGGAAGCCGCAAAGTGCGGTAACGATACCACCGAAACCGAAGGAGCCGGTGATTGCCATGACAGCACCGAACATCAGCTGGGGCTTCATGACAGGCAGGGTGATGTACCAAAGTTCCTGCCATCTGTTCTTGATACCGTCAACGGCAGCTGCTTCGTAAAGGCTCTTATCAACGGTCTGAAGACCTGCGATAAAGGAAAGGAATGCAGTACCGAGGGAGGTCCAAAGTGCAACGACGATACACAGAGGCATAACGTAATCTGCATTCTGGAAGAACTGGATCGGTTCAGCGATGAAGCCAAGCTGCATCAGCCAACCGTTGACCCAACCGTATGCGTCACCGGAGAACAGGGTTGCCCAAATGGTGTAAACCTGACCGGAGATGGACGGTGCGTAGAAGACCAGCGTGACGATTGCACGGATCTTCGGAGGAAGCTCGTTGATGAACCATGCAACGAGGAACGAAAGCAGGTACGAAACCGGACCTGTGATCGCTGCAAAGATGAACGTATTCTTAACTGCGAGCAGGAAGATATCGTCATCGAGGAACAGGCGGATGTAGTTGTCAAGGAAGACAAATACCGGAGGTTCCAGCATGTTAAATGTCGTGAAGCTGAGGACAATCGACAGGACAACGGGCAGAATCGTAAAGGTAAGGAAGAGAATGTAGAACGGCGCCAGCATGACGTAACCGATGTAGTTTCTCTTCATTTCCTTAATCGTCCATTGAGCCATCGTCATGTCCTTACGCGATACCGGCTTTTTGGATTCAGGGGTAGCAGCCGCGGTATTCTGAGACATGTGATTCACTCCTTATTTTTCAGATTTTTGAAAACGAATTTGTTTGCACAATTGCTGATTGGAAGAACTTATTCTGCTTCACCGGTTTCAGCGGCAGCTGCTTCTTCTGCTCTGCTTGCAAGAGTCTCACCGAGTTCAAGAACGTCGAGACCGAATTCCTGTCTCTTTCTGGTGATTTCCTTGTTGATGAAGATGTACTGAGAAAGCATTGCTTCAACGGGGTCAGCGTTGTTGTTGTACGCATCCAGGAATGCGAAGTCAACGTAACGGGTGATGATGTAAGAACCGGGATACTCGGGCGTAGCTCTGAGCTTATTGAACTGTGCCATGAGCGTTTCGAGCTCGGTGGAGGACCAGTTCATGTTCATCATAGCTTCCATGTTCGCGGTCGGGTGAATCGTACCGTTACCGAGAAGTGCCGTGTATTCGTTACCGTATCTGGACTGTGCATCGGTAGAGGTGATCCAGTCGATGTACTTCCAAGCGTTTTCGGGGTTCTTTGCAGCAGCCATCATAACGAGACCGGAAACGGTGGTCGTTGCGGTGTTGTTGATGGAGCCGTCTTCCAGTTCATAACCGGGCAGCGGCATCATAGCCCACAGACCTCTGATTTCGGTTGCGAATGCGTTCAGCTGCGTGTACATGGTGTAGTCAGCGATACCGAGCGGCATTTCACCGGTTCTGAAACGGTTAGCAAAGTCGTAAGTCAGCGGGAACTTGTACTGCGTGAACATGTCACAGAGTTCCTTGAAGGTATCAAGTGCGAGGTTGGAGTCGAGGTTGATTCTCATACCGCCGTCTGCATACAGCTCACCGTCTCTCTGATAGTAGAGAAGCGTGAAGCCTGCGAGCTTCTGGGGCATTGCGATTTCCATGTACTCAGACTGGAGAACGGGGAGGATCGCCTTGAGGTCATCCCAAGTCTTGGGAACTTCGATTTCGAGGTCAGCGAAGATATCCTGACGGTAGAAGAGCATCGAGAAGGACTGGGTTTCCGGGATCGCGTAGACACCGGCAGCTGCGCCTTCGTCTTCTTCGGTTGCAGGGTTATCGGTGACGTCCAGGGTGAACGGAACGATTGCTTCTTCGGAGAATCTTGCGCAGACTTCGTCGAAGGTATCGAAGCCGTCGAGCTTCTGGATCGCGTTACGGATTGCGTAGTTGACAGGGTCGGAGCCGCCCATGTATGCGATGTCGGGACCGTTGCCTGCGAGCGTTGCAGGAAGAAGCGTACCGCCTGCGACGAGCTTCAGTTCAACCGGAACACCGTACTGAGGAGTGAACATATCGTTGATCATCTGACGGACGATCTGAGACTGGTCACGACCGGTGGTAACCCAAACGGAGATGGATTCGCCTTCGCCGCCTTCTTCAGAACCGAGGGAGTTGTAGTCGGTAAAGAAGGATGCAACGAACTGGGACATTTCAAACATGAATGCCTGGAACGCATTTGCATTTGCCTTGGGCAGGGGTGCGTCGGGAGACTGTACGGAGAAGAAGTCTACCTGCAGCGGCTGCTTACGAGCGGTGTTCATCCAGGTACCGAGGGTACCGATGTTGGACTTGAACTTGGAAAGGTTCTTTGCAATTTCGTCTTCGTCGCGGCCCATACGGTCTGCGATACGAGCGATTTCGTTCAGGGTTGCACAGTTGGAACCGCGCTCGCCGGTGATTGCTTCCAGCTCTGCGGAGAACTCGTACAGGTTCTTGGATTCCTTGATGAGCATATTCAGTTCATCGGGAATCAGTTCGATGAAGTTGTAGTCACGGTACTGGTCAGGCGTTGCACCGGTGATCTGCTTGATCTTGAGGTAGATCTGGTTCAGGTTGACCAGAGATGCTTCAATTCTGGAGATCAGGGTTGCCATGTTACCGAGAACGACTTCAAAGCGGAGGGTGTATTCCTTGCCTGCTTCAAAGTAGAACTGGAATTCCGTGGTACCGTCGTTGAGCGGCTTGATCTGGAATTCGTCGTCGTATGCGAATTCAAGGCTGCCTGCTTCTGCGAACGGGAGCTCGCCGTTGATGTACAGCTTTCTGGAAACGAACATGTCAGGCTGTTCAGACTGCTGGAAACGCGGTACGATGTAGTACAGACCGGTTTCATTGACTGTCAGCGTGTATTCGACCCAGTCACCGACGGACTGCCATGTCGTGGTCTTACCGATCGTATTCAGACGGATTTTGGAAGCGTCCTGCGGTTCGGAAATCGCAGAGGATCTGTCATAAGTCGGATATACGGTCGATGTGGATGTTCTAACCGGGGTTTCAGCCTGGATCTTTACGGTCGCGTCACTACTCACGGCCTTATAGCCCTTGGATGCGTACTCGGCAGAAACCTCTTCATAAGATTTCGGTGCGTCGTAAGGCTTCAGCGTAATGCTGCCGATGGCAACGGATTCTCTCGTTGCTTCGAGCTCGAGAGTATGCGTACCTGCGGTCAGATAATACTGGAACGGTTCGTTGTAATAACCTGTTGCATCCTTGAATTCATAAGTCGCCCAATCAGGAGCTTCGATCGCCATGGGACGAACGTCGTTGCCCAGCGGGTCCTGCTCGAACGCTGTATCGGATTCACCGATATCGGACAGGTCGTCTTTCCAGATCTTCGTCATGGACAGGTATCTGGATTCCTTAAAGGGGATTTTTCCGTCAATACGGAGTGCACGTTCAATGTTGGATGCCTTGCCTGCGATCGGATAGTAATCCATCTCGATCATGTAAAGGCCATCCGAGGGAACGTCAACATTGTACACGACAGTACCGAGTTCAGGCGTATAGAGCGCCTTCTCTCCGCCGTAGGTATCAACGCTGACTTTTGCGTCGGTCTTTTCAGTGTCGTAATCGGTGCCGGCAATGGTAATTGCATTCTTGCCGAGCGCTTTTCCTTCGTGCGATACCTTGTATTCGGCATAGGTGGTCGCGTTCAGAAGTTCCATTACTTCGCTGATGCTTTGGCCGACATTCGATGAATCATTGCCGCTGCCTTTGTCCGTTTCCGCTGCTGCGGCCGTGACAGTAAATGTGCTCACGAGCATGAGACCCGAAAGCAACAAAGCAATCGGCTTTGTCAACTTGAGATTTTTCATTTACATCTCTTCCTCCTACCAAGATTTGTTTGCTGTTGTGTAGTGACACTTTGGCTGAAACAACACGTCCGCCGTATTCCGCGTGTCCGCCTTCCGTCTATCTGCGCATTTGCGTGCACATATATAAGGAAAGAAACAGCGGAAACGAGGACGAATGGCTGACATACAAAAATCAAAGGCAACTTGCCGGACATGGTAACGGCATAAGCCCTGAATTTTCATAGAATAATGATACCATAAACAGCGTTTCTTGTCAAGTCTGCGTTTTTGTCATTAAATCGTAAAAATTTCTTCAGAATTCGTTTTCATATGGCTAACGGACACCTCGACGCGAGAAATCGCCGTTTTTTCTATTTATTAGAATTAAATTAATTTGTTTCTTTTTATTGATTTGTTATTGATAATAACATTTTAAAGCCTATTTACACGCTTTATACAGACTTTCTTTGAATGAAAATGAAATTATGCCAATTTACGTTACAATCAATTACCATCCACCGGGTGCCGTCGCATCGGTTTTATTGTTTGTTTTACAAATCATAGTATGCTATTTGCACAAAATCGACCCTTAATTTTCTATGTGTCAGCATTTTGCACAAACTTTTGCTTTTTTGCCTTTTTCATGGTACTGAAAGCGCGTTTCACTTCATTTTTCGGTTTCAGCCCACGATTCTGCCGCCAAACAGCACGTCTCCCATACCGTCCGTATCATAGAAAACCGCGCTCTGTCCCGGCGTGATGGCACGCTGCGGCGCATCGAACTGCACCGTCATCCGATCTCCGTCGATTTCAGTGACGACCGCGCTTGCCGGCGGTGCCGCGTAACGGATCTTGACCCGAACCGTCATCCCGACAACGGCGTCCTCGGGCGCAAGCTTCTGATAATTCAGCGCCTCGACGGTAAACGCGCCGCCGTATTCCATACCGGCAGGAGCCAGATGCACGGTATTGTTGTCCGCATCGATCTTCGTGACAAATACGGGATGCCCGAGTGCAATGCCAAGTCCCTTTCTCTGTCCGACCGTATAGCGAATAATGCCCTCGTGCCGTCCGACCACGCGTCCCATCTCATCAAGGAAATCTCCGGGCGGAAACGGCTTGCCAAGCATCTGCTCCACGAACGAAACGTATCCGCCGTTTGGCAGAAAACAGATATCCTGGCTTTCCTTGGATGCAGCAGCAGAAAAGCCGAGCTCTGCCGCGTGTGCACGGACTTCCGTTTTATCAAGCTCTGCCATCGGAAGCTCAAGCATCGCAAGCATCCACTGCGGCAGCTGCCACAGAACGTAGCTCTGATCTTTTTTCTTATCCTCCGCCGCACGGACGAAATACCGTCCGCGCTCCTCATCCTGCAAAACGCGCGCATAATGCCCGGTGCTGACGCGCGCAATGCCGTTCTGACGCGCATACTCGCAAAGCATTGCAACCTTGACGTACCGATTGCACTCCACGCACGGGTTCGGCGTCTGCCCCATAGCATAAGCATTGGCAAAATACTGCTTGACGTGATGCGCAAACGCATCCCTTGCATCGATGATCTCAAGCGGGATCCCTACCTGGTCTGCCGCCGTCTGTGCTGCCGCAACGTCCGTCTCATCCGACATGCGCAAAACGGCACCGTATACACGGTATCCCTGCGCCTTGTACCGATAAGCCGCGTACGTGCTGTCAAGCCCGCCGCTCATACCGACGAGAATTGACGGTATCTTCTGATTTTCCATTTTTCGTCCCCTCTCCTTTCATGTCACGCGATTTTCCGCATACAGCTGCGTGACGATTCTGCGCACTTGCGCGACGATATATTCCATTTCTTCCATAGTGTTTCTCTGTCCAAGCGTAAAGCGCAGAGAGGACGACGCCGTTTCCCTGTCCCGCCCAATCGAGAGCAGAACGCGGGACGGCTCCGACACGCCTGCCGTGCAAGCCGATGCCGCCGAACAGCAGATACCCGCACGGTCAAGGTGCAGCACCATACTTTCCGCGTCGAGCCCCGGGAAGGATACGTTGACGTTTCCGGGCAGACGCTGTCCCACCGCGAAGGTGCCGTTGGCAACACATCCGGGAATTGCGCAAAGCCCCCCAAGAAGACGGTTCCGCATCTGACGGATCCGATCGACGTCGGGCAGGTCAGCGGCTTCCTCCAAGGCTTTTGCAAAGCCGACGATCGCCGCGACGTTTTCCGTTCCCGCACGCATCTGCATTTCCTGTCCGCCGCCGTCAAGAAGCGGTGTCAGCGGCGTTCCTTCTTTGACGTACAGAAACCCAATGCCCTTGGGTGCACCGATCTTGTGTCCCGACAGCGACAGCAGATCCACACCAAGGTCTGATACGTTCACGGGAATCTGCCCCATCCCCTGCACCGCATCGCAAAACAGGACCGCTCCGCGCGCATGAACCGCACGGGCAATCTCCGCAATCGGCTGAACCGTACCGATTTCGTTATTGGCAAGCATGACCGCGGCAAGACGGGTATCGACCTGCAAGGATGCATCCACAGCATCCGCCGAAACGATGCCGTCGGAATTGGCGGGAATCTCGGTCGTTGTCATACCGAAACGACGGACGAACGCCGCAGCATGCAGCACCGCGTGATGCTCTATGGCACTGTACGCGATATTCCCACGCAGATCGTTTGCGAACGCACTGCCCTTGATCGCCCAGTTATCCGATTCCGTGCCGCCCGAAGTAAAGAAAATCTCCTTTGGGGAGCATCCGAGCACCGACGCGATTCTGCGCCGTGCGTCAAGAACGGCTCTCGATGCTGCACGTCCCGCTCCGTAGGCGGAAGACGGATTGCCGAACGTCGTCGTCAAAAACGGTTCCATTGCCGCACGGACGGAATCGGTGATCGGCGTTGTTGCCGCATGGTCAACATAGACAAGCGGTTTCTTTTCGGGTTTCTTTTCCATATAACTCACTCCGATGCCCGTTCCGCTGCCGCAACGGCAAGTCGATCGCAACGCTCGTTGTACGGATGCCCGTTGTGTCCGCGCACCCAGACCCATTCGATCGTATGCGGCTTCATCGCCTCGATCAGCCGTTTCCACAGATCGGCATTGGGCACGGGCGTATTTCCGCTTTTGATCCAGTTCTTCTTTACCCAGCCGTCAAGCCACTTTTTCGTGATCGAATTGATCACATAGGTAGAATCCGAGGTCAGCGTCACGGCACACGGTTCGCGCAAGGCCTCCAATCCCGAGATGACCGCCATCAGCTCCATGCGGTTATTCGTGGTCATCACTTCCCCGCCCGACAGCTCTTTTTCATGTTCTCCGTATACAAGGATCGTTCCCCAGCCGCCGCGGCCGGGATTCCCCTTGCAGGCACCGTCTGTATAAATGTTGACTTTTTTCATAGTATTCCTTTCCGCGCACAGCGCGATACAAACAATCTGACGTTTATTTTATCCGCAATATCCGAAACCCTTGACAAACTGCCTGTTTCATGCGATAATATATAATATATATAAATGAGAAAAAGGAGACGTCCATTATGTCTGATTCCGTCTGTAAGAAAATTGATATCCGCGGCATTCCCGTCGACAACGTCAATCTCGACGAGGCATTTTCCGCTGTGCTTTCGTTTACCCAAACCGACGACTTCCACATGATCTGTACGCCCAATGCGGAGATCGTGCAGCTCTGCATTGAAGATCACGCTGTCGCCGATCTCATCCGCCGCTCCGATCTGATCATTCCCGACGGTGCAGGCGTTGTTCTCGCATCGAAGATTCTCGGCACGCCGCTCAAGGCAAAAACGCCGGGATGTGAGCTTGGAGAGCGCATCGCAAAGGAAGCGGCCTCCAACGGTCTGCGCGTCTACTTCCTCGGCGGCAAACCGGGCATTGCAGAGCTTGCCGAGCAAAAACTGCGCGAAAAATATCCCGATTTCCAAACGGTCGGCACGCACGACGGCTACTTCAAAAAGGAAGGCGAAGAAAACGACGCCGTCATCGCCGCCATCAACGAAGCCGCACCGAACGTCCTCTTCGTCTGTCTCGGCGTTCCCGCGCAGGAAAAATGGATCGACGCCAACCGCGATAAGCTCCCGACGGTTCGTGCCGCTTTGGGGCTTGGCGGTTCTCTTGACAGCTATGCAGGCACAATGAAGCGCGCACCGAAGATGTTTATCAAGCTGAATTTGGAATGGTTCTACCGTCTCTGCTGTCAGCCGTCCCGCATCGGACGCATGATGAAGCTGCCGAAGTTTGTCTTCGGTACGATGCTGTACCGTCTGACGGGCAAAAACAAGTAAATCCTACCGATATCACACTATATTATACAGGAAAATCCCGTAATTTGCAACGGGTTGGACGAAATTCACATGAAAGAATCACCGAACAAAACCAACGTCATGCGAGCGCTCGACAAAGCGGGCATCGCTTATACACCGATGACTTACGAGGTCGACGAGGACAACCTCGCAGGCACGCACATCGCCGAGGAAATCGGTCTTCCCGCAGAAATGGTCTTCAAAACGCTCGTCGCACGCGGAGACAAAAAGGGACTTTGTGTCTTCTGTATTCCCGCACCTGCCGAGCTTGACTTAAAGGAAGCCGCCCGTCTGACAGGCAACAAGAAGATCGAAATGGTCGCCGTTAAGGAGCTGCTTGGTCTGACAGGATACATCCGCGGCGCATGCTCGCCGATCGGCATGAAAAAGAAATTCCCAACGTTCATTGATGAAACGTGCATCCTGCACGACAAGATCACCATTTCCGCCGGCATCCGCGGGATTCAGCTTCTGCTTGACCCGGACGACTTAATCAAGCTCGTCGATGCACAGACCGCCGCACTCACCGTTTAATTTCTCGTACTGAAAGGAATCACCGTTTTGCTGCAGAAAAATCAAACTTATACCGTTCAGATCACCGATCTCAACAACCTCGGCTTCGGCGTTGCCAAAATCGACGGCATCTCCGTCTTTGTTGCCGACACCGTAACCGGGGATGAAGCCGAGATCAAGATCATCAAAACCGCAAAAACGTATGCCGTCGGTATGCTCCTGCGTCTGATCACATCCTCTCCGATCCGCTGTGACGAGTGCGAGGTCTGTCCCGTCACGCGCCGATGCGGCGGCTGTGTCTATCAGCGCGTCTCCTACGACAAGGAACTGGAATTAAAAAAGCAGTACGTCACATTTGCCATGAAGAAGGCAGGTGCATTCCCGATTACGGTAAACGACGTACTGTCGACAAAACAGGTCAGCGGATACCGCAATAAGGCGCAGTATCCCGTCGGACGAGAAACGGTCGACGGCAAGGAACGCACGGTCATCGGCTTCTATGCAGCAAAATCGCATACGATCATCCCTGCTGACCGCTGTTCGCTGCAGCCGGATGTTTTCTCGGACATCGTTGGCTTCACGGCAGAATTCTGCGACCGATACGGAATTTCCGCCTATGATGAAAAGACGGGAAAAGGACTTCTGCGGCATTTATATCTGCGCATGGGAGCAGCAACGGGACAGATCATGGTCTGCCTTGTCCTCAACGGCGACACACTTCCGCAGGCGGATATCTTCTGCGAGGAGCTGACCGCACGCTTCCCCGCCGTTGTCAGTATTCAGATCAACGTCAACCGAAAAGCGACCAACGTGATTTTAGGCGAGGATTGCCGTGTTCTGTACGGAACGCCGTATATTGAGGACGTACTCTGCGGACGCACGTTCCGTATTTCCCCGCTGTCCTTCTATCAGGTCAACCACGACGGCGCAGAGCTTCTTTACAACACCGCAAAGGACCTGCTCAAATTACAGCCGGGCGAAGCACTGCTCGACCTCTACTGTGGCATCGGCACCATCGGTATGTCGCTTGCAGAGGATGATACACCGCTTGTCGGTATTGAGATCGTTCCGCAGGCGATTGAAAACGCAAAGGAAAACGCCGCCCGCAACGGCATGACAAACGCCCGCTTCTTCTGCGGTGATGCGTCGGACGCAGGCAAGATCCTCTCCGATTGCGGCATCCGCGCCGATGCGGTTGTCGTTGACCCGCCGCGCAAGGGTCTGACCCCCGAGGTCATTGCGTATCTTGCGGAGCTGAATCCGTCGAGAATCGTCTATATTTCCTGTGACGCCGATACGCTGGCGCGGGATATCGTCCGTTTCCGCGAGGTTGGGTACGATACGGATACGGTGCAGCCTGTAGATATGTTTTCACGCACCGGGCACGTAGAGTGCGTCACCCGCCTTACAAGAAAGGCTTGACCGACACTCATTTTGACATGACACAAAACTCCCACAAGGAACCAATACCATGAACAAGCTGAAATCCGTTTTCCAAGAAAACACCCCATTCAAAGTATTTCTTCTGTCGGTTCTGATCACCGGCATATCCTACGGTCTTTACAAAGGCATGCTCGACAATTTCATGGCAGAGATCGTCGGAATGAGCGAGGCAGACCGCGGCGTTACCGAATTCTTCCGTGAGCTTCCGGGCGTTATGCTCGTTCTGATTTTGGCGGCATTTTATATGTTTTCGGTCGAAACGATGTACAAGGCAGGTGCGGTCGTTATGCTGATCGGTCTTGCCATGCATGCATCCCTTCCCGCAACAAAAGTATTCACCACGCTTGCCATCTGTATGTATGCGCTCGGCGAGCATATCCAGCTCGGCCTGAAAAGCACCCTGACGCTCAAATACTCCAAGGGCGACAACGGCGGTACGGCACTCGGCGTGCAGAATGCGGTATCGCAGATCGGCACGCTGGTCGGCTATATCGTCATCATCGCCGCATTTTCTCTTGCATCCGCAAACCAGCCCTACACCGTATTCTTCATCTGCGCCGCGGCACTTGCGGCATTGAGCATGCTCTTCTCGCTGAAAATCAGCGGCAGAAGCGAAACAGACGCAACAAAACGACGCTTTTATTTCAGCCGCAAGTACACAAAGTACTATATGCTGGAAATGTTTTACGGTGCGCGCAAGCAGGTCTTCATCACCTTCGGTCCGTACGTCCTCATCATGATGTACGGCGCGAGCACCGCGGTCATCAGCCTCTTGTTTGCAATTTCCGCCATCGCGTGCTTCTTTGCGTCCCCCATCGTCGGACGGATCATCGACCGCATCGGCTATAAGACCGTCATGGTTGCCGATACCCTCATTCTTGTGATCGTCTGCTTCTTCTACGGCTTTGCGCATCATATCTTCCCACGCGATATCGCCTTTATCGTCTGCTGTATCAACTACGTACTGGATGCCGTGATCTCGCTCAGCGCTATGGCGTCGAACGTATACGTGAAGGACCTTGCAGACAATGCAGAAGAAGTCAAAGCGACCATATCGACCGGTGTTTCAATCAACCACGTTATCACGGTCTTTATCGCACTGTTTGGCGGCTGGGTCTGGCAGACGCTCGGCATTGAGCTGTTGTTCATCGTATCTGCCGTGCTCGGTCTTCTCAACAGTGCTTATGCGGCAACGATCAAGGTTCCAAAGCGGGACAGCTCGTGTTGAAATGCCGCAATCAACCGAAAGGAATTATCATGAACACCATCCCCGAACTCCACCTCTCCCTCACCGATACTGAATGGCCCTATACCCACACCACCCACGACCGCAAAATCGTCCGAGCCATTGTCATCGACGATGACGAAAACTTCTACTTCGTCCGTGCCGAGCGTGATGACGCTTTCGGTCGCGCGACGATCATCGAGACCTCCGGCGGCGGTGTGGAAGCAGAGGAAGACCTTGACACCGCCATCAAGCGCGAGCTTTCCGAAGAACTCGGTGCGGATGTGGTCATTCTCTGCAAATTAGGCGTTGTCAGTGATTACTACAATCTCATCCACCGCCACAACATCAATCACTATTATCTCTGCCGTGTCAGATCGTTTGGAGAAAAACACCTGATGCCCGACGAGATCGAGCAGTTCCATCTCTCAACGCTGAAATTGACCTATGAAGAAGCCGTCCGAGAATACGAGCTGCGCACCGAAACGCCGCTCGGACGACTGCTGGCACAGAGAGAACTGCCGATTCTGCGTCATGCACGGAAAGTGCTCGACGCGAACAAATAAGCAAAGAAAGGGAACTCGCCATGGCTGACGTCATCATCCCCGCTTTCATTTTTTCCTACGTTGCTCTGATGATGATCATCATCGGCATCGTGCAGTACAAAAGCCAAAAACCAACCGGATTCTATACGGGCGAAACGCCGCCGAAAGCAGAACAGCTGACCGACGTCACCGCATGGAATCACCGCCACGGCATGATGTGGATCATCTACGGCGTCGTCATCATCGTATCGTTTTTCGCAGGAATTCTGATTCCGCATGAAGTGGTATCGGCGCTTCTGCCCATCGTCATCCTTCTCGGCGCACTCCCCGTGATGATTTTATACCATCACAAGCTGAAACACAAATATTTCAAGGCATAAAGGAGGGTTCCCCATGACGCCCCACCGCGGCACCATTGAAGTTTTGTCCCCGCACTTCTGCGATGTCATCACCGACGACACCGTCATCCGCCTGCACGTCACGCACGACATCGGTACGCTGACTGCATCCTGCGCAAACGCAAACGCCGCGCGTACCGACCACATCGATACTGTCCTTGAAAGCATCACGCCCGACCGTGACGGCAATGCGTCGTTTGTCTTCCCTGCCCGCGATTATCCGCACGGTCCGATCACCATCCGCATATCGGGCGGAGAGGGCGAGTGGCGCGACGTCTGCCACCTGCAGCTTTATAACGCCGTCGGCAAACCGTTTTTGGAATCTGCCGTCGATATACCGACACCGCCGTTGGCAGACGGAATGCGTCTTGTCTTCTGCGACGACTTTGATTCTCCCGATCTGTCGATTTCCACGCATGATACATCCGCCCGTTATTACTGTCACAAGCCCGACGGCGGCGACTTCAGCCAGATTCCGTTTACAGATGCGGAAGCACCCGGTAATCCGTTTTCACAGATCGATACGTATCTGCGTATCCGCGCCGATAGGACAAAGAACTCGACAGGTCTGATCTCCTCGATTCACCGCGACGGCACGGGATTTGAGGTCAAGGCACCCTGCTATTTTGAATGTCGGATGCTGTGCCCCAATGCCATCGGCTCCTGGCCTGCGTTTTGGCTTCTGACCAATCGCAGACCGCCCGACCTGCGCACACCGACCGACGAGCTTGACACCATTGAAGCTTACGGTCTTGAAGACCTCGATCATCAAAACCAATACGGCTACTACATGACCTCCCACCGCTGGAATCAGGACAAGCACGAAACGATCGATCCCGAATGTTATTACGATATGCGAAAGATCGGCAATGGGCTTGGCTGGGACGCCTGCTTCCACACCTACGGTACGCTGATTACCGAAGAAGAGACCGTCTATACCTGTGACAATATTCCGCTGTACCGCCATCCGACACAGCCGATTTCCAAAACCGATCCGTTTTTCTTTATGCTGAACCTCGCTGTCGGCGGCAACGGCTGGCCCGTGGATATCAGCCGCTACGGCATGATTGATCTGTATGCCGATTATATCCGCGTTTACGCGAAATGACACGGAAAGAAAGGAATCCGACCATGACACGATACGAACGCGTCAAAGCCGCAATGGCACACCAAACACCCGATCATACCCCGTCCTGTATTCACCTGGCGGGTGACGGTTTCACCGCGCACGCCGACAAGCTGTTCGACCGATACACCGATGACCGATTGAAAGCACTTGCTGCCGACAGCATCCTGTCCCGCACCCACGCAATGTACTACGGCATGGGCAATCACGTTTTGACCGTAGGCTGTCCGTGGTGGGGCTGGTATGACGTTCCCGCGTCCTATTTTGCCGAAGAAGCCCCCGATTTCCTGCCGAAGACGATCGGCTACGGCAGCTATGAGGAATTTGCACGCACGGTACGGAACATCAAGGAAAACACCGACGCGTACGTTCTCGTCACCATTTGGGGCAGCCACTTTGAAAAGGCAAACTTTGCACGCGGCATTGAAAATTTTCTTGCCGACATCGCGGGAGAACCCGAATTTGCACAAAGGCTGCTCGACTTCATCATTCACAAGAACGTTGTCATGCTCGAAAATATCATTCACACACCGGGCATCGACGGCATCCTCCTCGGCTCCGATTGGGGCTCGCAGAAGGATCTGATGATGTCCCCGACCGCCTGGAAAACGATGATCGCACCGGGTGAACAGCGTGAATACGACCTGATTCATTCCGCAGGCGTTGACGTTTGGGTGCACTCCTGCGGCGATATCCGTCGGATTCTGCCTGATCTGACGACGATGGGCGTGGATGCGCTCAATCCCGTTCAGCCGGAATGTATGGATATTTACGAGCTGAAAGACAAGTACGGCGACCGCATCACGTTCTGGGGCGGTATCAGCACGCAGAAGACGCTTCCCTACGGCACTCCCGACGAGGTTGCCGCAGAGACCCGTGCCGTTGCCGCATATCTCGGTCAAAACGGTGGCTTCATCACAGCACCCGCGCAGGAAATTCAGGCAGACGTGCCGTTTGAGAATCTCTGTGCGCTGATCGATACGGCAAACAATCTCTGAACCTTATCAGAAAGGACAACACTATGCACACCCTCGGTATCAACCTCCATTCCATCCAAGGACTTTCCGACGACGACTATCTGCGCGAAATCTCCGCACTTGGCTTCAAAGCGACGTTCAGCGGCGTTAAGGACAGTGCAAGACAAGCCGCCATCGCCGATTCCTGCGCAAAATACGGCGTCACATACGAAACACTCCACGCGCCGTTCTCTCATATCAACGACCTTTGGCGTGAAGACGACTGCGGTATGCTCGATGAGCTTCTGCACACCGTTGATCACTGCGTGCTGGCAGGTGTCGGCATTGCAGTCGTACATATTTCCTCCGGCAATACTCCGCCGCCGATGTGTGATCTCGGCTTTGCGCGGATTCATCGACTCGCAGACTATGCCGCATCGAAAAACGTCAAGCTCGCTTTTGAAAATGCACGGTTGGTTGCCAATCTTGCCTGGGCGATGGAAACGTTTTCTCCCGACGTTGCAGGCTTTTGCTGGGACTGCGGTCACGAATCGTGTTTCACGCCCGGCAGACACTACATGCCCTTGTACGGCGACCGTCTGATCTGCACCCATATTCACGACAACACAGGTGCTTACAACGAAGACAAGCACTGGATTCCCTTTGACGGCAAAATGGACTTTACCTACATTGCAAAAGCCATCCGTGACAGCGGTTATCAAGACTCTCTGATGCTGGAGCTTGGCAATTCCTCGCCGAACGGCAGCGGTGCGATGTATGACGGTGTCACGCCTGAAGCGTTCCTCAAAAAAGCGTATTCTGCGGCAGACACGCTGCGGAAAATGATTGAATCGTAACATGCCGAGGTGATAACATGACGCTCCCCTATCCGATTCTCCCACTCGAAAAAACAAAATGGAAGGGGCATCCCCTTCCCATTGGCTATACAACGAATACCTATTATGACGTCACGGTGGACCGCACCGACAGCGGCTTTTCCGTCAACATGGTGCTGACCGATTGCTCCGATCATCCGATCACGCACACGCCCGAGGAATACGACTTCCCCGACAAGCTCTACGAGGACTATCGCCCCGATTCCCGTGCTTTTGGCATGGTCGATGATGACGGATGTCTGATCGCGGCGATCGAGATCGAGCCCGAGGGCTGGTCAAACCGTCTGCGCGTCCATGAGCTGTGGATTGACGACCGTTATCACAAGCGCGGCATCGGTCGTGCGCTGATGAATCTTGCCAAGGACGAAGCACGCAAAAACGGACACCGCATGGTCATGCTCGAAACGCAATCCTGCAACACCAACGCCATCGGATTTTATCTGCACGAAGGTTTTACGCTCATCGGATTTGATGCCTGCTGTTATGCAAACAATGATTTAGCGCGCAAGGAAGTGCGGATCGAGCTCGGATGGGATCCCACGAAATAAGCCTCCCTCCCCGAGCAATACTGTCAACTT
Source organism: Eubacteriales bacterium (assembly GCA_045632325.1). Taxonomy (GTDB): domain Bacteria; phylum Bacillota; class Clostridia; order Oscillospirales; family CAG-272; genus RGIG3925. The sequence goes on from JAZQWK010000188.1 coordinate 32,751, forward strand.
AAGCGCAGGCGATTGCAATTACACTGTAGGGACAGGCGTCCCCGACTGTCCCCGGATGACATGAATATCGGGATAGTCGAGGACGCCTGTCCTTACAATTTCTTTGATAGAAAAGCAAAACACAACGCCGAAGTCCCGGATTTTCTCCGAAACTTCGGCGTATTTTCATTGTTTTATCTCAGTTCCGCACCGAGTGTGAATTCAAGTTTCTTCAGGGTCTTCTTGACGAACTTGTCAATTTCATCACCTGTAAATTCATGATCGTCGGGTGTGAAGACGACGTTGAACGCCATGGACTTCTTGCCTTCACCGATCTGCTGTCCGCGGTAAACGTCAAACAGCGTAACCTTGGTGATATACTTGCAGGAGGTTGCGATGGCATCCTCGATTGCCGCACAGGTCACGTCCTCTGCAACGACGAGCGCCAGGTCGCGAACTTCTTCTGCATACTTGGAGATGGGCTTGTAGACCATCTTCTTGCCAAGGTACGGTACGAGTGCTTCGTAATCGAGCTCGCACAGGAAGACAGGCTTTTCGATTGCCAGCTCGTTGCAGACGTCATGCGCAACGCGGCCGATATAACCGATTTCCTTGCCATCAACGGAAATGACAGCCGTCATACCGGGATGCGTGAAGGAGGTCTCACCCTTTGCATAGTCCATCTTGAAGCCGAAGGTCTCGCAGAGTGCTTCCAGCGCGCCCTTGAGCGTGAAGAAGGTCTCGTTGTCACCGAAGGCTCCGATGCACAGACGGCGAACTTCTGCAGGATATGCGGTCAGCGGCAGAGATTCTGCCTTGTATACGTTGGCAACTTCAAAGAATCTGCCAGCCATATTGCCGCGGCGCAGGTTGCGGACAACGGCGTTGAGCATGGATGCGGACAGCGTGGTGCGCATCAGGGACAGATCTTCACTGATCGGGTTGAGAATACGGATCGCGCGGCGTTCTTCTGCGTCTTCGGGGAAGCGAAGCATATCGAGATCCTTGGGTGAGAAGAAGGAGTAGAAGATCGATTCGGAATAGCCCTGTGCGCAGAGGGTCTTCTTGACGCGGAGCAGTTGCTTCTGTTCTTCGTTTCTGCCGCCTGCGGTAACGGTTGCTTCCTTTAAGAACGTCGGAACGATGTGTTCGTATCCGTAGGAGCGGATGACTTCTTCTGCGATATCCTGCACGTGATCGTCGATATCATCGCGCCATGCAGGAACCATGACGTGCAGCTCGTCGCCGTCGATGGATGGAGCAAAGCCAAGTGCGTCAAGATGACGGATGATTTCCTCTGCAGGCACTTCAATGCCGAGGATCTGATTCATCTTCGCAACGGAAACCGTCAGCGGATGAGCTTCCGTGGAGTTGCCGGCAGATACTTCAATGTGAACTTTGGAAACCTTACCGCAGCCGAGCTCTTCCATCAGATGCAGAGCACGCTTCATACCGAGCTGGGTGGAATATTCGTCAACGCCCTTTTCAAAGCGGGAGGAAGAATCGGAGGACTGACCGAGTGCACGGGAGGTCTTACGGACGTTGTCGCGCGCAAACTTTGCTGCTTCAAACAGAACGTCAGCGGTGGTGTCCTTGATTTCGGAGTTCAGACCACCCATGATACCTGCCAGCGCAACGGGCTTGTGACCGTCGCAGATGACGAGATTTTCGGGGTTCAGCTTGAATTCCTTTTCGTCCAGCGTGACAATCGTCTCGCCTTCCTTTGCACGGCGGACAACGATTTCGGTGTTTTCCAGATCGTTGAGATCAAACGCGTGCATCGGCTGACCGAATTCTTTCAGAACATAGTTGGTGATATCCACGACATTGGAAATGGAGTTGATACCGACGAGGGACAGACGTCTTCTCATCCATGCGGGAGCCGCACCGATCTTGACATCGGAGACATAAT
>JAZQWK010000189.1:0-13202 GCA_045632325.1 Eubacteriales bacterium
CTTGTAGCCCATGTCGTCGGGCCAGGAGATGCAGTCGATCTTGTAGCCTGCGGCAAGGATTTTGTCAAAGCACGCGAGATCGAGGTTCAGATACGTGTCGAACATATCCATGACCCAGTCGGGCTCCTCATACATGGCGACGAGCAGCGTTTCCGTGCCGACCATCCAGGAGTGCGTCACGTCAAAGCCGAACCAGAAGTTGCCCGTGATCCAGCGACCCTCGGCGACCCAGCGGTCATAGTTCTGTTTCAGATAGTCCCAGTTGACGCGGTCGTCGGAATACGTCATGCGCGCCTTGGCTTCCTCCCATGCCTCGGGAGAGTTGACCTTCATCGAGATGAATTCGGGTGTGGAGTCCTCTTGTTTGAAGCTTCTCTGCGTCGCACCCCACTGCGTGGTGTAAATGACGTATTCGTCGGTTTCCTCGAGGACCTTGTGCGGGTAGCGGGGAGAGTTATCGCATCCGATACCTGCGGTCAGATCGATGTCAAAATGCTTCGTCCACTCGACGTCGGTGGGCAGACCCTCTCTGTGCCAGCGGCGGAACGTACCTGCCCACGGGGAGTCGATGATCGGAATACGGTCGGCTTCACGGTGCTCGTACATGCGGCGGAAGCGTTCTTTGGATGTCATGCTCATGGTGTGTTCCTTTCTTTCGGAGGACGTATTACAGATCACCGAACTTTTCAAGCAGATTTTCGAGATTTTTGTTGACTCTCTTTTCGTTCTTTGCCCAAGTGGATGCGATATCACGCTTTCCGTCCATGGTCATAAAGATCAGCGTATTTGCAAAGTTGCCCGGGTCGTAGATTTCTCCGAGATCGTAATGACGGTTGGAGAAGATGATGTCCAGCATTTCACGGCTGTCCTCATCGCGGGAGATCTTACCCTGCAGATTGACGTTATAATATTCGGGGATTACGGTATAATGCGACTCGGAAGCAAGTGCTTCGATGAAATAGCCAGTCAGCTCGGGGTTGTAGTTGGATTGCGGGATACAGGTCATCGTGCCGACGTAGGAGTTGACCGCGCTGCGGTAAGAGCTGTCGTTTTCGTCGTATTTGGGCATCGGCAGAATACCGAAGTCGGTATCCATATTGCGCAGATCCTCAACGTCGCGCAGACGGATCCACATCAGCAGTGCATGATCGGATTGGAACGTTTCGACCATTTTATCCGTGTAGTCCTGCTCGCCGAAATACTTCATGACGTGCATACAGTAATCATCACGGTAGATCAGATCAAAGATTTTCTCTGTGACGGTGAAATTGCGGTCGGTTGCGATCGTCATTTCGGGAACGTCGTCTGCGTTTTTGGTTGCCAGATTGATGTCAAAGGCGGTAAAGAGGCTGGTCAGCGTATCTCGCTGATACAGCAGACCGTAGAGATCGGCTTCCGTGCGGACACCGTCGCCGTCCAGATCGGAGGAAACGGAGGTTGCAAGTGCGGTCAGCATATCAAAGGTCCATTTACCGTCACGAACGATGGTGTAAATATCGCCGAACGTGCTGTCCAGATCGTAAGAGGTATAAATACCTTTGTTGAAGACGAGTGCACCGGTCGCCTGCTTGTCCATCAGCGTGATGTCCGACGCAACGCCGAACAGGCGGTTCATGATCGAGACCTCTGCGACGGAGTTCTGATCGTACCACGGCTGGGAAAGCTCGAGCGATTCCACGGTATGCAGATCGACGTAGAGTCCGTTTGCGGCCTGCGAGGCAAAGGTGCGCAGATGCGGCGTCGTGACATCAACGGTGCTGTCACCCGCGCGGATGAGCTTGGTGAGCTCCCCGTTCAGATCCAGCGTCTGATAGGAAACGACGGTGCAGTTGTATTGGTCTTCAATCGTTTTGTTGCGGGAGTAGATGGCGTCGTTGAGCGACTCTCCGTTCATCTCTTCAGAACCGACGCCGTACTGCGTCCACATCGGCAGACTGTGTTCGTTGTTCATGATGGTGAAGGTGTGACCTTCAAAGTTGAGGTCTTCGGGAAGATTGGGGTCGATGCGCGGCTCGGTGACGATTTCGGTAACGGCTTCGGTAGCGGGGGAATCGACGGCTTGCGTTTCTTTGGGTGTGGTGGTTTCTTCCTGCGATGCGCATCCGGTTGCCGCAAGGATTGCAAGAAGAAGCATGGCGATGGAACGATTGATTATCTGATGCATGATTGGATCCGTCCTTTCCTTGGTATCGTGATATTGATATAAATCATTATATTATATCTGCCTATATTTTGTCAAGAGATTTCTGCTTTTTTAGTTAAAATAAGAAATTCGCAATTGCTGTTGACAATGTAAACAGGATGTGCTATAATATGTTTACAATGTAAACTGTAAACAAAGGAGGGACGCTTTATGAATGAGGAAAAGCGGATTGATATCACAGACGGCGAATGGAACGTGCTGTCCTGCTTATGGGAGCACTCACCGCAGACGGCGCGGGAGCTGACCGCAGCTCTTGCATCCACGGTCGGCTGGTCGCGTTCGACGACGCTGACGGTTCTGCGCCGCATGACCGAGAAGGGGCTTCTGCTGTGTGAAGAAGGGGCTGACGGCATTCGTACCTATTGCACAGAGCTTTCGCAGGAGGCGGTGACTCTGCGGGAAACCGAGCAGTTTCTTGATCGCATCTTCGGCGGCAGTATTTCGATGATGCTGTCGGCAATGACGGCAGGAAAACGGCTGACGGGTGAGGAGATTGATGCCTTGTATGAGGTTTTGCGGCAGACGGAGGAGAGGGAACAAAACGAGGTCGATCGGGAGGAATGACAATGTCTGTTTGGATTGTATCATCGAGCGTGATCATTTTGGCAGTTTTGTGTATCCGCTTGTGCTTTGGCAGGCAGATGGGTACTCGTCTGCGTTATGCACTGTGGGCGATTGTGCTCCTGCGTCTGCTCATTCCGGTACAAATTGGTGAAAGCCGTATCAGCGCAGTACAGCTGGAACGGGAAATTCCAAGAATCAGTGCGCAGATTCAGGAGACTGTGATTCGTGAAACCCAATATGCCGATCTATCGCAGGAAAAACGGGAGGCTTTGATCGCTTATGATGAAAACGACAATAATCCCTACGTTACATATTGGGAATCTCTGACGATGAATCAGCGGTCGAATCTGACAAAAGGACTGCGGATGGTGTGGGGACTTGGTATGGCGATTGTCGGAAGCGTTATGCTTGTGTCAAATATTCGGTTTTATCGCCGACTGCGCCGATCTCGTGTCGCTCTGCAAACGGAGGATTGTCCTGTTGCTGTCTACAGAACGGAGGCGATTGTGTCTCCGTGTCTGTTCGGATTTCCGATTCCGTCGATCTATCTGACATCGGATGCAGCAGAGAATCCGGCGGTATTCCAGTATGTTCTGATGCATGAAAAGGCGCATTTGTTTCGTGGAGACAGCGTGTTTTCTTTTCTGCGTTGTTTGTGCCTTGTTTTGCACTGGTATCATCCGTTGGTATGGATCGCGGCGGTGCTGTCAAAACAGGATTGTGAGCTTGCCTGCGATGCGTCGGTCATTCGTCAGCTCGGTGACGCGGAACGGTTTGCGTATGGCAGGACATTGCTGCAATTATCCGACCCGAGATTACAAAAGATGCGGTCGTCGGTTCTGTCTTCTGCGGCGGATGCTGCCATGCAGAGTCGGGGACATATCACGGAACGGGTAAAAAGGATTGCTTCCTATTCAAAACCCCGCGTGGCTTTCACGGTGATCATCAGTGTTTTGTGTATCATTCTGATGATAAGCGGCTTTACCGATATGCGGACACAGCGCATTGTGGGGAGCGTTGCAGCACCGGATTATGTAAAAAAAGAAGCCTTGCGCTGGGCGGAAGAAATCGTTGCAGAAGAACATAAATCAATTCAGATGGATGTGCTTATCACAAAGGATTGGCAGGTATCTGCATTGGAGCCTGTCGGAACATTTGCGCCTGTTGCCGGTCGGGAGCTTGAAATATGGTATATGGAATACCGTTCCTATTCTGATTACGGAAAAGGAACGATTGCCAACTGGCATTGGTCCGTTGAAGACGAGGGGAACGGATGGAGAAAAACAAAATATTGGTACTATCTTGCCTTTGATGCCGAGGATAAATCCTTGGTGCGGCGCTATACAAACTATCAGGAAATGCCGGGAGAAGAAGATGCATTTTATCGGGATATGCTGTATGATCTCCGATATTACGATAGCCTGTATCGGGGAGAATCACGCGACGGTTACAATATTGCAGGTTTGACGACAAGTATCATTCGTGGCATTGTGGCGGGAGAAGCCAACGACCCTTATCATTATGTTGGCGATATTTGCTATAAAGTGGAATTCATTTCCGCTTCTACGCACGAGAGCTGGGGTGAAGAACAGCTTTGGCGCGTGATCGTTAATGATACCGGTGAGGAAGTCGGACGTGTCCGCTATTATCCTGAACACGATGATATTGCCGTTATAGAATGAAACAGGGGTGATGAATTTGGAACGCAAAGAAAAATCCTGCCCTTACTGCGGCGCGCATTCTCCGCTCGGCACACCGTGCTCGGCGGAATGTGAGGAGCATCACGAAAAATACCATGCACGTGCGGTATGGTATCAACGGTTCTATCTGATCACGGTCGTTGTCTGTGTTCTTTGGATGCTGCGCGGAACGATCCCGCTGTCGGTTCGTGCGGTGATTGCCGGCAGCTGGGCGGCGTGGCTGTGCATCGCGCGGATCATCATGCCGTATTCATACCGCGTGATCGGATGCGAAAAAAAGACCGAGCGTGAGTCGCGGATCGTCGGGATCATCGCGCTCGTCTTGCTCGGTGCGGTTCTCATATTCATTTATACGCTGGATGCAAAGGACGTTCACGGCATCCTTGCGGGGATCTTTGATCTGATACGGAGGTGACCGTTATTCGTCATCGTCGTCCAGCGTCGGAAGCGGCTCTGTCAGCAGCGGCTCTGCGGTACGTTTGCGTGCAGGCTTGCGCTTGAGCAGATCGTAGGAGAATTTCTTGCAGTGATAATCTGCAGACACAACGCCGTTTTTGCGGCAGAGTACTTCATCCTCCGACAGCAGCGGCACGGCGTGTTCGCAGTATGCGCAGACCTCGGCGATATCAAGCGTTTCCTTCTGTTCGTTTGTGAATTTCCATTTCATGTATGTTTGTCCTCGTTATCCGTCGGTTTTTATCTGTCGTTTATTATATCAAAAATCCGGGATAATGTCAAGAAAAATCATCGAACGGCAAATATGACGGACATCTATGCGTAAAAACGCATGAAAAAATCCGTTTTCTGCGCGGATTTCTATGGGATTTGCGAGAATGTGAAAAATATTTTGAGAAATTTTGCAAAACTACTTGATTTTTTTGAAAAAATGCGGTATAATTGATTGTACTATGAATCTGAATGTGAGGTGCGAAAGATATGAAGCAGGGTCTCCATCCCGAATACAAGGAATGCACGATCACTTGTGCATGCGGCGAAGTCGTTAAGACCAGATCCACCAAGGGTGATCTGCGCGTTGAAATTTGCTCGAAGTGCCATCCGTTCTTCACCGGCAAGCAGAAGTTTGTCGATGCTGGCGGTCGTGTCGACAAGTTCAAGAAGCGTCTCAGCATGTCGGCTGGCAACAAGTAAGCCGATATCCGGATTACCGAATAAGATGGGTGCATATCGCCGTTGGCGTGGCACCCTTTTTATTTTGAATTGACAAAAACCGATGATAAAGAAAGATTGGCAGGTGTTGAGATGAAGGATCTACTGAAGGAAGAAACCGTGGGCGGTGCGCAGGCGGTGCTCGTCGGCCTGATTACGCGCGGTCGTGACGAGACGGAATGTGAGGTCTCCATGGACGAGCTGGAGCGGCTGCTGGACACGGCAGGCGGCTCGGTTTATGCACGTATGGTGCAGGCAAAGGATAACCCCGATATACGGACGTGCATCGGCTCCGGTAAGGTACAGGAGCTTGCCGAGTTATGCCGCGGCGGTGATATCAAGCTCGTCATTTTCGACTGTGATCTGACCCCGGCACAGATCAAGAATCTCGAAAAAGAACTGGACGGTACGGGCGATATCCGCGTCATTGACCGTTCTATGCTGATTCTCGACATCTTTGCGCTTCATGCGACGAGTGCAGAGGGTAAGCTGCAGGTCGAGCTGGCACAGCTGAAATATACGATTCCGCGTCTGTCGGGTCACGGTACCGAAATGTCGCGTCTGGGCGGCGGTATCGGTACGCGCGGTCCCGGTGAATCGAAGCTTGAATCCGACCGCCGTCATATCAAGCGCCGCATTGCCGCACTGGAAGAAGACATCCGTAATTTAGAGGCAGCACGTGCGACTCAGCGCAAGCAGCGCGAAAAGTCGGGTCTGCCGAAGGTCGCCGTTGCGGGCTATACCAACGCAGGGAAGTCAACACTGCTCAACGCGCTGACGGGTGCGGGTATTCTCGCCGAGGACAAGCTGTTTGCAACGCTTGATCCGACGACGAGAAAGTTTGAGCTGCCCGACGGTACTGAAATCCTTTTGACGGATACCGTCGGCTTTATCCGCAATCTGCCGCACCATCTGATCAGTGCGTTCCGCTCAACGCTGGAGGAGGTGCTGTACGCCGACGTGATTTTGGTCGTGCTGGACTTCTCCGACCCCGAATGTGACGCACAGCTGGCGGTGACCAAGCAGCTGATCACCGAGCTTGGTGCGGGAGACAAACCGATTCTGTACGCACTCAATAAGTGTGACGTCCGCACGGATAGTGCGATCAAGCCCGCAGATGCCGATTCTGCACATACCGTGGAAATTTCGGCGCTGACGGGAACAGGTCTTGACACGCTGGTTGATGCGCTCGGCGAGATCATCCGAGAGGGTAAGCGTGATCTTTGGTATCACTTTGACCATGCGCAGGGAGCACAGTCGTCCCAGCTTTACAAGTACGCCGCCGTTCTGCGGTGCGAGTATCTTGACGACGGCATTTATATGCTTGCGACCTCCGATAAGAAGGCGCAGGGGATGTTTGCGGATTATCTTTGCGAAAAGCCGGAGGGCATTGACGACTGATGGCTGCAGAGGAGCTGTATATCACGCTGGAGAGGGAAGCGTCTGCCTCCTTCATCGAGAAAAAATCGGAGTTCATCGGCTATGCCTGCCCGTGCAAAACGGAGCAGGAGGCGCTGGATTTCATTGCGAAGATCCGCAAAAAGCACGCCGATGCCAAGCATAACGTGTACGCCTATCAGATCAAGGAAAATAACATCGCGCGCTTTACCGACGACGGAGAACCGCAGGGAACGGCGGGGATGCCTGTGCTTGACATCATCAAAAAGACGGGCTTTACCGATGCCTGCATCGTCGTCACGCGTTATTTCGGCGGGATCCTTCTCGGAACCGGCGGACTTGTCCGTGCGTATTCCCATGCGGCAAAGCTGGCGGCGGAAGCGGCGCACGTCATCACCTACGAGCGGTTTATTACCTGTGAGGTCATCTGCGATTATACCGATTACGACAAGATCCGTGCCTCCTATCAGGGCGTCGGTCTGATGGTGGACGGCGTGGATTTTGCGGCTGACGTCACGCAGCGTCTTGCCGTCCGAGCACCCGAATACAACGGCTTCTGTGCCGCGCTGACGGAGCTGACCAACGGTGCGGTGCTGATCGAAACCACGGGCGAGCGATTTGATTTTCTGCCCGATAAAGAAAAATAAACGGGAAATGTCGGACTGTGACGGTTCTATGCGGCGGTCCGGCGTTTTTTCTGTCAGTGCGTGCGATTTTTGAGAATTTTTGCGGAATCAAAAAAGGGTTTTGAAAAACGTCTGCGTACCTTATAAATGTATTGATATCACTTTGCGTCATACGGCTCGCATACCTTGTGCCGCGATTACAGCCCAAATCGGGAAGGAGGCGTCTCATGGCGTTGCCGGAAGGCTTTTTGGAAGATCTGAAATTCCGTAATCCCATTGAGGACGTCATTTCTTCCTACGTTACGTTAAAACGGGCAGGCTCGAATCTTGTCGGTCTGTGTCCGTTTCACAATGAAAAATCACCGTCGTTTACGGTGTTCCCCGCGACGCGCGGCTTCTATTGCTTTGGCTGCGGTGCGGGCGGAGATGCGATCACCTTCGTTATGAAGGCGGAAAACCTCGATTATATCGGAGCGGTTGAGCATCTCTGCAAACGAGCGGGTATCGAGATGCCGCAGGACGATTACGCGAAAAAACGCGGCGAGGACGACGTGAAAAAAGCGCGCGTTTATGCCGCCAACCGCGATGCTGCACGGTTTTATCACGATATGCTGTCAAAACCGGAGGGTGCTGCGGGGCTTGCGTATCTGCGCTCTCGCGGGCTTTCGGATGCGGTCATCCGTCGGTTCGGACTCGGTTTTGCACCCGATGAGTTTACGCTGCGCAAAAACCTGTTCCTTGACCATATGATGAGGCTCGGATATACGGAAAAAGAACTGCTTGCATCGTTTTTGTGTGCGAGATCACAGAAAAACGGGCGTCTGTATCCGATCTTCCGCAACCGCGTCATGTTTCCCGTCATCGATATTACGGGAGAGGTCGTCGCATTCGGCGGACGCGTGATGGATGACTCCAAGCCGAAATACTTAAACTCCTCCGACACACCCGGCTTTAAAAAGAGCAGAACGCTGTTTGCGCTCAATTACGCCAAACATTCCTGCGCGGAACGGCTGATTCTCTGTGAGGGCTATATGGACGTCATTGCGGTCCACGCCGCAGGGATGCCGAACGCCGTGGCAACGCTCGGAACGGCGATCACGCCGGAGCAGGCTCGCATCATGGCACGCTACACCAAAGAGGTCGTCATTGCGTACGATATGGACGATGCGGGACGGCGCGCGGCGGAAAAAGCGATCCATCTTTTGGACGGCGTTGGCGTCAGAACGAAAATCCTGAAGCTGAACGATGCCAAGGACCCCGACGAGTTTATCAAAAAGTTTGGTGCCGATGCGTTCCGTCTGCGGCTGGACGGCAGTGAAAACCAGTTTGATTATCGCTGTTCTACCGTCATTGCTTCTCACAATCTGGAGGATTTCAACGACCGCATGGCGTGTATTGCAGAGCTGACGGCACTGCTGGCTACGCTGCACACCGACGTTGAACGCGACGTTTATATCGGAAGGATCTCCGAAAAGATCGGCGTCAGCCGCGAGAGTCTGAAAAACGACGTCAAAAACGCGCGGAAACGGCAGGAGCGGGCACGCGAGAAGGAAACGACGCGCAAACAGATCGAGCAGACGTCGGGCTACGGCGACCGCATCAACCCCGACAGGGCAAAGTATCGCCGCGCGGCGTCAGCCGAGGAATCGATCCTCGGGATCCTGCTTTTGTATCCCGAGCTTTTGGCAGAAGTCACGTCAAACGAGATTGCACTTTGCGAGGACGATTTTCTGACCGTATTCAACCGCCGTGTCTTTGCGTTTCTTCTGCGGTGCAAGGAAGACCACGGACATTTTGACTTCGGGTATCTCGGTGAGGCGTTCACCGATGAGGAGATCGGACGCATTACGGGCATGCAGGTGGCACGAACACGATTGACGCAGAACGATCTGCTGGTCATTCGCGACAACGTCGCCGTCCTCCGTGAGGAAGGCGAAAAAGAAAAGCAAAAAGGCGGAGAACTCTCCACCGACGATCTGACGAATATCATCAAGAGCCGTAAAGGCAATTGAGAAGATATGAATTTGAAAACACACGGCGGCAATGCGGTGCGCACTGTCTGCCGTATCACAGAAAGGATGTACAAATGAGTACGCAGGAAACGAAACAGAACGCTGCACAGGAAAACCAGCCCAGAGAAAAAGGCTACGAGATCAAAGAGCTCATCAAGCGCGGTAAGATCAAGGGCACACTTTCGCAGGGCGAGATCATGGAAGCACTCGAAGACGTCGATTACGATATCGAGCAGATCGAGAAGCTGTATGAAACGCTCGAAAATATGGGCATTGAGATCACCGGCTACATGGATGCGCCTGACTTTGACCTCGAAAACGAGGTTGCTCAGCTCGAATCCGCCGAGGAAATGGAAAAGATGCTCATCCAGGAAGGTCTTGCCATCGACGACCCGGTTCGTATGTATCTGAAGGAGATCGGCAAGGTGCAGCTGCTTGACAGTGACGCGGAGCTGAAGCTTGCGGAGGTCATGTATGACGGCAAGCGCGCCAAGGAGGAGATCCACCGCGCCGAAAAGGACGGCCGTGTGATCGAGGAGGAAGCCCTCAAGGCGCTGAAAAAGCGTCAGAAGGACGGCATCAACGCGGAAAAGCAGCTGGTCGAATCCAACCTGCGACTCGTCGTTTCCATTGCAAAGCGCTACGTCGGTAAGGGTATGTTCTTCCTTGACCTGATCCAGGAGGGCAACCTCGGTCTGATGAAGGCGGTCGACAAGTTCGATTACAAGAAGGGCTACAAGTTCTCTACTTACGCAACGTGGTGGATCAGACAGGCGATCACCCGTGCGATTGCCGATCAGGCAAGAACCATCCGTATTCCCGTGCACATGGTGGAAACCATTCACAAGGTATCCCGCGTATCCAGACAGCTTCTGCAGGAGCTCGGTCACGAAGCGTCCGCCGAGGAAATTGCGGCTGAAATGGATATGAGCCCCGATAAGGTTCGTGAGATCATGAAGATCGCGCAGGATCCTGTTTCTCTGGAAACCCCGATCGGCGAGGAGGAAGACAGCCATCTCGGCGACTTCATCGAGGACGATACGTCTCCCGCGCCGGCGGAAGCGGCGTCCTACACGCTTCTGCGTGAGCAGCTGTGCGAGGTGCTTGCAACGCTGACGCCCAGAGAGGAAGAAGTCCTCAAGCTTCGTTTCGGTCTGAAGGACGGTCGTACCCGTACGCTGGAAGAGGTCGGTAAGGTCTTCAACATCACGCGTGAGCGTATCCGTCAAATCGAGGCAAAGGCGCTGCGCAAGCTTCGTCATCCCAGTCGTTCCAAGCGTCTGAAGGATTATCTCGACTAAAATAATCACAGGATGACGACAAAAACGAGATATCGTCATGTTGCACTAAAATAACGCAATATATTTGTTGCATATTACCAACCGATTCGTGATTATGTTGAAATAAACGCGGTTTGATTTGGATGAAATGCTGATAAAAGTACCGAAAATTCCGAGAAAAAAACGTGAAGATCGGCAAAATGCAACGACAGTTTTTGAAAATAAACGAAAACAGGTCTTGACATCGGCGCGATTTTGGTGTAAAATATATCATAACCTTAATACGCTCATTTTAAGAGGAGGAACTTTCGAAATGAAGAAAAAGTTAATTAGCCTTGCTTTGCTTGCAGGCTTGATTCTGTCTTCGTTTACTGCCTGCGGTGCATCTGATGAGGATGACGGCGCACTGGCTGATGCAGAGACCAGAACGACTACCATTTCCTTAACGGCAATTACCGGCAAGTCCACCACACCTGAAGCGATCGAAGCGGTTCAGGATGCACTGAACAAGCTGACAAAATCCGAATACAAGACCCAGGTCATTCTCCAGCTGAAGACCGAAGATGAATACGTAGAATTCATTGACAGCCAGGTTGAGAAGATCGAGGCTGAAATTGCGGCAGAAGAAGAAGCTGCAGCGAAGGCAAAGGAAGAAGCAAAGAAGAAGAAGGAAGCGGAAAAGGCTGCAAACGCTGCTAAGAAGAACCGCTCCAAGTGGACCACCACCACGAAGGCTGAAACCGAAGATACCACCGCTGATACGCAGGCTATGACCGAAGACGAATACGGTCGTGCCGTTGCAAAGTATCCGGATCTGGAAGGCACCAGCCTTGACATCCTCTTCATCACCGGTCTTGATATGCTTCAGGACTTCGTTGAAAAGGAATATCTGCAGTCTCTGGATGACGAACTGAACAACAACTCCAAGCTGCTTCAGAAGTACATTTATCCGACGTTCCTGTCCGCAGGTAAGGTTGACGGTACCACCTACGCTGTTGTCAACAACAGACTGATGGGCGAATATACTTACCTCAAGATCGATAAGGAACTGGCTGACAAGTACAAGCTGTTCCCGGACGAAGTTGATACGCTCCTCGACTGTGAAGCGTTCCTTGATAACGTCAAGGCAAACGAAAAGGATGTCGTTCCGCTGAACCAGTACATCGATCTGAACTACGTACAGTACGTTACCGGTGAACGCACCGTTATCGGCAGCGTTATCAAGCCGGGCTTCACGACTGCGAACAAGGCACTCCCCAAGAACCTGTTTGCTGTCGGCGACTGGGTCGATCATAACGTTCTGATGGATAAGCTGCAGGATGGCGGTTACATCGGCAGCGGTGACCGTTATGCGATCGAAATCGTCAAGGGTTATATCACCACTCCCGAAGAACAGAACTGGGAAGAAAACTACTACGTTGTTGAATACGAAAAGCCCGTCTCCAAGGACGAAACCGTATTCACCGGTATGTTTGCTGTTTCCGCATATGCATCTGACCTTGAAAGATGTATGGAAATCATCACCATGCTCAACACCGACGGCGCTCTGCGTGATATCTACGCATACGGTGTCGAAGGCGTGAACTGGGAACTCAACGAAGACGGTACCGTTCATATGCTGAACAACGATTGGTCTATGGACTTCTACCATTCCGGTAACACCTTCGTCGGTCACGCACCCGAATCTCTCCCTGCAAACTATGCTGAAATCGGTAAGCTGCAGAACATCGAAACGCTGACCGGTCCGTATATGTCCTGGACATATCTCAACGAAGAAACCGAAGCACTCTACAACGAATACATTGCTGCAGCTGAAGAGCTGATGGCTGAATTCGATGCAGCTGCTGACCGTACCGCTTGGGCGGAAGCGTTCGTTGCAGAACTCAAGGAAGACAAGGAAAAGACGCACATCATCAGCAAGATGACGGACAGCGCCGGCGACAACAACTTTGCCGTCTCCTACAACGACTTCCATGATACCATGTACGGTGCAGGCTAATACAACAGAATCTATACTTATGGTGAGGGCGGCAGGTTCCGCTCTCACTTTTTTGTTGCCAAAGAGCATTATAAAACGTGTTACAGTGAGAGGAGAATAATATGAACTTTTCGATTTATATGCCGGTAGATCTGAAATCCGGCGTGAACTGTGTCAAGGAAAATGCCAAGTGCTTTGCGCTCGGAAAACACGCACTGCTCGTGACGGGACGCCATGCGGCGAAGGCTTGCGGTGCGCAGGATGACGTCATTTC
>JAZQWK010000190.1:0-4058 GCA_045632325.1 Eubacteriales bacterium
ACGAGCAGAAATTCCGTCGGGTGATCGTGCAGAAAGTCTGTCATATCATCAAGCACGTCTGCAAAATCGGTCATCTGATCGACAAAGCTGTGCACGACGGCGAGTTTGTCTCCGCGCAGCTGCAGGCGGATATCGAAGAAGCGCACACCTGCTTTGAGCTGTTCGGCAACCGTCAGCGACTGGCACTTCCCCGCCACGTCGGCAATCGAGTACAGCGCGCCGGAATCGTGCGTGCCGGGGATGGTAAGTGCTGTCAGCGGTTGTGCGTCATCAAGGTCTGCCATCCAGTCGGACGCGTCGATGCGGGAGGTCTCCAGCGGCAGCAAAGTGATGAGGAGCAATAGGACAGCGATGATTGCCGACAATAAGCTTATGATACGTTTTCCCTTCACGGTTTTCCTCCTTGTTACTTTCATCAAGGCGAAGCCTTGTATATCGTCAAGGCTTTGCCGTGTATCTCATCCAAACCGTAATATGCACTGCGTGATGAGATACGCTGCGCGATGATATACACGCTGACGCGTGATGAGATACCAAACCTACGGTTTGGATAAAAAAATCGACAAGCTGCGCTTCCCGATTTTTTGGCGGAGAGTGTGGGATTCGAACCCACGCGGGATTGCTCCCAAACGGTTTTCAAGACCGCCTCGTTATGACCGCTTCGATAACTCTCCATTGGTTGATTACCTATTAAGTATACCATAAACGGCATCAATTGTCAAGGGATTTGCGCAAAAAAGAGGGACGCCGTTTGACGGGCATCCCTGAAAGGTTATTCTCCTATGATTCCGTTGCCGTTGATATCGAGTTGCTGATCCAGTTCCTCACGTGCAAGGTCAGCGGCTTGCGTCTGATCCTGGCGGTACAGTTCCATATACGCAGACATATGCTCCTTATACGCCTGACTGCGGATATTGAAAATTTCGTCGTCGACGGCAAAATCTGCGAGATTTTCCGCCGCTGTGATCGTGATTTGTGCATCATCGAGTGCGGCAATCGAGCCGAGCTTTGCCTCCAGTGCCGTTTCGGAGAATGCAAGTTCATTGACAAGTCCCGCTTCATAGATGTACGAATAGATCAGCGTATCTTCACGCGCTGTCGAGTACGGATCGTAATGCGCAACTGCCGTTGTTTTTGTGATCGGGAAGTACGCCTGCATTTCGGCAACCGCACGCGGTTCCAGTTCGGGATCGTTCGGATCCTTTACGTTGTAAAACGCGCGGAACTTCATTCCGGACGTTGCTTTTTCATCGGCAGATTCAGCCAATGCATCGATCTTCGGCAAGAACGTGTTTTCATACACGTCCAGCGTCAGAATACACGGCGTCAGCATTTCGACGTTGCCTCCATTGAAGGAAACGTAAACGGCATCGGGATTTCCGTCCTCGGGCATCACCAGATACACATCGACAGATTCAATCTGTGCAAACTGCTCATCGGTGATATCGTCGTAGTCGGGAACGCAGAAATAGTTGGCAAAAGCGGTTTCAATGGGGTCGCAGAGATAAGATTGCTCCGCACCTGTTCCGCTGCCGACGGAATCATCCGTCGCACGGACATAGGAGCAGGAGGACAGCACCGCCACGTTGGCGGCACAGATCAGCGCAAGAACACCTGCGCATACGGAATAAACGGTTTTCCAATTCTTCTTTTCACGAGTCGTTTTCATGTGCAGATATCTCCTTTTCAGATAGTTTGGAGTGGTATCGTTTGCCATGAAAAAAGCGGCGCGGAACATCGGCTCACACGTTCTGCGTGCCTGCCGCTCCCGTCGGATGCGCTCGGCAACCGTCAGAATGGATTCCATGTAGTCACGCACCGAAACGGCTCTCCGATAGCGGAGCACCGTCGCGTCACATGCCAATTCCAAATCCTCCGTGACAGCACGGCGCAGCAAGAGCGAGATGGGATTAAACCAATGCACGGATACGGTGAGTACCATGAGCAGCTTGTAAAGCATGTCGCCTCTCTTTACATGGCAGAGCTCGTGGGTAAAAATGTTCGCCAGGTTGGATGCATCCAAATCGTCACAAAACGCACTGAGAAATACCGCAGGACGTACGAACCCGATCACACACGGGGTCATCGGGAAGTCTTGCCGGATACGGCGCAGCGGAATCTGCCGTCGGAGTCCGATGCCGTCGGCGCACAGATGAAACAGCGCAAGCGTGTCCTCATCGGTGACGGGATCGGAGTTTTCGTACAGAAACCGTCGGATCTCGCGATATTCCAGCAGCTCCCGTATCAGGCAGTAGGAACATCCGACTGCCCAGACGAAGATCAGAAACCGAAGTCCCGCGAGCATCAGACCCGATACGTTGAAGGCAACCGCGTCTCCGCGTGCGGAAACAACGGCTTCGTCAAGCGAGGAGAGATGAGCGCGAAGCTCGGGAAGCTCTCCCTGCTCAAACGTACGCGAGGCGTCTGCAATCAGCAGAATCTCCGGGTGCATATCACGGTACGGCGGCTCGACCTCGGTCACAGTTCGCTCACTGACGATGACGTTGAACACGGGCGGTGCCGCCTGCAGCGGAACGATTGCCGCAAGCATGACCCCAAGCCAGATCAGATACATGACCTGCCCCACCCCGCCGTGAAGCGATCTGCGGACGATATACGCCAGTACGGTACTGAAGGTGAAAAGAATCGTCAGAAGAAGGATTACCAGAACTTCTTCCAGCATGGAGTTTCAGCCTGTCCTTTCCGAAGCGTAAGGAAACGGCTGTATTGTCAGCGGTTCCTTATTTGTCTTCTTTGTTCATCAGTTCACGGAGCTCGTCGATATCGCCGTCCCCGATCATGCTGCCGTCAACGAGTGCCGCGAACAGATTGCCTGCGGACTTGCGGCAGACCGTGGAAACGAAATCCTTGGTTGCGAGCTTGCAGTATTCTTCCTCGGTGATCGCTGCGGAATAAATGTTGCTGCGTCCGACCTTTTCAATGTTGACGTAGCCGCGTTCGACCAGACGGGTGAGGAGGGTCAGAACGGTGGTCAGCTTCTGCTTGCCTACGGTATCGGGATACGCTTCGATCAGATACGATGCACGGATCTTTTCAAAGCCTCTCTTGTGCGTGTCCCAGATGCCCTGCATAACGATCAGCTCCGCGTCGGGCATACGGTTAAATGCTCTAATTCTCTTTGCCATGATGATGTTCTCCCTTTTCTTATGTTTTCATTGAGTTTGGGGGTTTCGTATGACAGATGGGAAGCATTGCGACATTTGTTTTACCCATCTATAGTATACACGATTCTTTTATGTTTGTCAACTGAAATCACAAAGCTTCTTTACATTTGGCGTATTGTACAAAATACCCGCATCGGTTTTGGTGATTATGACAGTCATAGAACCGTTCTTGGAATCTGTCGATATACGGGAATATCCGACGTTACCCATTGGCACTATTATACCATAACATCCTGAAAATGTATAGATATTTTTCAAATTTTTTTATGATTTCGTGAAATATTTATTGTATTTTACACCCATGCGGAGCGTCGTCGGAAGGTACAATGCCGTATTCGACGTACTGCACCGTTTCTGTGGGTGTGATCAGCGATGTGCCGCAGAAATCGCACATCTGCCGTTCGCGGTCTTCCTCGACTTTTCCGCAAAACACACAAACGCGCGGCGGGTAGCCGTCCAAACCCTCCCGCAGGACGATGACGGGATAGGTACAGCCGCGGTAACAGCGCACAAGGTCTCCCGACCGGTACGGCAGCTCCGCGTCACCGCTTCGGAGGATGTATTTACGGCGGATCGGAAACCGCTTTTCCAAAAACGGATGACGGTTCTTTTTGCCGTGCAGATAGATATGCCCTTCAAAGCGCGTCGTCATTCCGCTGTAGGAGCGCGATGCCCAAGCGTTGCGGAAGTGGATGTACGACTTCTTTTTGACGCCGCGCACCACCCCTTGCCATCCGCGGTCACAAACGGTTCCGACGATACCCTTTTTCAGCGGATAGACGGTCAGCAACAACACGGCGATCACAGCACTCACGGGTGCGTTGATCCGCGCGGCAAAATACCGCCAGAGATAGAGATATTCTGCCAGCAGAA
>JAZQWK010000191.1:0-5595 GCA_045632325.1 Eubacteriales bacterium
CCCCAGCATCCCGAGGGTCTGCTTCTGACCTCCACCGTCTTCTCCCGCATGACGGGTGCCGAATCGGGAACCTGCATCGTTCTCGGCGGCAAGACGGGTTATACCATTCCCGCAGGTCAATGCCTTGCGACCTTCGCGCGAAATTCCCTCACCAATACCAACTACGTCTGCGTCACGTCGGGCGGTGAGACCAAATGGCGACCCGTCTACGATACGATCTATCTCTATCAGTATTACGGCACAGATACGCTTCCTGCGACACCGCCGCCGCCCATCACTCCCGCCGAATCATAAAAAGGAATCACGATTATGGAATACGTCTATCTTTTCGGAGCCAGCTTCTGCTTCTCCATTCAGTTCATTTTCAATAAGCTCTTTGAATCCCGCTCCAACGGCACCTATAACGCCGGTATGTGGAGCTGTCTTGCAACGGCGATTTGTATGCTTGCTTATCTCCTGCCCGCAGGCGGCTTTACCTTTGCCGTATCCGCTTCTGCGCTGACCTGTTCTCTGCTTTATACGCTCTCCTCCCTGCTCTGCTCGGGAGTGACGATTCTCGCACTCCACCGCGGTAAGATCGCCGTTGTCACGACGTATATGCTGCTCGGCGGTCTCGTTCTGCCGTTCGTATGGGGCATCATTGCCTACGGCGAAGCACTGACCGTAACAAAGGCAATCGGCGTCGTGGTTCTGATGCTGTCCATGGCGGCGTCCCTTTTGCTTGACCTCGGTCAAAAGAACGACGATGCGCAGAAGCAAGGCGGCGGTCTTCTGTTCCACTTCTACTGCTTTATCCTGTTCTTGACAAACGGCGTCGTTTCCATCGCAACCACGCAGAGTCAGAAGGCGGCTGACGCGGTCTCCGCCGACGATTTTCTGCTGCTTTGCAAGGTAGAAACCGCGATTGCGGCAGCACTCATTCTGCTCGTGATCGGTATTGTTAAGATGAAGAACGGCGAAAAACGCGGTATTGCCAACGCATTCGTCGGCATTGCCCGCGACGGCGGCAAAATGACCCTGAAGCTTTTCGTCATCCTGCTCGTTTCCTGTGCCCTGTACGCCGTCTGCAACGGTCTTGGCAATATTCTCTCCCTCAACTGCGCACAGACGATGGATGCATCCATTCAATTCCCCGTCATCAGTGCCGTGGTCATCGTCCTCGGTGCGCTCCTCGGTTGGATCATTTATCATGAAAAGCTTGAGAAGAAGGATTGGGTCAGCCTGGTCCTGGCCGCTGTCGGTATCGTATTTTTTGTGATTTGATAATAGAGAGAACCTGAAAGGAATCCGTCATGCAATATTTGGAAAACGCACTCGATACCCTTGTTTTTGAAAATGACTATATCCGCCGCGAGATCACGTTCCGAAACGGTAAGCCCGTCGCCACCGCACTGACCCGCCTTGACAGCGGCTATACCTGGCGCTCTGCAAAGGAAGCACCGATTCTGCATCTGCCGGGCTTTGATTGGAGCATGGTTGAGACGACGTACGAAGACGGCATCGTCACGTTTACCGCCAACTATATCGTCCGCTGGGTCTTCACGGTTGCAGAAAACACGCCCGCCATCCGTTCCCAGCTGTTTGCAAAAGCACTGCCGATGGAAGAAACGGGCGTTGAAAGCGAGATCGATACGCTTGATGCTGCCGATACAACGGCATCCGAGACCGACGTTGTTGACCGTATTTTCCATGCGGGACGGCATATCACGCTCGACCGCGTGCGCTTCTTTGACCGCACCGACCACATCGATTCCCTTGTCCGCGAGGAACGCTCTTACCTCTATCACACCGAGGAGCCCTTCGACGGCAATCTGTTCTTCTTCACCGACCCGACCGTCGGCGAATCCTGCATGATCCAAAAGGAAGCACCGTCTGCAGTCGCGCATCTGAACCGTATCTCCTCCGACGTCCGTGCCTCGTCCGCACAGTTTACGGTCTGCGGCTCCGGCATTGACTACAGCGATCTCTCCCCCGCAGGCTTTATCGCAGGCTATCCCGTCACTGTGGCACTCTGCGCATCGGATGCTTGCGCCAAAACCGCGCGTGCCGTCTATACAGAGGATTGCGGCGGCTTTGCCCCGTTCATCATGTCCAATACCTGGGGCGACCGCTCGCGCGACAGTGCCGTCTGCGAGGAATTTCTCCTGCGCGAAATTGATTGTGCCCGTGAAATGGGCGTCGATATCGTCCAGATCGACGACGGCTGGCAGAAGGGACGCTCCGCCAATTCCGCATCCGTTACCAACGGCGTTTGGAACGGCGGCTTCTGGGACAGCGATCCCGAGTTCTGGACACCCGATCCCGTGCGGTTTCCCAACGGCCTCGGATCGATCTGCCGCGCCGCTTACGAACATGGCATCGCAATCGGTCTGTGGTTCTCGCCCGACGCATACCGCGATTACGCCAACTGGCAGCGCGATGCAGAGATTCTGCTCGGATTTTACCGCACCTACGGCATCCGTCACTTCAAGCTCGACGGTATGCACATTCAGAATAAGACCGGCGAAAAGAATTTCCTGCATATGTGCTTCCGTCTGATGATGGAAAGTGAAGGACGCATCGCGTTCCAAATGGACATCACGAACGATCTGCGTCCCGGCTGGTTCTACGAAAAGGATCTCGGTACGCTGTTCGTCGAAAATCGCTACACCGACTGGGGCAACTATTTCCCGCACAATACCCTGCGCAATCTCTGGCAGACCGCAAAATATATCCCTGCAGGCAAGCTGCTCTACGAGGTATTGAACCTGCGCCGCAATGCGGACAAGTATCTGCTTGAGGACGGAACGCCCGATATTCTCGCTCCGCAGGGCTACGATCCCGATTACGTCTTTGCATCGGTCATGGTGTCCAATCCGCTGATCTGGTGCGAAATGCAGCATCTGTCCGCGGAAGACCGCGCATCGCTTGCTGGCATCATCGCCGAATACAAGCTTCGCCGCGACGACTTCATTGAGGTCATTCCCGCGGGCGAATGTCCCGACGGATTCTCTCTGACAGGATTTTATATCCGCGGCGAGGAGCACGATTACTATATCGGTCTGCGCGAGCTTTGTGAGCGCGACACCGTCCATATCCCCGTGGAGCGGATCCTATATACCAACGACGCAGAGCTGCAGACGAACGGCGACGTCGTCCGCTTCTCGGAAAAACGCAAGTATTTCTTTGCGATGCTGCGCAAGTCCCGCATTTTTGCTGAAAAGGATTAACCGCTATGAAAAAACTCTATTTCTGTCTGATTCCCTATTTCGTCAACTACGACGGAACCGAAGCACCAAGCGTACCCGAATGTGCAAACTTTCTGCCCGTCGATCTCGCGGGTGAAGACGGCACCGTTTTCGAGCTGCTTTTCGGCGCTTTAAGCGCGAAAAAGGCGCTCCCGCGCGCGATCGCCGATGAAGCGGGTAAAGAAGGCTTCGTCGCCGATGCCACCGTCGTCTTCTGCGCCAAGGCGGAAACGGGTGCGCTCGTCACCGTCGGCTGGTACTCTCATGCCAACGTCACGCCGCATCCCGAATATATTCCGATGACGAACGAGGAAGGCGAGGAGATCAATCATCCCTTCTTCTTCTGCACGCACCGCGAAAACGCCGTGCTTCTGCCCGAGGACGAACGCTTCAAGCCGCAGTGGCAGATTCCGCGTTCCAAGAACACCGCCAAATTCGGCTTTTCCGCAGACCCGTTCCTGTCCGCCGACACTCCTGCCGCCGATGCCTTCTGCCGCGCGTTTATGGAAAATATCGCGTATTACGAGCAGCACGGTGACAACTGGCTGGATGACGCGGAGGAAGAGGAAACCACCCCCGAAACATAACGAAAGGACGCCGCACGGCACAAAATACTACCATGATCAAAGCCATCATTCTTGACCTCGACGGCACCGTCGGATACACGATGCCCGAGCTTCACCGCGCCATCAACGAGACCCTGCGCCACTTCGGTCATCCCGAACACACCGTTGAGGAACTATACCAATGGGTCAACTTCCATTCCCGTGAATGGATCGCCGGCTGTCTGCCCGCAGGATCAAGCGAAGAACATATCACCGAAACACTTGCTTATTACAACGGCGTGTACGGCAAATGCTATCTCGATACCGACTATTATCCGGGTGTGGAGGCGCTTTTGCACAAATGGATTGACGAAGGATATCCCGTCTGCATGATGTCCAACAAGGCGCACAACCACGTCGTAGGACTTGCAAAGAAGCTCTCCCGCATCGAAGCAATTCCCGACGATCCCGCTGACTTTACGACATTCGGACGCGTCGGCATCTTCGCGCTTGCGTGGGGTGTTTCCGACCGTTTCCCGCCGAAGCCCGCACCCGATTCCTCTCTTGCGATCGCAGAGCAGCTCGGTCTTGACCCGTCGGAGATCGCGTTTGTCGGCGACTCCGAGGTCGACGTCAACACCGCGCGCAACGCAGGTATGGTCGGCATCAGCGTCACCTGGGGCTATCGTCCGCGCGCATTTCACGAGGGCATGGGTGTTGTCAATTTAGCGGACACGCCCGAAGAACTGGACCGTCTGATTCACACACTGTGAACCACCTGCTGTCATACGCCCCTTTTCAACATTTTTTGAAAATTTTCAAACTTTTTTCAAAAAACAGGGAACAAAATCGAAATTTCATCGTCTATATAGGGTAAGGGGCATCACCTTACCCTATTTTTGCCAAAGGAGTGAAATTTACATGAAAACAAACGCAGTCCTTCGCCGCATCATCTCTGCACTGCTGATATTTCTGCTGTTCTTTGCCGCAGGCTGTGCACCGCCGCCCGAAGTTTTTGAAGAAGAACAGGACGAGCGAACCGACGAGCCGTTCAATGAGGACGGAACCTGTTATACGCTGTCTGCGCTTTTGCCCGACACTGTGGTCACCGGCACACAAAACACACCGCTCTATACGCTGGTTGGCGATACCTTGCTTGTGACAGACGCAATACCCGACACACAGACCGCTCTTGTATGGGACCTGACGACAAATCTGCTGACAACCAAGGAACTGAAACCTCTGATCGAATTTCCCGACAGTACCGTCTATCTGCGTACCCATATTCCGATGCAGAACGGCGGAACACTTCAGCTTTTGGAGGTACATACTGCCCTGTCAGATGAACCGGAACCGCCGATAAAAACCGATATGGTTCTTTTCTCCGTCAATGCCGACGGCACAATGCACTTTACATTATACGTAAATGATCTGTATGATGACGGTTATGCACATGTTGTAAATCTCTATCATGACACGCAGACAGGATATCTCTACCTTACTGAGTTTGCACAAAATATCATGATTCTCGATGCGAACGGCAATGTACTTGATATTCTTCCTTGGCCGGAGGATGAGAATTACAATACGGTTCTTGTCCCGGGTGAGGGCGGCAGTATCTGGATGGTTGAGCGTCCCTTGGACATTGCTGAATGGACGTATTCGCGCTATGATGCCGACGCGCATGCGTTTGTTCCCGTCGTATCTCCCAACTGGATTGGCTACCGCATCTTCCCGACTGACACGGATGTGTGGTATGAGCATACACCCGAGGGATTTGTCCTGCGCAAAACCGACAGCACAGACACATTGGATGAACAGCT
>JAZQWK010000192.1:0-12168 GCA_045632325.1 Eubacteriales bacterium
ATGAGCTTTTTGAGTTTGATACGGATGCGTCCTTTTTTGGACGTTCCGTCTACCTCGGCAAAGAGGTATCTTCCGTGACCGCGGATCGACAGATAACAACCGGGAGCAAGCTCGGTGTCGGGATGCTCGCACGGACGAAAATCCACGTCAACGAAGCCGCCTGTCACGAGCAGCTTTGCTTTTTCACGTGAAAGGTTGACAGCTGCGGCAACGATTCCGTCGAGGCGCAGAGAGGCAACGGTATCGGAAAACGTTTCCCAGCGGCGCGTATCGGGCGTTGAAGCTGCATCTTCGTCAGACAGCGGGCGAACCGTTACCTTATCGGAGCCGATGCGCTCCATTGCGGTGACCAAAAAGTCTGCCATTGCGGCTTTGACGTACAGCACTGCCGTACAATCATCGAGCACGGCAATATCACCGATGACACTGCGCTCAATGCCGAGTGCCAAAAGCGAACCGAGATAATCGCGGTGCGAGAGTGTCCGATAGCCGGAGCCGAGGATCTTCAGCGCGGAAAGCGCGTGCTCCTCCCCGCAGATCTGAGCGGCGGCATCGACGGGGGAAAGTGCGTTTCCCGCATCGTCGGTCATATAGGGCATGGTATCCGCAAAATACGACGGGAACAGAAACAGCATACGCCGCTCTGCATAAGGATACCCGCCGAAAAAGGCATAATCGACGTTTTCCGTTTTTCCGCACTGATTTAAAAACGCACGGACAAGGAACTGTTCGCCGAGATTCAGAAAATCTCCGCTGACAGTTCCGCCATCGGCACGGCTGACGAGATCATCCGTGTGTGCGAGCAATAATCGTTCTTCCTCGGTGCGGGCGAGAAAGGCGATGCTTTTTTCATGAGACATCTTACACCATCAGCATGGTCTGTAAAATAGACAGAAGGATAAACGTGACGAAAAAAGACAGATCCAGCGGCAGAGCCGTGAACATCTCAAAGCGCTCCAAAATACAGCGCACGGGATAAATCACAACCTCTGTTACCTGATAAATAAAGTCGGTGATGCTGTTTCCCTCAAGCATCGGAAGCCATGAAAGAATGGCACGGATGAACATGAGCGTCTGTATTGCGCCGACCAGCAGATATGCCACGTTGGCGAATACATAAGTGATCTGTGTCACAGAATCCTCCTATCCTTCGGAATCCGCGCAATCGGTCGGATTCGGGTGTGTGTGATCAGAGTTCGCTTGCGTAAATATCGTCTTCGTCAATGGGAGACTTGGGCTCGGGCTTGGGTTCCGGACCGCGGAGCTGATCGCCGGAAACGTCGACGTTATGAGGCGTGATAACGAACGTGTTGTTTGCGACGCGCTTGAGCTGACCGTCGATGGAGTATGCAACGCCGGAGAGGAAGTCGATCAGACGGCGTGCGGTTTCCTTATTGGTGCCTTCCAGATTGAGGACAACGGTACGGCGGTTGAGCAGATGGTCTGCGATCTGATTGACGTTTTCATAACGGTCGGGCTTAACGACCTTCAGCTCGAGATTGGAGCTGCCCATGGGAGACTGCTGTCTCTGGGGCTGTGCCTGCTGCTGCGGCTGTGCATCGTAAGAAGCATAGCCGTTGTCGTACGCGGTCTGACCTGCAGCTGCTTCTGCCATCGGATCAACGCCCGGCATATCATCGCCGAACAGATCGTCGTTGTATTCGTTATAATCGAGATCCTCAGAGCCTACCATACCCTTGATCTTATCAAAAATTCCCATTGTTGTACCTCCACTGTAAATCCTATGTTTAAATTTATGATTTATTTAAATACGCTGAATGAATGCCGTTGTTTTGAAAATTCCCGTGTTTTTTCGGCGAATTTCAAGTATCACTTTATTATAACACAAAACGCAGAATTGTGCACCATATTTTTTGCTCAAAAATGCATAATTAACAAATTGTTTACATTTTCGCAGAGCGATTCTGACGGATTCCGACTCAATGTGCCGCAGTTCGCGCACCGAAAATACCGGAGCCGACGCGGACGATGTCGGAGCCGCAGAGAATTGCGGGACCGTACGAGCCTGACATTCCCATGGAAAGGATCGGACGAAGACCGTTGACTGCCTGCAGACGCTGCTCGCACAGCTGCTCAAACAGGGTTCTCGTTTTGGTAAAGTATGCGGTATAGCGCTCGGCAGCATCCGGTTCCGTGCCGCAGTTGGGTGCGATCGTCATCAAGCCCGTAATACGGACGTTTTCATAGCAGGAAACGGCATCGTAAAACGCAAGGATCTCCGATAACTCCGGCTTGATCCCGCCCTTGGCTTCTTCTTCTCCGATATTGATCTCAATCAGACAGTCGATGACGCGACCGTGCTTTTTCGCCTGACGGTCGATTTCCTTTGCCAGAGAAAGAGAATCCAGCGAATGGATCAGATCGACCTTATCCGCGATATATTTTACTTTGTTTGATTGCAGACTGCCGATCAGATGAACGGAGACGCCGTCCAGATGCAGGTGCGGGTATTTATCGCACAGCTCCTGTACGCGGTTTTCACCGATACAGCGGATGCCGCAGTGATCGATGGCGTAATTGATGCGGTCAACGTCGACCGTTTTGGTTACTGCCATCAGCGTGACGTCCTGTCCGTATGCAGAGCGGGCTGCAAGTGCGGTGATCGATTCGCGGAGCGTGCTGATATTGTCTGCAATTGCTGTGAACTGATTTTGCGTAGCTTCGGTTGCCATGGTGCCGGTTCCTTTCGTATCCGTCAGGAAATGATCTTTCCTGAATACAGGTTTTTGCCGTTGATAATGATGTGATCGTATAACTCAAGCATATCTGCATCTTCTTCCGTGCCGTTGTTTTCGCGGCAGATGAAGTAGCCGTCGATCTCGCGCAGCGGTTCAATGCGGCGGAATTCTACAATGTAGCCTTCCAGAATGTACACGCCCTGTACACCGTCGATGATACGGACGGCGGAAAGCGGTACCTTGTAGCCCTCCCACGTGTTGGTGACGATCTGCACCGATTGGCGGCGCAGGAAGGAAAAATGCTCGGGAATGGTATTGGTACGGAAGACCAGAACGACGCGGTCGTCGTCCGCCTGCAGGATCATACGGTCGAGGATCATGGAGATGCGGATATCGGAGTTATAGGGGAAGATGACGGTATAAGTATAGCCTTCCGTATAAGAGCGGGATTCTTCCGTGGTGATGCGCACACCGATATACCAGTTGTATTCGGTGACGATTTTGCCGCAGTTGGTGCCGCCGCTTCTGTTTTTCTGCAGAGAAATATCGGCAGCGGAGGATACCAGGCTGTCGTATTCGTCCAGCGTCAGATTGGATATTTTTTCGGATGAGAAAATTTTCTCAAATCCGTCGATGTCGCTGTAATAGTATCCCGCACAGTCACTGTATACGCTTTCGGCAACGGTGCCGGAGCCGGTGATGAGCGCGTGGCGGCGTGCTTCCAGCGTGCGGATCTGTGCGTCGAAGTTTTCAACGTGCTTGGTGATGATCAGACGTTGATTCATGGAGGAGATCAGCTCGTCGGATTTCGCCATGGCGTATCCGGCGGCACCGTCTGCCATACGGGTCAGAAGCGT
The DNA here is from genome assembly GCA_045632325.1 of Eubacteriales bacterium. Lineage (GTDB taxonomy): Bacteria > Bacillota > Clostridia > Oscillospirales > CAG-272 > RGIG3925. Next base: position 3,557 of record JAZQWK010000192.1, read on the forward strand.
GTAATACGCGTTGTTGATGGAGGTATCGATCAGTTGGGTATCGGAGTAATTGACGTTTTCATCAAGATTGGAATTGCGCAGCAGCTCCAGCTTCTGCTCGATCTCCGCGAGCGCAATGCCGGATTCCGTCGACGCGTTTCCGGCGTATACCTGACAGACTTCTTCTCCGACGGAAACCTTGGTGCCGTCTTCTTTCAGAAAATTGATGCTGCCGACGTCGCCGGGTGCTGTATACAGCAGCGATTCGCCGCGGAAGATGTAAGCATCGTATTCGGACACCTGCTCCTGGGTCGTGAAGGAGATCGGTGTCGTTTCTACGTCGGAGGTCAGGCTGCCGATGATGTGATACATTAAAAAGACGACGAGTCCGATGGAGAAAACCGTGGAGATGACGTATTTCAGTACGCCTGCAAGATATTTTAAATCCAAGCAGTATCACTCCTTTGCTATCGTTGTATCGGACAGAAACTGTTCGACGGTTTTTTCACACAAGGCTGACAGAAGCGCTTTTCCCTGTGCGTTTGCAGCGATCTCGTCGGGATACAGCCAGTGCATGGCGGGATTGCGGCGGAACCACGTCAGCTGCCGCTTTGCATAACGGCGCGTTGCCGTGCGGAGGTTGTCTGCTGCCTCGCAAAGCGTCATTTCGCCGCGCAGATACGCAAGAAATTCCTTGTAACCGATTGCCTGTGCCGCCGTGGAGCCGTCGGGAAGATACCCCTCGGCATACAGTCGGCGCACCTCCTCCTCCAGACCGCCCTCCAGCATCAGTGTGACGCGGCGGTTGATGCGGTCGTGCAGGATGGAGCGGTCACGGTAGTCGAGTCCGATATAGCAGGCGTCAAAGACGGGCGGGGCATTGTGGGATTGCGCATCCCATTCCGTTTTGGTTTTCCCGGTTGTCAGATAGATCTCCAGTGCACGCAGAACGCGTTTCGTATTGTTTTTGTGAATGGCGGCGGCAGATGCGGGATCGACGGCAGACAGACGGCCGTATATGCCGTCAATGCCGTCCCGCTCAAATTCCGTGCGCAGATCGGTCATAACCGCGCTTTCGCCGTCGTCGTCGGGCTTGTCGGAAAACTGTGTGCCGCGGATCGTGCTGTCAAGATATAGTCCCGTCCCGCCGCAGAAAACGGGGAGCTTGCCGCGCGAGAGGATGTCGTTGGCACAATCCGTTGCCGCCCGGACGTAGTCGGGGCAGGAAAACGGCGTGCGCGGGTCGATGAAATCGATGCAGTGGTGCGGGACACCGTCCATTTCCTCGACGGTCGGCTTTGCGGTGCCGATGGATAAATATTTGTAGATCTGCATCGAATCGCAGGAAATGACCTCTCCGTCCAGCGCTTTTGCGGCGGCGACGGCAAGGGCTGTTTTTCCGCTTGCGGTCGGACCGACGATGCAGAGAACGCGCGGGGATTTTGATTTATTTTCGTACATTATGTGCTCTCAAGAGGGTTGGTATTGTCGGTGATAAACATCGCATCACCGAAGGAGAAGAAGCGGTATTCTTCGCGGATGGCTTCCTCGTAAGCGGAGAGAACCGTCTCGCGGGGGGTCAATGCGGAAATCAGCATCAGCAGTGTGGATTCCGGCAGATGGAAATTGGTGATCAGACAGTCCACACAGCGGAAACGGTAACCGGGGTAGATAAAAATACGGGTATCGCCGCTCATTGCATGCAGAACGCCGTTTTCATCTGCCGCGCTTTCGAGTGTGCGGACGGAGGTGGTACCGACGGCAATGATGCGTCTGCCCTCTGCCTTGGCGCGATTGACGGTTTGGGCGGCTTCTTCGGAAACAGAGAAGTATTCCGAATGCATGACGTGTTCTTCCACGTTGTCGACCTTAACGGGACGGAAGGTGCCGAGGCCCACGTGCAGCATGACGGGTACGATCTCAACGCCTTTTTCGCGAATGCGGTCAAGCAGCTCGGGCGTGAAGTGAAGACCCGCGGTTGGTGCTGCGGCAGAGCCCTCGTGCTTGGCGTAGACCGTCTGATAGCGGCTTCTGTCCTCTAACTTTGCCGTGATGTACGGCGGAAGCGGCATATTGCCGATCTCGTCGAGTACCTCGTACAGCGTGCGGTAGTGCGTTTTGTCGTAGGTGAAGCGGACGATGCGGTTTCCGTCCTCGACGGTTTCGAGAATATCGGCACGCAGGATACCCTCACCGAAGGAGACCGCCGCGCCGGGCTTGAGCCGTCTTCCCGGATGGAGCAGTACCTCCCAGACATCCTCCTCGATCTGCTTCAGAAGCAGAAATTCAACGGCGACCGTCGAGTTTTCGGCGATCTTTTTGCCGTAGATGCGGGCGGGAATGACCTTGGACTCATTGAGTACCAAAACGTCACCCGGCTGCAGATAATCGATGATGTCGCGGAAGATATGGTGTTGGATCGCACCTGTTTCGCGGTTGAGCAGCATCAGACGGGATTCGTCCCGATTCGGTGCGGGTGTCTGCGCGATCAGATGCGGGGGAAGATCGTAATAAAAGTCCTTTGTGGACAGCGGTTTCTCGGTCATGGAGTTCTCCTGCGTTTTGATAGTTTTGATGATTATGCTTCAATACTGTTTTTGACGAAAGCCGCGCTGGCAGCAGCACATGCGAACGCATCCATGCCGTCGGACGGTTCGTCCTGCTCAACGCAGATCCAATCCGCCTTATCGCAAGCGGCAAAAATGGCAGTCCAGTCAAGCACACCGCCGCCGACAGGCTTGAAGCCTGCGCGACCGCCTTCCTTGACGCAATCCTTGAGGTGAATGATCGGTGCGCGGTCTGCGTAGGTGCGGATGTATGCGGCGGGGTCTACCTTGCCGGAATAAAGCCAGCAGGTATCAAGCTCCGCACCGAGAATGTCGGCGGGGAGCGTTTCATAAAGATGATCGAGCATCGGTTTGCCGTCAAGCAGATCGAGGTCGAAATCGTGGTTGTGATACATGAGCAGCATACCGCGCTTCTTCGCTTCCGCGCCGTAGGCTTTGATCAGCGCACAGGTTTCCTCAAACAGTGCACCGCCGGCAAGACGTTCCTTGGGCAGCCAGCCGATGGGAAGATATTTCACACCGACGGCGGCGATGGCGTCAAGCTCGTCGAGATCGCAAGCGATCAGATCGTCAATGTTTCTGTGAAGCGAGAACATTTCCATTCCCGCGTCCTTTGTCATGTCTGCAAGCTCCTTGGGGGTGTAACCCATCAGACCGAACCATTCGATGCCGAGATAGCCCATGTCCTTTGCCTTGTTCAGCGTATCACGGATCTGATCGGGTGCCAGATAGGTACGGAGGGTATAAATTTGTAATCCGAGTTTCATATACGTTTCCTCTGTATCAGCTGTTCATAACGGATGCGACGTGTGCAATGTCTGCTTCCGTCCAGTCGGGATTGATGGCGAGATACAGCGTGCGGGACAGAAGGTCGAGGGACTTCGGACACATATCCATCGTATAGTCCATCTGCAGACCCTGGTTTTCTTTCATTAAGAACGGATCCATTGCGGGATGCAGTGCACCCTTCTTTTCCATGATCTGCGTCCAGTTGGTGTAGATGTGCTTGCCGGTATCGATCGGAACGGTTGTGCCGATGCCCTTTTCGCTGCACTTCTGCTGGTAAGCACGGCAAGCCTCTGCCGTTTCAAAACGCAGAGCAAGGGTCGTGCCGCAGTCGCCTGCGATATCGTTGGACGGTGCCCAAACTGCTTTTCCTTCTCCGCAGACGAGTGCGCCGAGTGCATCTCGGATTCTGCGCAGATCGGAAAGGATGGAGGGCATCTTCTTTAACTGTTCGCGCAGGATCGCGCCGATGATGTCGGAAACGCGGAATTCGGTACCGCCGAACAGGGGCTGTTCAATGCCGTTGAGCTGGTCGCCGAAGAAGGCTACCGCACCTGCATCGTGGTAAATCAGGGCTCTTTCATAAATGGTTCTGTCGTTTGTAACGAGCGCACCGCCCTCACCCGAGGTGATGACCTTAAAGTAGTTGAAGGAATACGCACCTGCATTGCCGATGGTGCCGAGGTAACGACCCTTGTACATACCGCCGTCTGCCTGGCAGGCGTCTTCTACGATGGCGATACCGTACTTTTCGGAAAGTGCCTTCAGCGCGTCCATATCAGAGGGGAAGCCCTGAATGTGGACGGGCATAACAGCCTTGGTGTGTGCGGAGATCTTCTTTTCAACGTCAACGGGATCGATCGTCATCGTTTCGTTGATTTCCGCAATGACGGGGATAGCACCGACCGCGATGACGGCGAGTGCGGATGCGATGTAAGTATACGCGGGAACGATAACTTCATCGCTCGGGCCGATGCCCAGACCGATGAGTGCGGAGGTCAGTGCCGCAAAGCCCGAGGTCATGGTCAGTGCATAATCCGCACCGACGACTGCCTTCCATTCTTCTTCAAAATGAAGCACTTCCTTTCCGCTTCCGTTGACCTTGAAAAAGTCTTTTGTCATAATCGCTCTTGCGACGGCGTCAATTTCTTCCTGTCCGATTCTGTACATAATGATTCTCCTTGCAGATTCAATGTTATAGTAAAAGTGGTGAAAGCATTTATCGCAAATGCTTTGGGTTCAAATCAGGTTTCCTGCAGCAGACGCAGGTTTTCGTCGATCAGAATCTGATCGGCGTTGTCAACGAGCGGATGCGTGCAGTTATAGCGGAAGCACGCGATCTCATATCCGCCGCGCACCAGCTGATCCTCCGACGGCAGATACGCGTTGTAGCCGTTGGTATTGGACAAGCTCAGCGTATAGCGGATGGGGGAATATTCCTGCAGACGCATCGTGACCTCGGAAAAGATCTCAAACGGGAACGGCACGAACGCGACGTCTCCGATGGAAAGAATCGTCTGCGGATACGACATTTCGGTTTCATACGCAGGACAGCCCGCTTCGTATTCGTCAACGGTGGACTTGAAATAGAGATATTCCATCCGTCCGAGATTGTAAAGTGCATCGGGATCGGGATAGTCTGCCAGCTTCGCTTTTGCGGTTTCCAACGGCAGAAGCGGTTTTCTCGGGATACGAACCGTGCCGCGATACAGCTTCAGATCGCCGCTTTTGTAGACGCCGAGCGCTTTGTACGCACGGACGGCATCCGATGCGGCGTATCCGCCGAGCTCCTCAACGTGGTGAAAGTCTCCCGTGGTCTTGCCGTTGGTCAGACGCGGACCGACGTCGCCCTCGGCACCGTTGCAGTATACGGTCATCGTGCCGGATTCCGATTCCAGGCGGTCGACCATGATACCCGACCAGTCTCTGGAAATTTCAGGACGGATACCCGCTGCCGTTCCGTGACAGCCGTAATGGAGCAGATTGACGATGCCTTCCTTGGTATCGCGACAGCGGATGGCGATGCAGGTCATCGTTGGATCAAAGCATCCGCGCGGGTTCTGACCGAGTGCGATGTAACCTTCGCGGGTCTGCTCTCTGCGGTTGATGCCGATCTCCGAATGAACCGTGCTGACGGCAAGCTCTGCGGGCTGCAGTGCTTCGACGGCACGTTTTGCCGCACGGCAGAGTGCGGGCAGCAGAATCGTGTCGACGTACGCGCGGTCGACGTCACCCCAGCCTTCAAGACCGACCGTGTTCGGACCCGAATGGGTATGGGTCGCAGACAGAATGATATGCTCTGCGGGAATACCGATTGCATCTCCGACGGTTTTGCGCAGCTCGTCGGCGAGTGCATTTTGGAAGCCGCCGACCGTTACCGAAAAGAGCACGGCGCGCGTATCCCCTTGTGCAAACGCGACAGCGGTTGCTTGCAGCGGATCGTGGACGGATGTGCTTTCATTGAACGGATTATAACCGAATAAAAGTGTGCCGATGACGGGAGTAATATCTTCTCTTGCGGCACCGACCGTAAATACAGCGTTGTTCATATACAGTACCGAAACCCGTATGACGGGTGATCCTTTTATAATGTTCTCTATATTATATCATACAACGCAAAAAAATAAAAGGGGATTTTGCGAAAAAATCGTGAATAAATTTTCTGCGTGTACGTTCCGCTGTGCGGTTTGCCGTGAAAAATTCTCGGATTTCGGAAAAGCACTTGACAAAACGGGTAGAATGTGGTATCGTGATACGAGTCCCATACAAGGAAAGTGAGATATCGAAAACCATGATGAAAAAATTCCCCGTACGGGATTACGCCGTCATTGTCCTCGGCTGCATCATCTATGCCGCGGCACTTTGCTTCTACGTCTATCCGCGCTCGTTTACCTTCGGAGGAACGTCGGGCTTGTCCGTGCTGCTGGCAAAGCTTCTGCCGCTGCCCGCGTCGACGTTTACCGTCATACTGAATACGGTACTGATGGTGCTGGCGCTGCTGCTGCTCGGTCGTCAGTTTACCGTACGCACACTGGTCGGCTCGGTTTTGACCACGTATTCGATTGCGTGGATCGACCTTCTGCCGTTTGCGGATCACGTGCGGACACCGTGGATGTGGGCGGATCTCGTGCTTGCGGTCTTTTGGATCGCCATCGCAACGGTTCTTTTGTTTTCCGTCAACGCAAGCTCGGGCGGTACGGATATCATTGCATTGATTATCACCCATAAAAAGCCGTCGCTTCCCGTCGGACGTGCACTGTTCATTTCCGACATTCTCATCGTTGCAGGCGCGTTTGTCCTGTTCGGTGCGGCAACCGGCATCTGCTCGGTCGTCGGACTGGTGCTCAAAGCGCTGTTCGTCGATGCGTTTGGAGCGATCGGACGTTATCTGAAACAAAAAATGAAAAAGAACATACATAACTGACACAGAAAGGAAACCCATCATGTCACAGCTTTTACAGAACGCTAAATTCATCACGACCGACAATCCGCGCGCAACGGTCGCACCCGTCTTCCGCAAGACGTTTGCACCCAAGGGTGAGATCAAGTCTGCAGCCCTGACCGTTACCGCACGCGGCATTTACGAAGCACGCATCAACGGCGAGCGTGTCGGTGAGTTCTATTTTGCTCCCGGCTGGACCTCGTACAAAAACCGCGTACAGGTACAGACCTACGACGTTACCGCCATGCTCGGCGAAACCAACGACGTCGATATTCTGCTCGGCTGGGGCTGGCACTTCGGCAACATTCAGCGCGGTTCTTTGGAAAACATCTGCGATCCGTGCATCATTGCAGAGCTGACGGTTACCTATGCCGACGGTACGACCGAGTCCATTCCTACGGATGAGAGCTGGCTGTACTCCAAGACCCCGATTCTCTACTCCGACTACTACAACGGCGAGACGTATGACGCCAACATCGTCTACGGCGAGTGGAAGCCTGCGGTCATCACCGACGGCAAGCGCGAAGCTCTCGTTCCGCAGGAAGGTGAGATCGTCACGCATATTGAGGAAGTTCCTGCCATCAATTACTTCATCACGCCCAAGGGTGAGCGCATCATTGACTTCGGTCAGGAAGTAACGGGTTACGTCTGCTTCCGCACCGTCGGTGAAATCGGCGAGCGCATCTCCATCGACCACGCTGAAATTCTTGACAAGGACGGCAACTTCTACAACGAAAACTACCGCGCGGCAAAGTCCCGTGTGACCTACATCACCGACGGCAACACCGAAAACTGGTATTATCCCGTCTTCTCCTTCCAGGGCTTCCGCTATATTCGTCTGACCGAATATCCGTCGGCGGACACCTACATCGGTGACTTCAAGGCGATCGTCGTTCACTCCGACATCAAGCGCACGGGCTGGTTCTCCTGCTCTGATCCGATGGTCAACCGTCTTTATGAAAACGTCATCTGGGGTCAGCGCGGCAACTTCCTCGACGTGCCGACCGACTGTCCGCAGAGAGATGAACGTCTTGGCTGGACGGGTGACGCAGAGGTCTTCTGCCGTACCGCCGCATACAACTTTGACGTCAACAAATTCTTCCACAAGTGGCTGCACGACCTGGCACTCGATCAGGCGGAAAACGGCGCAGTTCCGCAGATCGTTCCCGCACTTTGGCATCCCGACGGAGCCTTTGCATGGGGTGATGCGGCTACCGTTTGTCCGTGGGAAATCTACCGCGCTTACGGCGACGTTTCGATCCTTGAGGAGCAGTTTGACTCGATGAAGAAGTGGGTCGATTATGTATACAACAAGGGTGACGGACCTGCGGCTTGGGGCGGCGGCGGTCAGTACGGTGACTGGCTCGGTCTGGATGCCGAGGAAGGCTCCTACCGCGGCGCGACCAATGACCTGCTGCTCGGCACGGCGTTCCTTGCATACGCTTGTGATCTGCTCATCAAGGCGGGTAAAGTACTGGGCAAAGATATGTCCGCATACGAAGCAAGACGTGCCGAGGTCGGCGAGGCATTCGTGCGTGAATTCGTCGGTGAGGACGGCATGCTGACCTCCGACACACAGACGGCATATGTCTGCGCACTGCACTTCGGTCTGGCACCCGATGCACCGAAGTATGCAGAATATCTTGCTAATCTCGTTAAGAACAACGGCAACAAGCTGAAGACCGGCTTCATCGGTACGGCGTTCATCATGGACGCGCTGACCGACAACGGCTATGCGGATGTGGCTTACTCTCTGCTTCTGCAAAAGGAATTCCCGTCGTGGCTGTACAGTGTCCGCAAGGGTGCAACGACGATCTGGGAGCACTGGGACGGTCTGA
>JAZQWK010000193.1:0-3902 GCA_045632325.1 Eubacteriales bacterium
CGTCGATATTACGGCGCCGCTGTACTGGTGGAAGGAGTTCGACACCTACAAGGTCGCAACCGTCGCAAACTCCACCTCGACGATGCACAAGATCCACGCAAAGCCGTTCTCCCGCGCCGATTTCTCGACCGATCACATGGACGAGGAAACGCTTGCGCAGTTTGACGGCGTGATCGCGTTTCTGGAATATCTGCGCGGCAAGTACATGGAAAACAAGGACAAGCGTTACTGGTACGATATGATCCAGTTCCTGCCGTCGTCCTACGATCAGATGCGCACGGTCACGCTCAACTACGAGACGCTGACGAATATCTATTACGCGCGCAGAAACCATAAGCTCGACGAGTGGCATATCTTCTGCGATATGATCCGCGCACTGCCGTATGCAAAAGAGCTGATCTGCTGTCATGATGACGGCGAGAGGGTGTAAACGGTAATACAGGAATCCTGCATATGATTTTGTAGGGGAGGGACGTCACCCGTGTCTGCGGACACCCCTCCCGATCCATATCGGTTTGATGACGGTAATGGGAATGAAGATATAATAATTACCAATATGGAATTTTCCAAAACGAATGTATTTCTCAATGATGTGCCGTATCAGCGGGAGGGGTAACCCCTCCCCTACGGACACAGAGATTCGTCTGCACCACCCATAACCGCCATCAAACCCTTATGTTGACAGCATTACCCCAAAAGGAAGGACTACCAACGTGAATCAGAATCAGAATCCGCGGCAGAATCCCCGCATGAATCCGGGCGGACAGCCGCGACAAGGCCAGGCGCCGTCGGCCAATCGCACACAGACGCCGCAGCGTCCGCCGATGACACCCGAGCAGAGAGAAGCTGCCCGCCGTGCCGCCGCCGAACGCGAAAAGAAGCGCCGTGCCGCACTTGCAAAGCAGCGCGCACAGGCGGAAAAGGAACAAAAAAAGAAGCAGCGCGAGGCGGAAAAGCAGCGCAGAAAGCAGATCGAAGCGCGCAGACGTGCGCAGGAAAAGATGCGCCGTCACGACGATCGCTTTGAGCTGACGGAGGAAGAGCGCGCCATCCGTGCGCAGATGAAAAAAGAAGAACGGCAGTACAGAAGCCGTCAGAGAGCGCACCGTACGAAGGTGTATTTCGGACGCTTCGTGCTGTTTCTCGTCATGTTCTTCGGGCTGCTCGGCATTTCCGTCGGTCTGTTTTACGCCAATCTCGTCAAATACGAGGTTGCCGCGCGCCGCGACTTTACCTATAAGGTCGGTGACGCATCCGCGCAGTCGGTCGATTACGACAGCATGATGCGCGGCGGTCATCTGTACGTCCCGCTGACACCGATCATTGAGATGTGTGAAATGGCGGTGACGGGCGATACGGTCGAGCTGCGCTATATCTCCCGTGACGCCGAGGAGCACGTCAAGTTTATCGTCGGCTCAACGCAGGTGTTCATCAACGGCGTTGAGGAGCGTATCAGTGCCGCGCCGTATCTCGACGGTGAGGAGCTGTATATCCCCTACGACTTCTTCTCCTCGTACGTCAACGGCATTTCCGTGCTGTACGACAGCGAAAAGCAGACGGTGACGGTGGAGCGTATTCCCACAGAGGACGATCCTTCAGTGATGCAGAGCCTGCGCTTTACCATCCGTTCCGACGCACCGCTGGTGGGTCTGGACGAATTCAACGAGTTCGGCGAGACCTCGCCCGTTGCGTTCGTGTCCGATCTTTCCCTGTACGAGGAATTCATGAATCCCGAGAACCGCGACGATTATCTGCTGCTGGTCAACGCAGACTATCCGCTGCCGCAGTCGTACGTGCCCGAAACGGTTGAGATCAACGATATCCGCCGTGACGGCAGACCCGTGCAGTATCTTGATTTCGTTGTGGAACGCGCAGCGCACGCGATGATCATGGAGCTTGCGGCGAACGGCTATCCCGACATCACGCTTCGTCTCGGTTACAGATCGTTTTCCAAGCAGAGACTGTATTATGATAATATGGTCAAGGATTACATGAAAACCATGACGGAAGAACAGGCAAAGGGCGCAGTATCTTCGGTTGCGCAGATCGCGGGAGCAAATCCGCAGCAAACCGGATACTCTTTCGTACTAAATAATCAGGATGACGACTATTCCAATGCGTTTTCCCGCGATCCCGCTTACGCGTGGCTGTTGGAAAACTGCTGGAAGTTTGGCTTTATCATCCGTTATCCTGCCGATAAGACCGCAGAAACGGGCATGGCGTTCCAGCCGTACTTCTTCACCTACGTCGGACGCTATCACGCGATGCGTATCATGGAGCAGGGACTTTCGATGGAGGAATACATCGTACAGCTGGAGGAGCGGAACTACTTCGGTACGTCGTACGCAGAGTTCCGTCAGGATCTGATTGATAAGATCAATAAATAAAGGAGCTGATAGCCGTGTGTACAAAGGAACAGGCACTTTTGATTCTGTCCGAGGCGTATGAGCGCTGTCAGGAATTATACGAGGGTAAGGTTCGCGATGCGTACCTCTACGGTTCCTATGCGCGCGGAGATTTTCACGCGGAATCGGACGTGGATATTATGATGACAGTTTCAGCTGAGGACGGATATCTTCGTGGCAAACGCGTACTGCTGTCGGAGATCAACAGCGATTTAAGTCTTGCTCATGATATTACTGTTTCTGTGAAATCTGCATCGACGGAACGCTTTGATCGTATGAGAGACGCGTTGCCGTTTTATAGGAATATTCTTGGGGAGGGTTTGCGTTATGATCGATGATCAGGTAAAAGAGCTTTCCCTGCGGCGCATGGAACGAGCACATACATTGCTTTGGGCGGCGGAGAATAATTATCGGTTGTCGGACTATCATACAGCATTGAATCGTGCGTATTACGCAGCGTTTTATGCGCTTCGTGCCGTGCTCGTTTTGGATGGTATCGAAATGAAACATCATAGCGGCGTATTATCCGAATTTCGGCGTATGTATATCAAAACGGGTGTATTTCCAACTGAATTTTCCCACCATTTGGCACTTTTGTTTGAATCCCGAACAGAGAGTGATTATGATGATTATTTTGAGGCTGATGCCGATGAATGTCATATGCTGATAGAGCACGCAGCCGTTATCATAGACGCATTGGAAATACATATTTCCGAACGGTTGAATTCACGATAATATAAAGGGATAAAACATTGATTTACCTATATCACACCCAAGAATCTGTCTCCGCCTGTGAGGAATCATCACTCCTCTCGGCACTCCCCGCATCCCGCCGCACCCAAATCGCACGCAGACCGTGCGCAGACCGCATCGCATCTGCCGCTGCCTTGCTTCTTTTGCGGTACGCGCTGTGTGATGCCGGATATGCCGCGTACGCCGATGCGCCGATCTTGTGGGAGGGAAAGCCGCGTTTTGCCGATCCCGCGATCCCCGTGCGGTTCAATTTCTCTCATACCGTTGACAAAGCCAACGGGAGATTTGCCGCGGCGGTGCTGCTGTCGGATGCGGATGCGGTCGGCGTTGACGCGGAATTTGTCCGTCCGATTCACAACCGCGACGCGCTGATGCGGCGGCTGTTTTCCGATGCGGAACGGGAATACGTGCTGTCGTCGGGCAGGGAAGACGCCTTTTATCAGATCTGGTGCGCAAAAGAGGCTTACGTCAAGTGCACCGGAGAGGGCTTTTCGCATCCTCTGTCGCAGGTGACGGTCGATGCTGCAAAGAGCACTGCCGCGAGCGGTGCGACCGTTTTCGACCTTGCCTGGTTTCCCTTTGGAGACTGCAGAATCTGCTGTGCTGCCGACGATCTGTCGGGCGGTGTGGACGCGGCGGAAATCCCTTTTGAAAAGATACTGAAATCAAAACTATCAATATATACGGAGGATGGAACATGGAACGAATCATCAATGAGCATCTGACCGTTCGCGAGCTTCGCGC
>JAZQWK010000194.1:0-5752 GCA_045632325.1 Eubacteriales bacterium
GATTTGAAGGGTCTGACCATCGGCAATATGCTGTATGACTTCAACGATATTTCGGAAATCAAGCTTGATCAGCCGTGGTGGGATCAGCAGATGCGTACTGAGCTTTCCATTGCAGGTAAGCACTATTTTGCAACCGGCGATATCTCCATCATGGACAATGAAGGTACTTGGTGTATCCTGTTCAACAAAAAAATGATGGATGATTACGATCTCGGTGACCCCTATGCACTCGTCAATGAAGGAACTTGGACGATTGACAAAATGTACGAAATGGCAAAGGCAGTTGCCAAGGATGTCGACGGTGACGGTAAGATGACCGTTGCAGACCAGTTCGGTTATCTGACGGAATCTTACAATATTTATGCACTGTGGGTCGGCGGAAACAATAAGATCATTGAAAAGGACGGCGCCGATCTTCCGATCTCTTCCATGAACAGTGAACGCAGTGTATCGACGTACGATAAGGTGCTTGAATTCCATTTCGATGATACCGTATCAGCATACCCTGGAACGACAGCACTGCCCGGATTCGAGGAACAGTGGAGCTGCTTTATGGAGGGACGCGGTCTGTTTATTTACGGTGCGATGGGTCTGATCTCCGACTTCCGTGAAAGTGATACCGATTTCGGTATTCTGCCCTCGCCCAAGCTGGATGCGGCACAGGAGAATTACTGCAACACCTTCTCCTGCTACAATATGACGGCATATGCCATCCCTGCAACGGCAAGTGACGTTTCCCGCATCGGTACGGTCCTTGAATCTATGGCACAAATTTCCGAGCATCTTCTGACACCTGCGTATATGGACGTTTCTCTCAAGGGCAAATTCATCCGTGACAGTGAGTCGGAGGATATGATCGAGTTGATTCTTGCAACCCGCAGCTATGACCTCGGTTCCATCTTCCAGTGGGGTACCAGCTTCTCGATCTTCGGCAACGCAACGAAGAGCAAAGTCGGTACGTTCGCATCGCAGGTGGAAAGATGCAAGAATGGTCTTGACAAAGGCATTCAAAAGTATGTAGACGAGCTGAACGCTGCGGAATAATACGATCATCATTAAGGAGGAAATCTATCATGGCTAATTTTAAGACACAGGCAATGGCAATGCTGCTGCTTGCGGCATCTCTGCTCACCGCATCCTGCGGCGGCGGTGATACGACCGCGTCCGATACGGCGTCCGTCGGGACCGAAGCACAGACCACAGCGGAAACGCTGTCCCCGCTCGACCAGACCATTGCATCGCTTCCGGTAAAAGACTACGGCGGATATGAGTTCACGATCATGGATCGCAGTACCGATCATATTCCGTGGGAAACCTACGACGTATATGCTGAAAGCGAAAACGGCGACGCAATCAATGACGCGGTTTATAAGCGCAACCGTATTCTGGAAGAGCAGTACAACATCAAGATTGTCGAATCCCCTATCTTGAATCCGGCTGACAATATGCAGAAGCTCATCATCGCAGGTGATGATACCATCGACGTCTTCATGGACGGTCTGAACGCACTGACCAAGATGACCATCGGCAATATGCTGTATGACTATAATGACATCTCCGAAATTCAGCTCGATCAGCACTGGTGGGATCAGCAGATGCGCACCGAGCTTTCCGTCAACGGAAAGTGCTTCTTTGCGACCGGCGATATTTCCGTCATGGATAATGAAGCAACCTGGTGTATCCTGTACAACAAGAAGATGGTCGAAGACTACGATCTCGACGATCCGTACACGCTCGTCAGAGAAGGTGTCTGGACGATCGACAAGATGTATGAAATGGCAAGATCCGTTACCAAAGACCTTGACGGTGACGGCAAGATGGGCAAGGCTGACCAGTTTGGCTTCCTGACGGAAATCTACAACGTATATGCACTGTGGGTCGGCGGTGATAATATGATCATCAACAAGGACGAGAATGGTCTGCCGGTTTCTGCGATGTACAACGAGCGCAGTGCAACAACCTATGATAAAGTTGTAGAATTTACGTTTGATGAGAGCGTATCCGCCATCGCAGGCAGATCCGTATTCCCGGCATACAGCGATATGAATGTCTGCTTTACCGAAGGCCGTGGTCTGTTTGATTACGGTGCGATGGCACTTGTTTCCGACTTCCGTGAAAGCGAAACCGATTTCGGTATTCTGCCGTCTCCCAAGCTCGATGCGACACAGGAGCGTTACTGCAACACCTTCTCTCCGTATAACCTGATGGCATACGCAATTCCCGCAACGGCTTCCGATGTTTCCCGCGTAGGTACAATTCTGGAAGCAATGGCACAGGTTTCCGAACACATTCTGACACCGGCTTACATGGACGTTTCGCTTGTCGGTAAGTTCATTCGTGACAATGAATCCGAGGAGATGATCGAGCTTCTGCTTGCGACCCGCAGCTATGACCTCGGCGCAATCTATCAGTGGGGCAACAGCTTCTCCATCTTCAACAATGCTACCAAATCGAGAGCCGGTACGTTTGCATCGCAGGTTGAGAAGAATGCGAAGACTCTGAACAGCGCAATTCAGAAATATATCGATGAACTGAACGCAGCTGAATAATCATCAATAATAGAAAAAGGATATCCGTAACACAAATGCGGATATCCTTTTGGTTTATAAAGTTGATTTATGGAACAGCGGAAAATAAATACGATTATTTGAGCTGTTTGAGTTTCGGTCCGGCAAAGCGGATGAGCAGGGTTCCCAGAACACCGCAGGACAGAAGCTCACCGATACCGACCGTCAGGAACAAGAACCAAAGCGCATCGGGAACGCCGTAGGCATATTGCAGAACGAACGGAACGATCAGCGTGTTGGCAAGAGCCGGCGGAACCCACGCGAGCGCGACCCCAACGCGTCCGCAGCGACGCAGAAGCCAAGTGCCAAGCGCGCCGAGCAGGGTTGCGATGCTGCCGAAAACGATATCCCAGATGACGGCGCCCGTCAGTGTGTTGGCAAGCAGACAGCCGATGAACAGTCCCGCGGCACATCCCGGCGCATAAATTGCGGGAACAATGGCGGGAAGTACAGTCAGCGCCTCGGACAACCGAAGCTGGATGACGCCGCTTGACAAGCCGAGCAGAGCTGCAACGTAGGTCAGTGCGACGTAAAGGGCGGCGATGAGGGCACCGTATGTCATCATACGGATTTTGGTGCGATTTTGTTTCATATACAGTTTTCTCCCGTAGTTTTGATTAATGTGAGGATGGTTTCGAACTCACATAAAAATATTATAACACAGAAATGCAAATTTTGCAAGGGATTTGCGGAAAATCGATGTTTGCAAAATCGTAAAATTTTTGAATGTCGGAAATCCTCTTGACAAACGGAAGCAAATACGCTATAGTTAAGGAAAGGAAAATTACCGAAAGGAAACGCTTTATGAAAACGATTTTACTCCCCGACAATATGCCTTATTTCCGTGCAAATCTGCACTGCCACTCGACCGTGTCCGACGGCAGAAAAACGCCCGAGCAGTTAAAGGAATTTTACCGCTCGCACGGTTATCAGATCATTGCCTATACCGATCACGAGCAGTTTGTAACCCACAACGATCTGACTGACGATACGTTTTTGGCACTCAATGGCTACGAAGCCGGTATCAATGACGAAAGCGATCCCGATTGGGTTCGCCGTATGGTCTGCCATCTGTGTCTGATCGCGATGTCGCCCGACAGAGAAACGGCGGCAACGGAATCCTCCCCGCGTACGTACAGCGGTGAATGGATCTCCGACTTTGCAAAAACAGCCCGCGAGGAAGGCTTTTTCGTCACCTACAACCATCCGATCTGGTCGCTGGAGCATTATCCGCAGTATATCAACTATCACAACGTGGATGCGTTTGAGATCGTGAATTTTGCGTGCCTGATCGAGGGCTTTGACGACGACAACGGTCATTGCTACGACGATTTTCTGTGGAACGGCGAGCGGCTGTACTGCATTGCGGCAGACGATAACCACAATGCGATTCCCGACGACAGCCCGTGCTGTGACTCCTTTGGCGGTTATACGATGATCGCGGCGGAATCCCTGGAATACGGTGCCGTCATGCAGGCGCTCAAGCAGGGACGGTTTTATGCCTCCTCCGGTACGTCCACGCACGTCGGTCCCGTGATTCGTTCGCTCGTCTGTGAGGACGGTGTGGTCACGATCGAAACAAGCGACGTCCGCGAAATTGCATATATTCCCGATTCCCGCCGCAGTCAATTGGTGCACGCCAAGGACGGAGAAACCATCAATACCGCTTCGTTCAAGATGAACCCCGACGACCGCTGGTTCCGTCTGGTTGTGCGTGACCGCGAGGGCTATAAGGCATATACCAACGCCTACTTCACCGATACGTTCTGAAAAGTAAAAACCGTATATATCACCAAAACAGGAGGACTTCAATATGACTTACACATGGAACAACAAAACCGTATCCCTGCAGTATGATCCCGAAAACGCCGCGCTGAGCATTGCCGTTGCGGGCAGTGACGTCACATGGGCATGGACGGGTACGCCGTTTATCACACTTACAAACGGCACAACGCTGAACTTCACCGATGCGCATTGCGAGAGCCGCGCGTATAAGACGGGCGTTGCCGACGGTGTCCGCGCGACCTACAGCCGCTTTGCAAAGGAAGACGGCACGGCATATCCGTATACAGTTGAAACCTTTGTCTATCTCGACATTCCCTCGGGTGATCTGAAGACCGAGGTTCGTCTGGACGGTGACGGCAAGGGTGAGGTTGCCGCGCTCGTTTTCCCGCCGCGCATGCAGTTTGATGCGGCTGAAGGAGAGGGCTATACCGTTCTTCCGCGTATGCAGGGCGCGCTCGTTCCCGCAGGTCATCCGATCACCCATTGCGGCGGTGAAATTTTTGAGCGTGACGGCTACATCCCGATCTACGGTCAGGTGAAAAACGGATGCGGCTATACCGCGATTTTTGCAACGCCTTACGATGCACGCTACGATCTCCGGGGCGAGGAAGTGCTTCCGTATTTCGTTCCGTCCCTTGGTCTGATGTCCTATAAGCGCGTCATGGTCTTCTCGTTCTTTGCCGAGGGCGACTTCAACACGATGGCAAAGAAGTACCGTGCATATCTGTCCGAGCGCGGTGAGCTGGTCACGCTGCGCGAAAAGATTCAGCGCAATCCGCGTGTAGAAGAGCTTATCGGTACGCCGATCGTCCATACAGGAAGCGCGGTTCATATCAGCCCGCTGTCCGACTATTACCGTCCCGACGATCCCGCGAATAACGACCATTGTACGCCGTTTTCCGAAACCGCCGATCTTCTGCGCAAGCTGAAGGATAACGGCGCAGAAAAGGTCTATCTGCATCTGGACGGCTGGGGAAATCACGGCTATGACAACCTCCATCCCGATCCGTTCCCCGTCAATGAATCGGCAGGCGGCGCGGACGGCATGCGTGCACTCCAGCAGACGTGTACCGAAATCGGTTACCTGTTCGGCATCCACGACCAGTACCGCGACTACTACTATGATGCACCGTCGTTCTCCTTTGACAATGCCATTATGGATATTGACGGCGGTCATCCCTACTGCTCCGTCTGGTTCGGCGGTCCGCACAGCTTCCTCTGCGCGGAGCTGGCACCCGGTTATGTCCGCCGCAACTACAATACGTTTGAGGAACTCCACAATAAGCTCCACGGCTCGTATCTCCCCGTTTTCTCCGTTGTGCGGCTCGATGAATGTTTCAATCCCGACCACCCGATGACACGCGAGCAGTGTGCACGCGCACGCCGCGAATGTCTTGACA
>JAZQWK010000195.1:0-2808 GCA_045632325.1 Eubacteriales bacterium
CAATCCCCAGCCGAACGGCAGATGCATGGACATCCCGCCCGTCGGCGTTGATAAGGGAGAGGCGATCGCGCGGTACGCCGAGTATATGGGCGTTTGCCGTGACGGTATCTGGTCGGCAGGCGACAACTACAACGACCTTGCAATGCTCGTACCGTATCACGGCTGTGCCATGGCAAACGGCGTGCAGGCGGTAAAGGACGCGGCGGAGTTTGTATGCAAAGATATTGCCGAGGTCATTGACACCATACGGAAATCGGACAATATTTGAATAGCTCGAAAGGAAGATAAGACAATGAAAGTAGGAAATACGACCGGTTACTTCTGGTACGGAGAGAATGCAGACGGCATTTACGGCAGAATGGCGGAGATCGGCTATGAATCGGCGGATCAGGCGATGTGCGACATCAAGGATCCGATCTTCCACGACGATGCGGCGCTCAAAAAGTTCTGCGGCGACAACAAAGCCGCGGCGGCGCGTCACGGCATGGTCATCAATCAGCTGCACGGTCCGTGGCCGACGTACGATACCGAGGAGGATACCCGTGCTGAGGGCTGGCGCTGCTTCCACCGCGCCGTGCTTGCCTGCCACATGATGGAAATTCCGTATATGGTATTCCATCCGCAGATGCCGTACGGCTGGGGCAACGAGGAAGAACCCGAGCTTGCCAAGAAGCTGACGGTCGATCTGATGGCGGACCTGCTTCCCGACTGCGAAAAGTACGGCGTGACGATCTGTCTTGAAAATATGCCGTTTCGCGGACACCGCATTTCCACGATGGACCGCATCGTTGAGGTGCTTGATATTCTCCATCATCCGAATGCCGGTATCTGCTTTGATACGGGTCACGCGCTCGTATTCGATCACGACCTCGGTGATACGGTCAGACTTGCCGCACCGTATCTGAAGTGTCTGCACGTGCACGACAACGACGGTACGCGCGACGCACACCGCATTCCGTTCCATCACAGCGAGGGCAAGGGCAACTGGGACAATTTCGTCACGGCACTGGCGGAGGTCGGTTACCGGGGCGTTATGAGCCTGGAATGTATGGGCGATATCCCCGACGTTGCGCTGACGCTGCGCAAATCGTACGAAAAGCTGACCTACGACACGGGACGTTTTCTTGCGGATCGGGTTGAACAGTTAAGAAAGTAAAAAATGAGGCTGCAGTGTGAACCCTTGACCGTTCACGCAGCAGCCTTTTTTGTGCATTTATACCGTGACGCTGTCTCCGCACGCAAGATAGTGAAGCCGCGGCAGATACGGCTTCATGTGTGCGTGCTGCGCCTCGCCCGTACAGTGGCAGGTATAGTAGTCCGTCGGGTAGGACGAAAGCGACTTTGCAGCATCGGTCAGTGTCTCGTCGAGCGGCAGCTTGGAGAAATGGAATCCGCCGATCAGCACGTCGGGCGAAAACCACGACACGATGTCGATGATCCCCTTGTGCGAGCATCCGCTGATGAGGACGCGTTTGCCGTCTTCCTCGATGAGGAGATACTGCTCGTGACGGAAATCGTCGTCGATGAACGTATCCCCGACGCGCTCGGAAAGTCCCCACGCACCGAAGCTGTGCGGGCGGTCCTTTTGATTGCACGAATACAGCCTCAGCCCGTCGGCGATTTTGCAGGTGTCGTCGGTGAAAATGAGACGCGGATGGCAGGCAAGGGAAGTGTCCAGCCCGATATCCTTCTGCGCGGCGTTATAATGCGGCAGAAACGCGTCGCGGTGAACGTATACGGGTGCGCGGTCGTTTTCCGAAAGAAACGCCGCAAGTCCGCCGCCGTGGTCGTAATGCCCGTGCGACAAAACCGCGTAATCGACCTCGGCAAGCGATACGCCGAGGGTTTTTGCGTTTTGGGAGAACAGATCAGTCTGTCCCATGTCAAAAAGGATCTTGTGACGCGCCGTTTCGACGTACAGGGAAAGCCCGTGCTCGACGAGCATCCCGTCACGGCGTGTGGTATTTTCAAGCAGAGATGTGATTTTCATTGTCGGCTCCGATGGTTTGGCGTTGGTTTTAGGGGTGTTTTTAAAATTATACCACAATCGGGCGGGAATGTCTATACTGTCATCAGGCAGCCGCAGTATCCGCAGAACAGCTTGGTTGTCAGCAGGTATTCTTCCT
The DNA here is from genome assembly GCA_045632325.1 of Eubacteriales bacterium. Lineage (GTDB taxonomy): Bacteria > Bacillota > Clostridia > Oscillospirales > CAG-272 > RGIG3925. The sequence continues at coordinate 2,127 of JAZQWK010000195.1, forward strand.
CAGCTTTGTGTTTTGCAGGTGCCTTCTTGTTGGCGGCGGCACGTTCCTGAACCGATTCAAACAGTTTGACGGGGACGATTGCGGGAATACCGTTGGGAATCACCACATCGCGATACTGATATTCGCCGATATATTTGCGGTTGTGCAGCATTCTGGTTACAGTATTCAGCGTAACCTTCGTTCCTTGTGTGGTACGGATGCCCTTGATATTGAGCTCATCTGTGATCTCCTGCATCGTGGCACCGTTGACATAGCTCTGAAACGCTTGCAAAACTGCGGGAGCTGTAACCGGGTTGATCTGATAAAACTGGTTTTCATCAATGTGATAACAGATCGGAATTTTGCCACCGTTGTATTTGCATTTGAGTGCATTTTCGGTCAGACCGCGCACAACCTTTTCGGAAAGCTCCGCCGAATAATATTCCGCCATGCCTTCCAGCATCGATTCCAGCAGAATGCCCTCTGCACCCTCGGAAATGGATTCGGTCGCCGACATCACACGCACACCGTTCTTGCGCAGAACGCTCTTGTAGTGCGCGGAATCGTAACGGTTACGGGCAAATCGGTCGAGCTTCCATACAATTATAACGTCAAATTTTTTCGACGCGCTGTCCTTGATCATCTTTTGAAAGTTTGGACGGTTGTCGGTCTTGGCAGACAGCGCACGGTCAATATACGGCTC
>JAZQWK010000196.1:0-2820 GCA_045632325.1 Eubacteriales bacterium
GACAGCATCGGTGACGTCCGCTTCATACGGATCCCAGACAAGACGCTGTTCCGCTTCCCCGTCCGCCTGTACACGGACAAGACCGCCGACAAACGCGGTGGTACGGAGCTTGACGCGCGCCCCGTCGGAGAGGTTCAGCGCCGCATAATGCGCGGGTGTGACGCGGTAGGTGATCTCGCCCGTGTAGAACGGCATCGCAATCGCGTCGAGATTTTCCAGGCGCGTGACCGTGGGACGGGAGGTCAGCGTGCGGGTATGACCGTCGAGCGTGACGCCGAAATCGCCGATCAGGTAGAGCGCTTCGAGATTCGTCGTGCGCATAAAGTCGGTTTCCGCGGTAACGACGTTGGTACCGAGCTTCAGCGCGGACTTCGGAATCGCCATCTTCTTAAAGCAGTCGTCCACCCAAAAGTCGTTGATATCGTCGTTTGCAAGCGGCGTGCCGTTGATGGCGTAATGCATCCGTTCGGGACGCTCCCCTGCGAGAATCAGATCGCCCGCGGGCATCTCGGCAACGTCAAAGGTGAAGGACAGGCGCACCTTGCCGTAGACGGTCTTATCGGTCTTTGCGGCAAACCACGGCTGCAGCATTTCGCCGCCGCGGCGTTCAATGCCGAACGTATCACGGACGACGCCGTCCGCACGCAGAATTTCCATTTCATCGCTGTAATCGCCGCCGTCGATGGAGACGCGTGCAAAGTCGAGGACGCAGACGTTGTCCTCGTTCGTTTCATACGCAAATGCGCCGTCGAGGGCAAGACGGCAAACCTCCTGCATCGGTTCTGCGGCGGTGAGAAGCGTTTCGTCGGCAGATTCCGTCAGCACGAATGCGGCGGTACCTGCGGCGGGAAGGGTGACATTCAGCGAAAGGGTTCCATCCTCGGCGGTCACCGCCCACGCTTCCCTCTCACCCGTGCGCAGATTCCAGTGCTCTGCGGCGGTCATCGGGCACTTGACGGAGACCGTCAGCGCGTCCGTTTGGTTGTCGCGGTCGGTGTTGAGCAAAACGAAGCCGAGGCTGTCGCCGAAATTGCGCATCTGGACAAAGACAGCGCGCGCAGAAGTGCCGTCTGCCTTCGTGACGGAGATCGGGCAAGCGGTGGCATCGCGCAGTGCGGCGACGAGTGCTCCATCCTCAAACGGGACGCAGACACCGAGGCGGTTTGCCAGCTTCGTCGGGAAATCGTCGCGCATCGCGTCAACGTACGCGGGCGGATCTCCTGCGAAAATGAGCGTACCGCCTGCCTCTGCAAAGTCCCGGAGCAGAACGTAGGTCGTGCCGCGCATCGTTTCCATACCCGATACCACGACGGCGCGGTAGGTCATGTTGCCGACGCGCAGAACGGGCTTGCCGTCTGCGTCGTAATCGACGTCGGCGTGCTCCTCCATCATATGCTCCTCACCATAGTCAAAGTCGATATGATTGCCCGTGAGCATATGGAACAGTGCTTGATAATGACCCTCCAGACGGTGCACGTCGGTCGCGGAGGCATCGGGGGAGATCCAGTTCGCCCAGCCGCGGTACGCCTGCGCCCAGACGGATTCAATCGGATTGAGCACGAGCACGTCACAGACGGGGCTGCCCTCGGTCATGAACGCGCCGAAGCGTGCAAAGTAGGTTTCCACCTCGCCGTAATAGGGATACCACGGGGACTGGTGGAGAATCGACGCGGGATAGTCGCGCTTGGACTCGCCCTCCATCGTGTACCACGACAGGTGCTGACAGCGCAGATTGATGCCGAACAGTGCCTGCCAGTCGCCGACCGCCTTGTGGCTCTTGAAGTTGAACTGCCAGCCGGTACAGCCGTACAGCTCGGAGAGCAGCCACTTCTTGCCAAGCTGACGCGCGGCGGAGGACAGCTGCTTGACGATCCAGTAACAGCGGTTGTATTCGGACAGCACGTCAACGCCGGGTGCGCCCATGTATTCGTAGAAGCGCATCAGAGAGCCGTGCGGAACGGATTGGTTGGTAAGGGAATCCTCGTGCAGAACGTGTCCCGTGAACGCGATGCCGTTGTCATTGCACCAATCGTTGATGGGCTTGGCAAAGCGCTCCAAAAACAGATTGTCCGCCAGATCAAACCAATAGAGCTTGACGGGCGAGAGGCGTTCGCCGTTTTTGCGGTAGAAAAGCTCGGGCAGGACGTCCTGTGCGCGGAAGCCGTAACGCGTTTCAAATTCCGCAAAGAAGTCGTCCGTCCAGCACATCGAGCAGGTGAGCGTATCGCCGTCGCGGCGCAGATCGTCCATCGCCTTACCGCGGTGCGGCTCGTCGGTGAAGATGCCCTTGATGGACGTGCCGAGGCGGTCGCCGCATTTTGCCTTGTACTGCTCGTGCGTCATCTCGATAAAGCGGTCAACGGCGGCGCGGCTCATCGTGTCGATATAGGTGTTGCCGTTGTAGTTGGAGTTGGGGCGGTCGGGGACGATCTTGAAGGACAGAATCCGGATGTCACCGGGCTTGTCGGCGGTTTCTTCTGCCAGAGATGCGCAGACCGCCTGCACGTCATCCTCTGCTCCGATCGCACGGTAGCCCCACAGATCGACGTTATCAATCCGTGCGGCAAAGACAGCGATCATCTCACCGTCGCGCGCAAACGTCTCCGGGGACTGCTCGCAGAGGACGATCGACTTCATGCGGTATTGGGGGTCTTCGGTGACCATACCGCCCGCAGAGCCCGACGGCCAGCGGTCTTCGTCGTACAGCCACGCCTCCATGCCGATGCGCTCGCCCTCGTCGGCTCCTGCGTTGATCAAATCAAACCAGTCCTCGCCGAGATACTCGGTGATCAGACCTGCGCGGGAGTGCATGAAGTAGCC
>JAZQWK010000197.1:0-2593 GCA_045632325.1 Eubacteriales bacterium
ATTCTGCCGAGCGTGCACTCGCCGACGGGCACCGTAATGCCGGTTCCGGTGTCAACGGCATCCATGCCGCGAACGAGACCGTCCGTGGAACTCATGGCGATACAGCGCACCACGTCGTCACCAAGCTGCTGTGCAACCTCACAGACGATGGTACGGTCGCCGTCTTTGACTTCAATGGCATTCAGAAGATCGGGCAGATGACCGTTGGGAAAACGGATATCAAGAACCGGCCCGATGATCTGAATCAGCTTGCCTATGCTTCGCTCCTGCATATTATTAAAATCCTTTTATTTTCTATCGTAATTTTCGTTTTGATTTATAATCGGGGTTTATCAAAGTGCTTCCGAGCCTGCAATGATTTCCGTGATCTCCTGCGTGATCATCGCCTGACGCGCACGGTTATACCGCAGTGTCAGATCGGAGATCATCGCATCTGCGTTCTTGTTCGCGGCGTTCATTGCCGTTCTGCGTGCTGCAAATTCCGATGCTGCCGCTTCGCAGACCGCACCGAAGATCATGCCGGAAACATACTGCGGAATGACCGTTTCCAGCACCGCCTCGGGAGACGGCTCGTAGATCGTGTCGGGCAGAAGCTTTGCCTTCGGATTCTCGTCCGCTTCCCTGCCCACCACGGCGGCTTCCTCTGCGCGAAGGAGATCACGCTCCAGCGGCAGAAGCTCCGTCATACGCGGAACCTGGGACAGCATCGATGCAAATTCGGTATACGCCACAACGACGCGTCCGACCTTACCCGAGCGGAAAGCATGACAAACGATGGCGCCGATCTCGTGCGACTCTGCAATGCCGACGTCAGCCGACAGTACAAAATCGGAGGACAAGATCTCAAAAGCCTGCTTTGTGTAATAGTCGACGCTCTTCTTACCGACGGGAATCACACAGTCGCCTTCCCTGATCTGCTCACGAACGAGACGGAACAGATTGTTGTTGTAGCCGCCTGCAAGACCTCTGTCACCGGCGATAACCACATAGCACGTTGCAGAAGCATCGGGCTTTGCATTGATCAACGGATGGCGTTCACAGCCGACGCGGACGATGTCACGGATCGTATCGAGCAGCATGCTGTAATACGGCTTGACCGCTTCTTCCTGCTGTTTTGCACGGCGCAGCTTTGACGAAGCGACAAGCTCCATCGCTTTGGTGATCTGACGCGTGCTCTCAACACTCTTGATGCGGCTCTTGATGGCCTTCATATTTGCTCCGGCCATACGTTATCCCTCGCTGTCTGCGGGCTTGCAGAGAAAGACGTTGACAAAATCCTTGACCGTGTTTCTGATTTCTGCTTCCATATCGTCGTCCATGACCTTCTTTTCGCCGATCATGGTAACCAATTCGGGATGCAGAGTATTGATGTGGTCAAAGAGCTCACGCTCAAAGCGCCGAATCTCGGCAACGGGAATTTCCGCGAGCAGATTGTTGGTAACCGCATAAATGATGATGATCTGCAGTTCAACCGGCAGCGGCGCGTTTCTGTCCTGCTTGAGGACTTCCACGATACGCGCACCCTGCTCCAGACGGGTCTTGGTGTCTGCGTCAAGGTCAGAGCCAAACTGTGCAAAGGACTGCAGTTCTCTGTACTGCGAATACAGCAGCTTCAGAGGACCGGAGACCTTCTTCATTGCCTTGATCTGTGCGGAACCGCCGACACGGGAGACGGAAATACCGGGGTTGACCGCCGGTCTGACGCCGGAGTGGAACAGTTCCGTTTCCAAAAAGATCTGTCCGTCGGTGATGGAAATGACGTTGGTGGGAATATACGCGGAAACGTCACCTGCCTGCGTTTCGATGATCGGCAGTGCGGTGATAGAGCCTCCGCCGTATTCGTCTGACATCTTCGCTGCACGTTCCAGAAGTCTGGAATGGAGGTAGAAGACGTCACCGGGATATGCTTCACGACCCGGCGGACGGCGAATGAGCAGGGACAGCGCACGGTATGCGACCGCATGCTTGGAAAGATCGTCGTAAACGATCAGAACGTCCTTACCCTGATCCATGAAGTATTCCGCCATCGTAACACCGGAATACGGTGCGATATACTGAATCGGTGCCATTTCGGACGCAGTTGCGGAAACGACGACGGTGTAGTCCATCGCCCCGTTTTCGGTCAGCGTCTCAACGAGCTGTGCGACGGTCGAATTCTTCTGTCCGATCGCAACGTAGATACAAATGACGTCCTTTCCCTTCTGGTTGATGATCGTATCGGTGGCAATGACCGTCTTACCGGTCTGTCTGTCACCGATGATCAGCTCACGCTGTCCGCGTCCGATCGGAATCATCGCGTCAATGGCCTTGATACCGGTCTGCAGCGGCTGGGAAACGGATTTACGTTCAATGATACCCGGGGCTTTCTTTTCGATCGGGCGAATTTCAGCCGCGGTGATCGGTCCCTTACCGTCAATCGGCTGACCGAGCGCGTTGACAACGCGACCGATCATACCGTCACCGACAGGAACGGAAACGACCTCACCCGTACGGGTAACGACGCTTCCCTCGCTGATACCGACGTCGGTACCGAGCATAACGACAGAGACGAAGGTTTCCTCAAGGTTGAGAGCCATACCGTACGAGCCATTTT
>JAZQWK010000198.1:0-4000 GCA_045632325.1 Eubacteriales bacterium
TCCAAGGACGACATCGGCCGTGAGGGCTTCCTTGAACGCGCCTGGGCATGGAAGGATCAGTACGGCGGACGCATCATCTCCCAGCTGAAGCGCCTCGGCTCCTCCTGTGACTGGACGCGCGAACGCTTCACGATGGACGAGGGCTGCTCCAAGGCTGTCAAGGAAGTCTTCGTACGCCTGTATGAACAGGGTCTGATTTACCGCGGCAACCGCATGATCAACTGGTGCCCGTGCTGCTCTACCTCCATTTCCGACGCAGAAGTCGAGTACGAAGAACAGAACGGTAATTTCTGGCATCTGCTCTACCCCGTAAAGGAAACGGGCGAAATGCTGGAGCTCGCTACCACCCGTCCCGAAACGATGCTCGGTGACACCGCCGTTGCGATCAACGCAGACGACCCGCGCTATGCACATCTGCACGGCTGCCACGTCATTCTGCCGCTCATTAACAAGGAAATCCCGATCGTATGCGACGAACACGCTGACATGACCAAGGGTACCGGTGTCGTTAAGATCACCCCTGCCCACGACCCCAACGACTTTGAAGTCGGTCAGCGTCACAACCTGCCGCTCGTCCGCGTCTTCACCTACGACGGTCACATGACCGGTGCTGCTGGAAAGGCAGAATGTGACGAGCTGTTCGCAACGGGCAAGGCTTCCGTCGGCGAACCGCATGTCCTCGACTGCGGCAAGTACGCAGGCATGACCACCAAGGAAGCGAGAAAGGCGATCGTTGCGGACCTGGAAGAGCTCGGTCTGCTCAAGAAGATCGAGCCGCTGACCCACGAGGTCGGTACCTGCTACCGCTGCCATACCACCATCGAACCGATGGTTTCCAAGCAGTGGTTCGTTTCCATGGAACCGCTTGCAAAGCCTGCCATCGACGTCGTCCGCTCCGGCGAGATCAAGTTCGTTCCCGAACGCTTTGACAAGAACTACTTCCATTGGATGGAAAACATCCGCGACTGGTGTATCTCCCGTCAGCTGTGGTGGGGTCACCGTATTCCCGCGTTCTACTGCGACGACTGCGGCGAAATGATCGTCACGGGGGACGAAACCGCTGTCTGCCCGAAGTGCGGCAAGGCAATGCGCCAGGATCCCGATACGCTTGACACCTGGTTCTCCTCCGCTCTGTGGCCGTTCTCCACGCTCGGCTGGCCGGAAGAGACCGAAGACCTCAAGCGCTTCTACCCGACCTCTACGCTCGTTACCGGCTATGATATCATCACCTTCTGGGTCTCCCGTATGATCTTCTCCGGTATGGCATGGATGGACGAAAAGCCCTTCTCTACCGTTCTGATCCACGGTCTTGTCCGTGACGCACAGGGCAGAAAGATGTCCAAGTCGCTCGGTAACGGTATCGATCCGCTGGAAATCATCGACAAGTACGGTGCAGACGCACTGCGCTTTGCACTGGCTACCGGTAACGCACCCGGCAACGATATGCGTTTCTCCGACGAAAAGATCGAAGCTGCAAGAAACTTCACCAACAAGATCTGGAACGCAGCACGTTTCGTTCTGATGAACCTCGACATCGACGAATGTGTCCTGCCCTCCGAAGACAAGCTCCACATTGAAGACAAGTGGATTCTGTCCCTTTACAACAAGGTCGTCCGCGACGTTACCGCAAACCTTGAAAAGTACGAGATCGGTATCGCGCTGTCCAACCTCTACGACTTCATCTGGGATATCTTCTGCGACTGGTATATCGAGCTGGTCAAGCCGAGACTGAACGCACAGGGCACGGAAGAAAACGCAACCGCACAGAACGTCATCACCTATGTTCTCGAAGGCACGATGCGTCTGCTCCACCCGTTCATGCCGTTCATCACGGAAGAAATCTGGCAGAAGCTGCCGCACACCGCGGACGCACATCCCGAGACGGTCATGCTGTCCAAGTATCCGACCTATACCGATGCGCTTGACTTCACCGCAGACGAGATCCACATGGAACGCCTCATCACCGCGATCAAGGTCATCCGTAACCGCCGTGCGGAAATGAACGTCCCGCCGTCCAAGAAGGCAAAGCTGTTCATCGTCACGAACGAAAAGGATACCTTCACCGACAAGACCGCTGTCTTCTTCCAGAAGCTCGCGTCTGCCGCTGAAGTGGAAGTCGTCGATTCCTATGCAGACGACACCGCCGTTCAGCTTATCACCGACTGCGCAACGCTGTATATCCCGCTCGGCGACCTCGTCGACTTCGAAAAGGAACGCGCACGCCTGAACAAGGAACGCGAAAACATCGAGCGCGAGATCGGCCGCGTTGAGGGCAAGCTCGCAAACGAATCCTTCGTTGCAAAGGCTCCCGCCGCTGTCGTCGAAGGTGAAAAGAGCAAGCTTGCAAAGTACCGCGATACGCTCGCAGGTATTCTGTCGGCTCTGGAATCTTTGAAGTAATTATATAGCTGCATTTTCAGCCGTCTGCTTCTGATACGGAACGCAGACGGCTGTGCTGTTTTTTGATGCACAGACGCATCTCTTTGTGTGTAGGGGCGAGTCACGAATCGCCCGCCACAAATAACCACGATGATGGAAAAGGGTGAAAAAATACCATAATCAATATTTTTCGTTTGCTATTAATTACAAGAAACATCGAAAGCAACGGTGCGGGCGATTCGTGAATTGCCCCTACAATCATACAGCAATCGGCCTGCTCCTCGCAAATCTCTGCATAATTATACGCCAAACGGCACACCTCGTGCTATAAATATAACGTATAACTGTTTTGGTTTCGTTATTGTGCACAAAAATATCGTTCATAAATTGGTAAATGTGCCGTATTTGAAAACAAATTTCAAATAACCCTTGACTTTGTGCTTGAATAGTGCTATAATGAACACACCAAAAAACAAAATTTAATCTATGGAGGATTAAAATCATGAAAAAGTTTTTCTCTGCTATCCTGGCAGGTGTAATCCTGTCCTCTCTCGCAGCTTCCGTTTCCGCATCCTTTGATGCAGCTAAGGTTGCTGACGTCCCGAAGGTTCCGTCCAACGACCTCATCGTTATCGACGGTGAAATGAACGACGCTGTTTGGGCAGACGCTGTTAAGATCGAAATCAACCAGTACAACAATGGTAACGAAGACGGCGCACACGGTACCGCTTACATGCTGTGGGGCGATAACACCTGGTACATCTTCTACGACGTTGTTGACGCTGACATCGTTCCTCCCTCTGAAGACATGCAGCAGAACCAGCCCTGGAACACCGACTCTGTCGAAATGTTCTTCGACTTCGGTAACGAACATGCAGACCTCGTTCAGCAGTTCCGTGTTGACGTTGGTAACTGGCTGTCCTACTACACTGAAGGCGGCGCAGACTCCATCTACGGTCCTGAAGCTGGTCAGTTCTTCGGTGACTACAAGGTTACCATGGACGCTGCAGGCTACAACGTTGAAGTTGCTGTCAACCTCGAAAAGTGGGGCCTGAAGGAAGGCGACGCTATCGGTATGCAGCTCCAGGTCAACGACTGCACCACTGATTCTCCCACCGCTACCTCTTCCGTCTTCAACATGGCTCAGTCTCTCGACGCTAAGTCCTGGGATGCTGACCTGTACGACTACGTCGTTCTCGGCGGTGCTCTGGAAGTTCCGGAAGAAGCTCCTGCTGAAGATGCTCCCGCTGCTGACGCTCCCGCTGCTCCTGTTACCGCTGACGCTGGTATCGTTGCTGCTGCTGCTGTTATGGCTGTTGCTGCAGGTGTTGTTCTCTCCAAGAAGCACTAATTCAAAAACATTGAATATCACAAGAGAGTCCAATTGGACTCTCTTGTTTTTTTATGTTTGGGTAGGTAAAGAGATGCGTATGCGTAAATCGGATCTGCAGTTGATTTTTTAAACGAACCGTCCTTCTTTCACCCTATGTATTGTCAATATCACGACACCGATTGTTGATAATGCACAAGAAGTTCACGCGGTTTTCGTACAATATCACGATTTGCTGAATTATTTCAAAAAAGGTATTGACTTTTTGTGTGATGTCTGCTATACTGTAAT
>JAZQWK010000199.1:0-5249 GCA_045632325.1 Eubacteriales bacterium
TCTTCCTAAGACCGCTTGGCCTCCGACTTCGGCTGACCCGGTTGCGGCTGATACTGCACCATCGGAGCGGTGCCCGACTGGTAGTAGACCTCCGGATACTTCGGCGCCGCGTCGAACTGCGTCCGCACCTGCTGCGCCGCCTGCTCCCGCATATCAGTTCCCGCCGATCACGCTCCTGAAAAAAGACACCTCGGATAAGTCGGAGGATGTCGCAGGAGAGCTGGAATCCAATGCGGTGAAGCTCGTTAACATCCTGCGCTCGTTCAACGTCAAAACGAAGATCGTCAACGTCTCCCGCGGCCCGACTATTACGCGCTACGAGCTGCAGCCCGAAGCCGGTACCCGTGTCCGCTCGGTTGCCAATCTCGTGGACGATATCGCGCTCGGTCTTGCGGCGGACGGTGTCCGTATCGAAGCACCGATTCCCGGAAAGAGCGCCATCGGTATCGAAGTGCCCAATCAATCGGTATCGACCGTTTACATCCGTGATTTGATCGACAGCGAGTCGTTCAGAACCTCCAAGAGCAGGCTGACTACCTGTCTCGGTATGGACGTTGCAGGTGCACCGATCTACCTTGACGCCGCGAAGATGCCGCATCTGCTGATCTGCGGTGCGACCGGTATGGGTAAGTCGGTCTGTATCAACTCGCTGATCGTGTCGATGCTTTATAAGGCAACGCCCGACGAGGTCAAGCTGATTCTGATCGACCCCAAGAAGGTTGAGCTTAATATTTATTCCGGCATCCCGCATCTGCTTGTTCCCGTCGTCTCCGATCCGAAGAAGGCGGCAGGCGCACTGCATTGGGCGGTGACCGAAATGGAACGCCGCTTTGCGCTCATTGAGGACGTCGGTATGCGTGATATCAAGGGCTACAATGAAATCACGAAGAACGACCCCGACCGCGAATACCTGCCGCAGATCGTCATTATCATCGACGAGCTTGCCGATCTGATGATGACGGCTCCCGACGACGTTGAAGAATCGATCTGCCGTCTGGCGCAGAAGGCGCGTGCCGCGGGTATGCATCTGATCATCGGTACGCAGAGACCGTCCGTTGACGTCATTACCGGTCTGATCAAGGCAAACATCCCGTCAAGAATCGCATTCCGTGTGTCGTCCCAGATGGACTCCCGTGTCGTGCTGGATTCCAGCGGTGCGGAAAAGCTGATCGGACGCGGCGATATGCTGTACTCACCCGTCGGTGCACCGAAGCCACAGCGTGTACAGGGTGCGTTTGTTTCCGAGGAGGAAATCGACGGCATCATTACCTTCATTAAGAAAAATGCAGGACACGCCGACTATTCCGACGACGTCATGGAATCCATCGAAAAGGAAGCCGCAATGTGCGGTCAGAAGAAGGGCAAGTCGCCGATGGAAGGCGAGGACTTCGACGGTGACGGCAGCCCCGACGATCCGATGCTGAAAAATGCAGTAGAGCTTGCCGTGGAAACCGGTAAGATCTCAACCTCGCTGATCCAGCGCAGATTGTCTCTCGGCTACGGCCGTGCGGCAAAGTTGATCGACCGCATGGAGCAGATGGGCTACGTCTCGGCACCCGAAGGGCAGAAGCCGCGCCGCGTGCTGATTACCAAAGAACAATATATGGAGCTTGTGTTAAAGCAGGAGGATATCATCTGATGGGACGATTGATCACCATTGACGGTCTGGATGCATCGGGTAAGGAAACGCAGACGGCGCTTTTGTGTGCCGCACTTCGCGAGCGCGGTTACCGTGTGCGGGAGCTGTCCTTTCCGATGTACGGGGAAAAAAGTGCCGTTGCAGTTGAGCTGTATCTTGGCGGTGCGCTTGGCGATAATCCCGAGGACACGAACGCATACGCGGCATCGACGTTTTTCTCCGTTGACCGTTATATTTCCTACCGAACCGATTGGAAGCGCGATTTGGAGGATCCCGACACGATCGTCGTGACCAACCGCTATACGACGGCAAACGCCGTGCACCAGCTGTCCAAGCTGCCGCGCGAGCAGTGGGAGGATTTCCTTGCATGGCTGTGGGATTTTGAGTTTGGAAAGCTCGGTCTTCCGACACCCGACTGTATTCTCTATCTGGAGATGCGCCCCGATATTGCCCGCCGTTTGCTGGCATCCCGCAGTGCCGCGACGGGACGCGTACAGGATATCCACGAAAAGAGCACAGATCATTTGGATAAGAGTTATCTTGCCGCGCTGTATGCATCCGATACGCTCGGCTGGAACCGCATCCGCTGTTTTGCGGGAGACGATCCGCGTACGATCGATGACATTCATGCACAGATCATGGACACGGTCGCACCGTATTTGTCCTGATAACGACGATTTTGTAAAAAGAATGTAAATGCTTTTCGTTTACCGTAGGCACAGGCGAAAATCCGTGTTATACTGATGGAGAGAAACGCCGACGGAAAGCAGAGAAAGGATTATCATCTATGGTATACTTATTTTTGGCAGACGGATTTGAGGAAGTAGAAGCGCTTTGTCCGCTCGATCTTCTGCGCCGTGCAGGTGCAGACGTAAAGACCGTCGGTATTACCGGCAAGCAGGTCACGGGTTCTCATAACATCACGGTGACCGCAGATATTCTTCCCGAGGAAATGGTGCTCGACCGTGAACTGGAAATGATCGTTCTGCCCGGCGGTATGCCCGGAACGACCAATCTTGACGCATCGGGTGCCGTGCACGAAGCGATCCGCTATGCGGCAGAGCGCGGTATCACCGTCGGTGCTATCTGCGCTGCGCCGATGATCATCGGTAAGCTCGGTTATCTGTCCGGCCGTTCCGCCATCTGCTATCCGGGCTTTGAAAAGTATCTGATCGGTGCGAACATTTCCGCAAAGTCCGTCGTCGTTGATGAAAATTACATTACGGCAAAGGGTATGGGTGTTGCGGCAGAATTCGGACTTGCACTTGTCAACGTCCTGTTCGGTGAGGAATGTGCGCAGGAGCTGCACAAGTCCACGATGATGCAATAAGACGAAAACGAGGCAACTGAAATTCATGATCCATAAAATCAAAGGAACGGAGATCCGTACGAAGAAGAATGAGATCCGTGCCAGATACAAAGCCTTGAGATCCGCGATTACGGATGAAGAACGTGCGGCACGGGATATGCGCATCTGTGAGCTGTTTCTTTCTTCCATCACCTACCGATATGCAAAGGTGCTTTTGATGTATGCGCCGCTCGGCGGAGAAATTGACGTGATGCCGATTGCCGTGCAGGCACTGGCAGACGGCAAGACCGTTGCGTTTCCGCGCTGCAATACGGAGGACAGCACGATGGAGTATCATGCAGTCAAGAGCGTAGACGATCTGACGGTCGGTGCGTTCGGCATCCGCGAGCCGTCGGAAACTGCGCCTGTTCTGTATGCTTCTGACTATACGGCGGAGGATCATCCCGTGTGTCTGATTCCCGGGCTTGTGTTTGACCGTGCCGGTTACCGCGTCGGATACGGAAAAGGGTATTACGACCGATATCTGACGTCCTTCCCCGGCGTGCGTGTCGGCATCGTTTATGCGGACTGCGTGCTCGGAGAGATCCCACGCGGACGCTTTGATCTGGCGGTCGACGTTCTTGTTACGGATAAAGGAGTACGAGCTGTCCATGCGAATTAAACGTCATTTACTGCCGCTTCTTCCCCTGTTTTCCTATGCGTTTCTGATTTTTTCCTCGTACGTGGATACGGCGAGGCTGTCGGGGACGCGGGATGCCTATCTTTCTTTCGTCATTCTGCAGCTTCTGACCTTTGTTCTGCCGACGATCTTTTTCTGCAAGGCAAAGGGTGAAAACTATATTTTCCGTCTGAAGCTGCGTTTGTTCGGTTTGGAAAAAGCGGTATTCTTAATCTTTTCGGTGCTGGCAATGATCTGCGCCGTGACCGCCGTGGAGCTGTGTCTGCGGAACTTCGGCATTTCCGACGGTCTGTATGCGCATTCGGTTTATACGATTTACGGCAGAACCCTGCCCGAGCTCGGTGGCAACATTTACGATACGCTGTATACGATGATCGTCTTTGCGATCCTGCCGGCGATCACAGAGGAATTCATGTTCCGCTCGGTGCTTTATACCGAATACGAACCGCTCGGTGCACCGACTGCGATCATCATGACGGCGTTTGTGTACAGTTTTCTGGACATGAGCGCGGTGGCGTTCATTCCGTCGTTCGTCGGCGGTCTGATCCTCGGATTTTCCGTTTACGTCACCCAATCGTTTTTTGCGCCGATGCTGATCCATCTGTTTTATAATCTCTACGCGCTCTTTTTTGAGGAGTATATCTGGGCGTTTATTGCAAAGCCCGAAAACGAGATCTTTTTTACGTTCATACTGATCACGGCGATGCTGTTCTGCGGCATCATGATGCTGTCACAGGCGGAGCGTGTCATTTACGATAAAGGCATCCGCGGAGAAGCACTTCCCGCATACCTGCGTGAGTATGCGGAGAAACGCGGCAAGCTGCCGTCAACCGTGAGGGGAATGATCGGCTCTCTTTTGTCACCCGGTTATCTTGCGTGTGTGATTCTGTTCGTTCTGCGCGTGACGGGGATCGTCTGATACATGAGGAGGTAGTTCTATGGATGAAAACAAACAGGCCGGAACGGTAAATCCGGCGGAAAACCCAACCTTCGGTCAGCTGACGACGGAAGAAAAACGCCGTTTGATTGCTGCTTTGAGTATGGGACGGCTGAACGAGGATGAAAAGCGGGAATTTGCGGATATGGTGCGCCGCAGTCAGCTGACGGACACTGAACGGGCACAGATCTCTCGTGCATTTGCCATGTCCCGCATGACCGATGAGGAACGCAGAGCACTGCTTGCACGCAGACAGCAGGAAAAATCTGCCGCGAAGGTAAGCGAGTCGGCACCCGCACCTGCCGCACCCGTTTCGGAAACGGCTGCAGAGGAGCAGGGACAGACGGTTTCGCCGATGGTCTCCGTTCACGACGGTGAGGAGGAACGGACGCGGGCTCATACCGTTATAAATGAAGATACCGCATCTCATCTGCGCGATACCGAAGGTCTGACGCGATCTGTTACGGTTCCCGTCACGCGCGTTCTGCACGACGGCACGCAAAAGGGAAAGAACGCGGGAACGAAGAAGCCGCGCCGTGAGGAAGAACCGATCGAGCGCGACACGACGGCGATCACATCTCTGCTGAAGGGTATCGTATATATCGTCGCAGTGCTCGTCATTTCGGTGTTTGCGTCGTGGACGATCATTGAGGTTGCAAACGACGTTTTTGCGTTTGCCAAGAGT
>JAZQWK010000200.1:0-14031 GCA_045632325.1 Eubacteriales bacterium
CAGTATTCCGTACCGAAGATGCGCAGAAAGACGGTGCTGATGACGATGACCGTCAGAACACCCCAGCCGTAAAGGGAATGGAGCATCGACATATCGCGGTCGGGATTGTCGGACGGAAGCGCCGCCACGGTCGGGGACAGCATGACCTCACAAAGTCCCGCGGCAATCGAGAAGATCACGGTTCCCGCGACAAATCCGACGTAGGCGATCTGCGGGAAAAAGGTCGGGATCAGCGCGTAGACCGCGAGACCCAGTGTGGTCAGACACGGCATGATACGCACGGTTTTATGCGGATTGAAGTATTTTGTGAAAAAGGTGAAGATCAGGTCAACCGTCAGCTGGGTACAGAAGTTGATCAGTACCAGCGTGCCGAGCAAGGTATAGGAAATTCCGTACACGGTGCGGAACGTGTTGAACAGCAGCGGCGGCAGGCTGAAAATCGAGGACATGGCGAGATAGGCAAAATAACAGGCGTGTTTGGTGTGTTTTGCCTGTTTGGCGGTAAGCTCCATGGAGATGTAACCTTTCAATCTTGATCGTTATTGTGCTTCGGGTTCTGTATTCCGCAGTTCTGCAAAGCGATTCAGGAAGACGGCTGCTTCCGCACGGGTTGCGGGCTTCTGCGGCTGCAGGGTGGTTTCGGTGGGGATGCAGTAAACGTGATGCATGACCATGTAGCAAACTGCTTCATATGCCCACTCGGAAATATCGGCGATGTCGTCATAGTTCAGACGGAACATCCACATACCTGTGAATCCGCCGCCCTTGTACTGCTCATAGCGGTACAGAATGAGTGCCGTCTGTTCCAGCGTGATCGGGTTGTCGACGCCGAAGGTACCGTCGTCATAACCGAGGACAAGTCCTTCTGCCGCCGCCCAACGGATCGCTTCTGCATACCATGCATCCTGCGAAACGTCGGAGAACTGCATCAGATAATTGACAACGGGAGAACCTTCCATACGCCACAGCATCGTGACGAGCATAGCGCGGGAGAGGGTGGTGTCGGGAGAGAAGGTGTTGGGCTCGGTACCGTTCATCAGACCCTTCTGATAAACGCCGGCAATGTCTGCATAGTAGGGATGATCTTCTGTGATATCGGTGAACGGGATAGCAGGTCTGATCGCAATGGGGCGGGTTTTGGTTTCTTCACCGCAGGTCACGGTAAAGGTGTATTTTCCGGCTTTATGTAATGTGTCAACCGCCAGACCGTCCAACGTCAGAGTCGATGTAACATCTTCGAACAAAACTTCCTTGCCGCCGAGAGTCAGCGTGTAGGTGACGGTATGTTCTTCTCCGTCGTAATACGGATAAGGCGTTTCCGATGTGAGTGCTTCGCCGTCGATGTATACGGTCAAATCGGTTTGGGCGAAAGCAATCGGCGTGATTATGCCTGTATTATTGTATACAATGCATCCGGGTGTCGTTTCGTCGATGGCAAATGCGCCGCCGAGTGCTGTGATCTTGCCGCTGTTGTAAAGGACTTCATAGGAGTTGATGCCGCGGGACATGACGGCAGGTGCATCCTCCATGATGACATTCGCGGAATCGGCAGACAGCTTACCCGTGGTGATTTCACCGCGGTTTTCAAGGATGACTGCTTCAATAGTGATATCTTCACCGTAACCGTAGTCAGCGGCGTTCATAGTCTGCCAGCCAACAACGGCAGCTGCGCCGATAATCTGACCTTCTTGAGCTGTAGAGCGTGCGTCGCCGGAACGAATGGTACCGGTATTCAGACCGACCGCACCATAGACACCGGGACCGGGTGTGATATTGGTGCTGTTTGCGGTAACGGAACCGCCGATGATGGAGCCGGTGTTTTCTTTGACGATACCGTAAACGGCAGGAGCGCTCATGATCTGATCGTCGGTCGGTGCGGTGACAGTAACGTTGCCGGAACGGATGATGCCGGTGTTCAGCGTCACGCCGGCAAGACCGTTAACGCCGCATCCGCCGTCGAACGTATACGCGGGAGTGTTTGCAAATCCGTCGCCGCCGAGGATGGTACCGTGGTTGTAGATTTCGCCGCCGTCATTCTGTACGGCAGTTGCGGACGTGCCGCCGGCAATGGTGCCGTGGTTGACAAGTGCGCCGTTGGAAACACGAACGGGGATTGTGCCGATGCGTTCCATAATGACGTCATCCGCGCCCTCCGCATGGATCACAGTATTGCGGTCAGCTCCGTGGATGGTAACGCTCTTTTCAAAGATCACCGTCAGCTGTGGGTTGCTGATATGGATACCGAACAGATCGGAGGTGTAGGAACCTGCCGTTGTCAGTGAACCGTTTTTGAACGTCAGCGTGCTCTGCCCTGCGAGGGAGATCTGTTTGACATAGTGATGAAATCCGCCGAGATCGACGGTGATGGGACTGGTGAAAGAGGAAAGCCCGCACTCAAAGGTAAAACCCTGAATCGGTGCAAGCATGGTCACGGAGACGGTCTTGTCGTGAGATTGAGCTTCTGCTTCCGCTGCATAAAATGCGCTTTCGGCAATTTCATACAGTGTTTCCACCGTCTCCCCGGTTTTGACAGAGGTGACCGTCAGCTTTGCCGTCGGATTCTGTACGGTTTCGGTTGTTTCTGCCGCCGACACACAAACCAGCATGGCTGTCAGTGTCAGAACCAGCATGAGCGGAATGAGGATTCGTTTGATACTTGATTGTTTCATTGTCAGTACCTCGGGTCATAAAATTGTGTTCCCGTGACGGATTGCAACGGGTTATGCTTACAGTATAAACGACAGATGTGACAGAAGTATGAACATTTGCGAGAAAAAGAAATCCTCTCCCTACTTTTTCGGGAGAGGTGGTGTGATGCGGTTCAGTGTGCGGTTTCGCAGTACCATTCTTCGTACAGCTTTACGTCCTGCGCAAGCTCGTCTGCGTCGCGCTGAAAAATACCGATGGCGGCAAGATCGTTTGGCTTCAGCGCAGTGAAAACATCGTGGTATGCCTGCTTGATGGCGGCGCATTTTTCTTCTTCGGTTTTACCGAGAAACATCTGTCCACCGGCAAAAATTTTGAATGCAATGACCGGCTTGTTGACTTTCTGCAAACAGGACAGCATGACGGGGCGGTCTTCCGGATAGAACTTCAGCGTGGCTTTTGTCTTTCCCGTGATGAAGCCGCTCGCTTCACCCTCACGGTTTCTGCGGGCGTTTTGCATACAGGCGAGATAGAAATCGACGTCCCAGCCTTCTCGCTCGGACAGTTCGATGACGTCGGGACGATGCGTGCCAAGTCCGACGGGGATACCCATGGTATGATATTTGGCGATCATGGCGCGTATCTCGTCACAGTGACCGGTTTCATAAAGCTGATCGGTGGTCGTACCTTGATGATAGATACCGATGGTGTTGCGCAGACTCATCATTTGCCGGATACTGACATCCTGATTCATCGGCATATACGGCTGGAAGATATACTGCAGCTTACCGCCTGCATATTCATATTCCGCAAGCAAGCGGATGATAAATGGGTCTGCCAGCGGGAGCATCGTATTGATTCCGCTTTCCTCAATATGAAACAGCGTCTCCAAAATTTTTTCTGCCGTATAAAACCGCTTCATTTCAGCACCCGTGGTTTTATCCTCAATATAGGAATGACCGTTGAACGGATTGTCTCCGACGATAAGCTTACTGACGCTGTGATCAAAAAAAGAAACGCGATTCATAGATGAAACTCCTTTCTGCGGTTCAAATAATGATGTTGATGGCAATAGTATACCACGGTTTTGATGGATATGCAAGATGTAAACGGAAAATCAGACAAAAGAAATCCTCTCCCGAAAAAATCGGGAGAGGATGAAACTTCTTTGAAAGAATTACTTCTTAGCAGCGATTGCAGCCTGTGCAGCAGACAGACGAGCGATCGGAACACGGAAGGGAGAGCAGGAGACATAGTCCAGACCGAGCTTGTTGCAGAACTCGATAGAGGACGGGTCACCACCGTGCTCACCGCAGATACCGCAGTGGAGCTTTGCGTTGTTCGCGCGGCCGAGATCAACAGCAACGTTCATCAGCTTGCCAACACCGGTGGTATCGAGCTTAGCGAAGGGATCGTTTTTGAAGATCTTTGCATCGTAGTAAGCGTTCAGGAACTTACCAGCGTCGTCACGGGAGAAGCCGAAGGTCATCTGAGTCAGGTCGTTGGTACCGAAGCAGAAGAAGTCAGCTTCCTTAGCGATTTCGTCAGCGGTAAGAGCTGCGCGCGGGATTTCGATCATAGTACCGACCTCATATTCGAGTTCGACACCAGCAGCTGCGATTTCAGCGTCAGCAGTTTCAACAACGAACTTCTTGACGTACTTGAGTTCCTTGATTTCGCCAACCAGCGGGATCATGATCTCAGGCTTAACGTTCCAGTCGGGATGATTCTTCTTGACGTTGATTGCTGCACGGATGACAGCAGCAGTCTGCATCTTTGCGATTTCAGGGTAGGTGACAGCCAGACGGCAGCCGCGGTGACCCATCATCGGGTTGAATTCGTGCAGGGAAGCGATGATAGCCTTGATGGTTTCAACGGACTTGCCCTGAGTAGCAGCGAGAGCAGCGATGTCTGCTTCTTCGGTGGGAACGAATTCGTGGAGCGGGGGATCCAGGAAACGGATGCAAACGGGAGTGCCTTCGAGTGCTTCGTAGAGAGCTTCGAAGTCAGCCTGCTGCATGGGAAGGATCTTAGCAAGAGCAACTTCTCTTTCTTCAACGGTTTCGGAGCAGATCATTTCGCGGAATGCGTCGATTCTGCCTTCGCCGAAGAACATGTGCTCAGTACGGCAGAGACCGATACCTTCAGCGCCGAGTTCGCGAGCCTTCTTAGCGTCAGCGGGAGTATCAGCGTTGGTACGAACCTTCATGGTTCTGTACTTGTCAGCCCATGCCATGATGCGGCCGAATTCGCCTGCGATGGAAGCGTCAACGGTCGGGATGATGCCTTCGTAGATCTTACCGGTAGAACCGTCGATAGAGATTGCATCGCCTTCGTGGAAGGTGATACCGGAGAGCGTGAAGACCTTATTGTCTTCGTCCATGTTGATTTCGGAGCAGCCGGAAACGCAGCAGGTACCCATACCACGTGCAACGACTGCACCGTGAGAGGTCATACCACCGCGGACAGTCAGGATACCCTGAGCAGCCTTCATACCTTCGATATCTTCAGGAGAGGTTTCGAGACGAACGAGGACAACCTTTTCGCCCTTTGCAGCCCATGCCTTAGCGTCTTCTGCAGTGAAGACAACCTTACCGCAAGCAGCACCGGGAGAAGCGGGAAGTGCCTTACCGATAGCTTCTGCAGCCTTCAGAGCCTTTGCGTCGAACTGCGGGTGGAGCAGAGTGTCGAGGTTACGGGGATCGATCATTGCAACTGCTTCTTCTTCGGTCTTCATGCCTTCGTCAACGAGGTCACAAGCGATCTTCAGAGCAGCCTGAGCGGTTCTCTTACCGTTTCTGGTCTGGAGCATGTAGAGCTTTCTGTTTTCAACAGTGAACTCCATGTCCTGCATATCGTGGTAATGGTTTTCGAGGATGGAGCAAACTTGAACGAACTGCTTGAACGCTTCGGGGAACTTTTCTTCCATTTCAGCGATCGGCATGGGAGTACGAACGCCTGCAACGACGTCTTCACCCTGTGCGTTGACGAGGAATTCACCCATCAGCTTCTTTTCGCCGGTTGCGGGGTCACGGGTAAATGCAACACCGGTACCGCAATCGTCACCCATGTTACCGAATGCCATTGCCTGAACGTTGACGGCAGTACCCCAAGAGTAGGGAATGTCGTTGTCACGGCGATAGACGTTCGCACGGGGGTTGTCCCAAGAACGGAAGACTGCCTTAACGGCACCCATCAGCTGTTCCTTGGGGTCGGTCGGGAAATCTTCACCGATCTTTGCCTTGTATTCAGCCTTGAACTGTTCAGCGAGTTCCTTGAGGTCGTCTGCAGTCAGTTCGACGTCATAGGTAACGCCCTTTTCTTCCTTCATCTTGTCGATGAGTTCTTCGAAGTACTTCTTACCGACTTCCATAACGACGTCGGAGTACATCTGGATAAATCTTCTGTAGCAGTCATATGCCCAGCGCGCATTGCCGGACTTCTTTGCCATGACTTCGACAACTTCTTCATTCAGACCGAGGTTGAGGATGGTGTCCATCATACCGGGCATGGATGCACGTGCACCGGAACGGACGGAAACGAGAAGGGGATTCTCGGAGTCGCCGAACTTCTTGCCGACAACTTCTTCCATCTTGGTGATGTATTCCATGATTTCTGCGAAGATTTCGTCGTTGATCTTGCGGCCGTCTTCGTAGTACTGGGTGCAGGCTTCGGTAGAGATGGTGAAGCCCTGGGGAACGGGGAGACCGATACCGGTCATTTCAGCAAGGTTGGCACCCTTACCGCCGAGAAGTTCACGCATGGTAGCGTTGCCTTCAGAGAAAAGGTAGCAATACTTTTTGCTCATGGGTAAAATACCTCCATACATATATAAAATTTTGTGTACGCTGTAGGAAAATATCCGGGAATGACTTTGGAAAACAGGGTATCCCCGCGATATCATCGATAATTATACCATATTCCTGCGCGCTTCGCTATAGAATTTCAAAAAATTCAAAAATTGTTAACAAATAAAAGCGGCTTTTTTGTATTTTTCACGGCTTGGAGAGAATTGTTCGGTCAGATGGCAATAAATGGAGGCAAATCGGGTTCAAAACGCAAAAATTCGCAAAAAGTTCTTGCATCAACGGGAAAGCTGTGATATAATACAAGCAGATATTGCTATATATAATATGTAGTTTTTGAAACAAAGCAACGGTGGATCGGAGGAGGTGGTCCGGTGCTGTTCATGACGCAGAAAGACACTGACGGTGAACGGAACACGCATCAGGAAGAGGACTGTCGGGAAGATGCTGCACTCGTTTGCGCTGCTTGCGCCAGCGACGGACACGCCTTTGAGAAGTTGGTCCGCAAATATGAAAAATTTGTATACCGTACGGCGTATTATTCTGCGCAGAACGCCGAGGATGCGGCTGATCTGACCCAGGAAATTTTCATGAAGGTATGGCACGGACTGCCGACCTTTGGGGGACAGGGACGGTTTTTGTCATGGCTTGCAAGGATTGCGCGGAATACGTGCTGTGATTATGTACGGAGCCGACACCGCGCTGTACAGACACAGCCGCTGGATCTGGCGATCGGAGAAGAAGACGATCTGCCGTGCTGCGAGATACAGGATCCGTCGCCGGATGCTGATCCGCACACGGTACTGCATCGAAAGGAAAATGCCGATCTGATCCGGGAAGCCATGTCGCAGCTGTCGGCGGAGCATCGGATGATGATTGTCATGCGCGACATTGACGGGGAATCCTACGAAACGATAGCATCTGCACTTGATCTGGAGATCGGAACGGTCAAAAGCCGTTTGTCTCGTGCACGTGAAAAACTGCGCGGATTGCTTGCAGAGCTTGGATTTTTTGAATAAATTTGAAAAAAAGAGATAAAAGAGGGAACCTTTTCGTGTTTTGTTCGTCTATATAAAGTAGATGTATCGGTGGTGATCGGAAATACGGAAAGGAATGGAGCATATGAAACAAACGCAAAGGCAAAACGGAGAATGGAGCCGCATGAAGCCATCCGCAGACAGGGGCAGAGGACAGCGCTGTGACCGTGCGGCGGAATGGGAAGTGCTGTTATATGACTTTGCAGAAGGATTGACAGACGAAAAAACAACACAGACGGTCAGAGAACACCTCGCGGAATGTGAATACTGCCGCTGTGCGCTGGAGGACATCCGCTTTATGACGGCGGCACTGCGGGAAACGGTTCCTGAACCGAAGGCAGATATCAGTGCGCGTGTGGTGGCGGCGATCCGCGCAGAGGAAGAATCCTGCGGACGAATGGTTACAGAGACACTCGATGTGCGGACGGGACGTGTACTTTCCCGCACGAAAGAAGCATCGGGGATCAGACGGATCGTGCGTGCTGTCAGCGGCATTGCGGCGGCGATCCTTGTCGTATTCGGGCTGATGTATGTATTGCCTTGGCTCCGCATGGGTGCGGGAACAGCCTCGGGTACACAGGATATCCTCGGAGAAATGCAGAGCGGCGGGGATGACCGCTTCAGCGGCGGCGTTTTTGTCGGAAGCACGCCGCAGACAACAGAAGAACCGACTGCCGATGCGCCGCTGATGACAGAGACCGTACAACAACGATTTCCTGTCGTTTTGCGGATGGCGGGCTTGTCTGATGAACACCTATGGGAAGTGCTTTCCGTGCTGACGACAGCAGACGGCGGTCCCGTCACTGTTTTGCACACGGAGGACGGCTATCTGATCTCACCGCTGTCCGCATTTGAGGAAGCGCAGAAGCTGCTTGCGGCGGCATATCCGGGACTTGGCATGGAAATCATCCGGCCACAAACTGTGCCGGAATCCTACACCGAAGATGCGTTTTATATTCAGATCAACTAATTTTCAATGACACCGATACAGTACAGGAGAAAGAAAACCATTATGAAAGCAAACAACACAGCGTCGATTTTTGCACCCGACGAGGACGAAGTTACCGTGGCGGAGACCGACGGCAAGCAGATGAAGAAGACCGCGGAGAAAATTCCCGGTGCACCGTGGTATCTGTTTGCGGCATTCTTTGTGCCGCTTGTGCTGATGTACCTCATTTACATCGGCATGGAGGTTTTTCCGTTCGGCAAAAATTCCGTTCTGGTGCTGGACTTAAACGGTCAGTACGTTTACTATTTTGAATACTTCCGCGAAATCATCCACGGCGATGCCTCGCTTTTGTATTCGTGGACACGCTCGCTTGGCGGTGAGTTTCTCGGCATCTTTGCCTATTATCTGTGCTCGCCGTTTACCCTGATCGTGGCACTGCTGCCCAAAGCCATGATGACGGAAGCCCTGCTGCTTCTGATTTTGGCTAAGGTCGGCACGTGCGGCATGACCATGGCGTATTATCTGAAGAAATCGCGAGGCGTCTCCTCGTTTACCGCCGTTCTATTTGGTACGATGTATGCTCTTTGCGCGTACGGCGTCATTCAGGCGATGAACACGATGTGGATCGACGCGATGTATCTGCTCCCGCTCGTTCTGCTCGGATGCGAAAAGCTGATCCGCGGCAAAAATCCTGTGCTGTACTGCATTGCACTTGCGGTTTTGATGCTGACCAACTACTACATCGGCTTCATGGTCTGCATTTTCCTTGTGCTCTATTTCATCTATTATTATTTCTCGCAGAACGATTTGAAGTTTTCCTCGTTTCTGCGTGCAGGTGCGCGGTTTGCACTGTATTCTCTGATCGCGGCGGCAATCGCGGCACTCCTGCTGATTCCTGCCTACTACGGTCTGACGTTCGGCAAAACGACGTTCCAGAATACCAACTACGACTTTATGCAGCGCTTCGACTTCCTTGATTTTCTGACGAAGTTCCTGCCTGCATCCTATGACACCGTGCGTCCCGAAGGACTTCCCGTGGTGTACTCCGGTCTTCTGACCGTGCTGTTTGCGCCGCTGTTCTTCATCGCACCCGGCATCTCCAACCGCGAAAAGGTTTGGTCGGGCATCATCTGCGTCGTGCTGGTCATGAGCATGAACGCATCGACCGTCGATATTTTCTGGCACGGACTTTCCAAGCCCAACTGGCTCAATTATCGCTACAGCTTTATTCTTTGTTTCTTCTTGATCATGCTTGCGGCACAGGCGTATCAGCGATTTGAAGGCGTGCTGTCCGACCGCTTTGCCCAAAAGCGGAACGGCGATGACGCTCCGCTGCCCGGAAGCCGCATCGCGTACAAATCCCTGCTCGTTGTGGGAATGGCGCTGTTTGCGCTGATCGTCATGATTCAGAAAGAGGATTACGAGTACATCGACGATCTCAACTGCATCTGGGTCTCCCTTGCGTTCCTCGGCGGTTATCTGATTGCACTGCATCCGATCTCATGCGGACGGGCAAAGGACGTCGGCAAGGCGTTCCTGTTTGCCATCTGCGCGGGCGAGCTGTTCGTTGCGGGACTTTCCGATCTTGTGGCGCTTGACCGTGACGTTGTGTTCTCCAACCGTCAGCCGTATGCAGACTTTATGGCGCGTTTCCGTCCCGCAGTAGAAGATATCCTTGACGAGGACGACGGGCTGTACCGCATGGAAAAGACCGTCCACCGCAAGGTCAATGATAACATGGCACTCGGCATCCGCGGTATTTCACACTCCACCTCCGACCTCAATGCGTCGGTCATCAAGTATCTCGGCGAGCTTGGCTATGCATCCCGCTCGCACTGGTCGAAGTATCTCGGCGGTACGCCCGTCTCCGACGCGCTGATCGGCATCAAGTATCTGATCGCCGAGGAGGAGGTTTCCTCGCTGTATGAGGAAATTGCGGTTTATCCCGACAACGAGCTGTTTGTATACGAGAATCCCTATACGATGGGCATCGTCAACACGGTCAGCTCCGATCTGTTTGAATACGATCCCGAGGAGGATACGACGCCGTTCCGCCGTCTCAATGACCTTGTGACGTTTATGCTCGGTGAGGAGGAGACGGTCGAGCTGTTCAAGCCGATCGACATCGAGGAAACCGACTACAACAACTGTGACTACGGCTTTACGACCGGACACAGAAAGTATTCGCCCGAGATCGAGGGCAAGACGGCAAGTCTGACCTATACCGTGAAAATTCCCACGGATGATGAAGTCTATATTTACTTCCCGTCCGATTGGGCAAGAGAGGTCGATCTGACGCTGAACGGCGAGGATCACGGCACCTATTTCGGCAATGAAACGCGCCGTATCGTGTCGCTTGGCGAATTTCTGCCGGGCGAACTGATCACTTTGCAGATGACGCTGACTGAGGAAGATCTCTATATCGGTACGGGCGTGGATTATTTCTATTATCTTGACGAAGCGCTGTATGCGGAGATCATGCCGCGTCTGCATGAATACGCCATGGAGATCACCGATTGGGACGATACCCGTATTGAAGGCGTTGTCATGACGGATGAAGCGCACGATCTGATCTACACCACCATTCCGTACGACGAGGGCTGGAACGTCACGGTGGACGGAAAATCGGTTGAGATCACGACCGCCTGCGGTGCACTGCTTGCCGTGGATGCATCGTCGCTCGAGGATGGCGCGCATACCGTGATCTTTACCTATATGCCGAAATGCTACGTCATCGGCTTTGCAATCTCGATGGGCGGCATCGTTCTGCTTGCACTGTGTCTTTCCGTTCGATATTTTGTATATAAAATAAAGGAAAGAACCTATGCAATGAAATACGAATCCGTTGCTCCTTCGGATCCTAACAACGACGATACCGCGTGTATTCCGCTCGCGGAGCTGCTGGCTGAGGTTGAAGCGGAACGAGCAGCGGAAGTACAGAAGAACGCCGATGCGATCGTTGCGGACGGTGCTGAACGTGCGGACGGTACGTCGGAGGAGCAGGAGCTGACGCAGGAGGAAGCGGAGGCGGTCCTGCGTGATCTGTTCCCGGAGGAAGACGCGGCGGAACAGTGACGGTTTTGTATGCGAAAAATGCGTTTTTACGCATGAATATTGATTTTTTTGAGCAAAATGTCTTGACAATCGCGCCAAAACATGATATTATAATGATAATATGATTGTCATTGCAGACAGCCGTTTCGGTTTTTGCTGACAATCGAAAATTATTTTTCAAAATTTTCAAAGGAGAAAAAGAAAATGAAAAAGATTCTTGCAAGCGCAATGGCAGTATCTATGATCGCTGCTCTCGCAGTTTCTGCATCCGCAATCGCTGATGAAGAAAGAACCGACGTAACCGTTTACTACAACACCCCCACCATCGACGGCACCATCAACCCCGGTGAATGGGACCAGGCAAACGCTCTCGACGTTACCGCAGACAACGCTATGCTGTGGGGCGGCGAAGAAATCAACAACTCCGTTTACTTCTACTACAGCTGGGACGAAACCGGTCTGTACCTTGCAGCTGACGTTCTTGATACCGACGTCTGCAAGCCCGCTGACATTTCCGAAGTTTACAACCTGGACGCATTCCAGATCGCAATCGACCCCGCAGGTCTGATCGGTGACGATGCAGGCGGCGGCGCTATGTTCTACTCCATCGGCCCGATGCAGGACGGTAACCTCGGTGCAGTTTACCATCCTTACGGCGGTGCAGCTGAAGAATTCGATTACAAGGGCGCATACTCCATGACCAACTCCGGCTGGCAGTTCGAAATGATCATTCCGTGGACCTCCATCGAAATCCTCGGCGGCGACGGCTACGAATGGAAGCATGCTGACGGCGAAGTCATCAACGCTCTCCTCTGCGTCCTCGACCGTGAAGAAGGCGGCGCAGTTGCTAACAACTACCAGATCACCAAGACCGGCGCGGTCACCTTCCTCCCCGAAGACTACCCGCTGGAACTCCACCTCTCCACCTACGTTGCTCCGTCTCTCGAAGTTGAAGAACCGGTTGAAGAACCCGCTACCGACGCTCCCGCTGAATCCGCTCCTACCACCGCTGACGCAGGTATCGTTGCAGCAGCAGCTATCATGGCAGCAGCAGCAGGCGTTGTTCTCTCCAAGAAGCACTAATTCCAAAGAGAATACGCGGTTTCCTATAGGAAACAACTGATTGGAATTGCCGATCAGTACTCAGGTTTTGATTACCATCGAAGCACCGTTCCACATGCTGGAACGGTGCTTTTTTCAAAAAGTAAGGAAAAATCGCATATATAATTAAGTTAAAACATTGTGTTATGTGTGTAATGTGACGAAGTTTCGTGAGAATGTCATGTGCTTCTTGACTTCTTTTTGATTATCGTGTATAATAATGTCATCCGCATGATTGCACCAAAACGATCAGCGGAAATAAAAAATTTTTTTTGGAGGATTTTCACAATGAAAAAGATTCTCTCTCTTCTCGTTGTTGCAGTCCTGATGCTCGGTCTTTCCATGTCCGCTTCCGCAGCTCGTGACCTGGTTTACACCGCTCAGTATGGCTCTGCAACCATCGACGGCGTCATGGAAGACGCTTGGCTCACCCAGGGTTCTGAATGGACTCAGATCGACCTGCACCACGACGGTTCTGAAGATTCCGTTTGTGCAGCTCGTGCAAAGATGATGCACGACGATAGCCTCATTTATTTCTTCGTTGAAATCACTGACGCTACCCTCGCAAACAAGGATCTCGACCTCACCCAGATGGACCAGTTCGAAATCTACCTGGACGAAGACGCTTGTGCAGACGTCGCTTACTGCGAAAACTCCTACCAGCTCGGTATGACCCTCGCTGGTGAAGTCCGTGCCGGCACCAACGCTGACGCTGTCGGCGCTGTTGAAACCGTTAAGGAATTCAAGGTTGGTACTTCCGAAAACGGTTACACCCTCGAATTCTCCGTTGCTCCCCTGAACGGTATCCCCGCTGCAGACAAGGCAATCGGTCTCGAATTCATGTATCAGAACTCTGCTGAAGACGGCACCTTCCTGGATGCTCTCCGTTGGAACGTTGACACCAACGCTGGTGACACCGCTCCGTGGCAGGCTCCCGAATACTGGGGCAAGCTCGTTTGCGCTGAATACGTTGCTCCCGCTGAACCCGAAGCTCCCGCTGAAGACGCTCCCGCAGCTGACGTTGAAACTCCTGTTACCGCTGACGCTGGTATCGTAGTTGCAGCAGTCGTTATGGCAGCAGCAGCAGCAGTTGTTTGCAAGAAGCACTAATTCTTAACGCAACGCTGTTCTGAATAAGAACATAGAAATCCTCTCACTTCGGTGGGAGGATTTTTTTGTGATTACAGATTATTGTATGGCACGACTATCGTGTACCAACTTGAGAGTTGTTGAACATCTTGGAAAAGGCACCTTTCAAAGGGAGTAATGCTGTCGGGTTAGGCGCAGGTGGCGACAACGAACTTGTAGGGGAGGGGTCACCCCTCCCGAACCTCGAGACTTGATGACGGCAGAGAAATGAGATTTTTGAATTGCGCCCTCTTCTTCAGCATGGTGTCTTCGATATCCGGACTTGGTTTCTGTAACGGCGGGAGGGGTG
>JAZQWK010000201.1:0-12761 GCA_045632325.1 Eubacteriales bacterium
GCAAGTGTCTGCTCAGCAATCGGTTTGTCGGATTGAAACAGCGCGGTCGGTTGCCATGCATCGCGTAAGGAGGTGCAGGAGGTTGCCGTGAACATAATTGCCATCACAAGGAGGATAAACCGCTTCATGACGTTGTTCCTCCGCGGTATTTGTCTCCCTGACAGAGATTACGTGCGGCAAGCGTTTTATCAATGGCAGCAAGCACGGCGCGTTTGTTTTTGGCCCAAAGCGGCGCCAGCAGTGCCTCTGCCGCACCGTCGCCCGTCAGACGGCAGATGACCGTTTCGGGCGGGATTATGGCAAGCTGATCACAGACAATATCAACGTATTCCTCCTGCGTCAGCAGAGAGACGGTTCCGCCGCGCCAATCGTCTGCCATCGGCGTGCCGTCCAGAATATGAAGCATATGGATTTTAAGAAACGCGGGGCGCAGATCAGCGACCGCCGACGCGGTATCGAGCATCTGCTCTTTCGTTTCCACAGCAGCACCTTCGGTTGGAAGTCCGTTGATGATGTGGATGCAGACGGGAATCCCCGCGCTTTGAAGTCGTTTGTATCCGTCGCAAAACGCGGCGAAATCATGACCGCGGTTGATATGGCGGAGCGTTTCGTCGTGTGCGGATTGCAGACCAAGCTCTACCGTTAAATCGGTTTGGGTGTTCAGTTTGGCAAGATAAGCGACGGTTTCCTCGGACAGACAATCGGGGCGCGTGGCAATCGACAGTGCGGGAATGGCTACGGAATCACCGTTTTCATCGGTATACTGCAGAGCGGCATCGTATAAGGTACGCAGATGCGCGGTCGGTGCGTAGGTGCCGGAAAACGCCTGGAAATAGGGAATTGCCGGGAGCCGTTTTCCCCACTTTTCGGTCAATCGCGCATACTCCCGCGCAAACTGTACCTCGGGCGGCAGAAGTCCGTCTGAACAGAAGTCACCCGAGCCGCGGGCAGAGCAGTAGGTGCATCCTCTGCCACCGTTTTCACGGTTGGGGCAGGAAAAGCCGCCGTCCAACGGAATGCGGGCGCATTTGGTGCCGTATTTGTGTTTTAAGTAGTAGTCGTAGGTGTGATACCGCTTGTTGGTATCGGAATAGGGAAACGGACTATGCATCGGCGGTATCTCCTCTCTGATCTTTCTTTAATATTATAATGGAAATTGCGGAAATTTGCAAGACGTTTTGGCATAAAAGAAAGATTCCACACCGAAAAAGTGCGGAATCTTTTGGAATCGGTCTTATTTCAGGCGCGTGCCGCAGATGTAGCACTGACCGCTCGTTTCGGGATTCGGAACAGCGCATGCGGGACACTTGATCTGCTTTGCGGGCTTTTCGACGCGGCGAAGCTGTTCTGCCTGCTTATCGTCAGCCTTGGGCGTTTCCACCTTTGCGGTATCCTCGGCGGAAAGCTGCTTTGCACGGAGCGCACGCAGACGCGCAATCTGTGCTTCGCGGGATTCCTCCTGTACGGGAGCTTCGGGCTGTTCGGGACGCGTCGTCTCAACGGGGGCTGGCGCAGGTTCTGCTGCAGGAGCGACGGGCGCTTCAGCTTTGGTCTGCGGCTGTGAAACGGAAGCTGCGGGGGCACTCTTTGCGGCAGCCTTTTCCTTGAGTACCTTGATATACGCGATTTCCTCGGGCGTGAAGCTAACCTTCTGACCTGCCTTGACGGCTGCCATTTTGCGCTTCAGCTCGGTGACGAATACGGCGTCGGGCTTGGCGGTCGTCGTCGGTTCCGTCTGCTTGGGTTCTGCCGGTTTGGGTTCCTGCTTGGGAGCCGCGTCAGCCGTCGGTGCGGGAGCAGCAGGTTCGACGGGATCGTCGATATCAATGTGGACGGGCGTGACGCGCGGTGTTTTTTCGGCACCGTCACGAAGCGCGTTGTTGAAGAAGTCGTCCTCCTGTTCCAGATCCGCCTGCGTCTTTTCCTTGGGCAGCATGATGTCACCCGTCGTGTCTTCAATTTCGGGCATATTGCCGACGAAGCGGTATCCGCAAGTCGTGCAGGACTTATCCTGCGGCTTGCAGGAAGCGGAACAGCGCGGGCAGTACTTCTTCTTCGGAATCAGCGCAATGACGAGCACGATCAAAAGCACGATCAGAAGAGCCGCACCGAGCCACAGGAACAGACAAACGCCGTAGGGCGCAGGACAGAAGCCGCAGATGGGACAGACGTATTTCAGCTCGCCTTCGCCTGCGGTGTCCTCGGTGTACAGAGGAAGCGTCACTTCGCTTTCGGGTGCGGTCACGGTCTCCTCGGGCTTGATATCAAAGGCAAGAGCCGCGGACCATTCGGACTGCAGAGGGATTTCGGGAGCGGTATAGCGCATCCGAACACGGATATAAGCGTATTCGCTCAACAGATCGGAGGAAACCGGGAATCTGATATTGCCGCCGTCAACGGATGAGACGACATTTTCGACATCAGCTTCGTAAGGTGTCCATTCACTGCCGTTGACGGACAGCTCATATTCAAACTGCACGTTTCCGTGT
Source organism: Eubacteriales bacterium (assembly GCA_045632325.1). Lineage (GTDB taxonomy): Bacteria > Bacillota > Clostridia > Oscillospirales > CAG-272 > RGIG3925. The sequence goes on from JAZQWK010000201.1 coordinate 2,490, forward strand.
CCATAAGTGATGCACCAAAACAGAGTATCACGCACAGAGGTGCTGGCTCCGATTTGATAGGACAGGATTGCCGTGCCGTCTTCGGCGACTTCAAACATCGGGTCGGACAGAACGGGAGCTTCGATCACTGTCGGGTCGGCGACAAGGGAGTTGGATGCACCGCAGTAGAACGGGTCGGTAAACGCAGATTTGGTGTAGTAAACCGTACCGTCGGGAGCGGTCAGCGCAAGAACGTAACGGGCACGAACGGACAGGGAAACGGTTTCGGTGTCGATGACCCAAGAGGTCGGATCCTCGGTGGCATCGTCGCCATCGTCAACCGTTTTTTCGGTAAAGGTTCCCTCGGGGAAACGTGCGCGGAATGCTTCATCATCGAACGAATATGCCCGATCATCCATGAAGCCGGTATTCAGATCAAAATCCTTGAGGAGAACTTCAAGGGTATCTGCGCTCCAGACCTCGGTGATGCTGTCATCCGCTTCTGCCTCATAAGACGAGGGAATATCCATACGGGTATAATCGTACTGAATGTAAAGCTGTGCATCGGAAAGACCGTATTCGGAAAGGAATTCAGCTTTGTTGTCATCGAACATCAGCTGCTGATAAAAATAGGAAATGCTGTCTGTATTGAGAACGTCGATTTCGAGTTTTCCGTGTTCATCTTCGGTCTGTGTCAGCTGCGCAATGAGCTTGGTCGGACGCTGCAGATTAAAGGAGACAACGGGCATTTCACTCTGCCACGTCAGCGTGTGGTCAAGCGGATATGTTCCGTCCTCTGCCGCCGTACCGCCGACAATGCGGAATGCCGCGATGTAGCCGGGAGCCAGCGTGTAGACGGGGGAATCGGAGACCGTGACGGCACGGAGAAAATCAGGGGATTCGATAAAAGCGGGATCCTCGACGTTGATGTCAGAAGGCTTGTGGAAGCTGACGGCGAATACGGGACGTGCAGTCTGTGCCGCATCGGCGTCGGTGGTCTGTTCCATTGCCGTGATGGTGACCCAGCCGTCGGGAACGGCAACGGGGGATGTCGTATCTGCGGCGTTGTAGATTGCGTAGCTGATCTGCAGGGGCAGATTTTCGGGATTGTCGGCAAACAGATGGAAGCCGGTGACCGCCTCGGAGTAATCGTCGGCGCGCAGAAGCATCGGCTCAACGGATGCCGCAGCTGCTTCCTCTGCCGAAACCGCGACGGGGAACAGCGTGATGAGCATGGCGAGGAGCATCAGAATGGCACCCAGCCGTGCAGACAGGCGTGTTTTGATCATAGTCGGAAGTTGTCCTTTCAGAATAAATTTGGATATGCGGATCAATGCCGCTCGATGGCAAAGAAGAACGGGGAAGTGGGAGAGTTGATAATGCGCAGACGGGATACGGAGAACTTGCGTCGGTCAAGCGTTGCCAGCATCTCATCCAGCATATTGCCCTCGATCGTGCCCTCCTCGTGACCGGGATACACGGCGACGAGAATGATGCCGTCACGGTCGACGAGCGAAATTGCCGCTTCGACTGCAGTGCGGGTGGATTCGTGAAGCGTCGTTTTGGTGCGGTCACCGCCCGGCAGATAGCCGAGATTGAAAACGCCCGCACAGATCGGCTCGTGGATATACTCAAGAGCGTTTGCATGGGAATCCAAAATCAGCGTACAGCGGTCGGCAAGTCCCATTTCTTCCAACCGTGCGCGGGTGGAATCGAGTGCCGCCTGCTGAATGTCAAAGGCGTAGACGTGTCCTTCTTCACCGACGGCCTCTGCCAGCCACGCGGTATCGTGACCGTTGCCCATCGTGAAGTCGGCGACGATGCCGCCTTTTTTAATATGATTGTTCAGAAACTGCTTGTGCATGGAAAGCAGATCGATGTTCGGCATGGATGTCTCCTTTTTGGCGTGTGTTTTTGATAAGTATACATATATTATTATATCGGATTTTTCGGATATTTGCAAGACCTTTCGCGAAAAAAACAGATATTTCACGGAATATTCAAATTTTAACCGACGCGTCTTCCGGCTTTTTCTGCCGTCCTCTTGACTTTTTATCCTCGCGATGATATAATAGCAAATGAAAAAAAGCAACGGTCAGGCAGACGGTTGTTCAAACAAAAAAGACGCATGGAGATTTGGAGCCGTCGCAAACCGAACGGATGTCATCCCGGTGAGGATGGGACCCTTTTGTTTGCTGCGGCTTTTTTGACGAAAAAAGAAGAGGAGACTGATTATGAACTACGATGTATGTATCATCGGTGCCGGTATTACCGGTGCGATGACGGCAAGAAAGCTTGCCAAGTACGACGTTTCCGTCGCGGTGGTGGAAGCGGCAGGGGACGTTGCCATGGGCGCAACGAAGGCAAATTCTGCAATCGTGCACGCAGGCTTTGATGCGGAAGAAGGCACGCTGAAGGCGCGACTGAACGTGGCAGGCTGTGCCATGATGCCCTGTGAAACCGAAGAACTCGACGTTCCGTTTTCGATGTGCGGTTCGCTTGTCTGCGCGTATTCTGACGAGGAGATGGGGCATCTGGAAAAGCTGCTTGCCCGCGGTATTGCAAACGGAGTTCCGGATCTGCGTATTGTCGGAGGAGACGAGCTTCGCAAAATGGAACCGAATATTTCTCCCGATGCAGTGGCTGCGCTCTGGGCACCGACGGCCGGTATTGTCTGTCCGTACGAGCTTTGCATTGCGGCTTGTGAGCATGCAGCAATCAACGGAGCGGAATTTTATCTCGGTTTCCGCGTCGGCTCCATTACGAAAGAGGACGGGCTGTTTGTCGTCTCCGACGGCGAGAAGACGGTTCGTGCAAAATATCTCGTCAACGCGTGCGGCGTTCATTCCGATGAAATTGCCCGCATTGCAGGTGAACGTGACTTCCCGATCCGTATCATTCCGCGCCGCGGTGAATATATGCTGCTCGACCGTGCCGAGGGCGGTGCCGCGGAGCACGTTCTGTTCTCCTGTCCGTCGGCAAACGGCAAGGGTATCCTCGTTTCTCCGACCGTTGACGGTAATCTGATTCTCGGTCCGACGGCCGCTGCCATCGATGACAAGGACGATACCGCGACGACCGATGCAGGGCTTTCTCTCGTTCAGACGGGTGCGCGCCATCTCGTTCCCTCTGTCAATACCCGCGCGGTCATCACGCAGTTCTCGGGTGTTCGTCCGACGCCTGTAGGAGCTGACGGTGACATCACCAAGAGCGATTTCCACATCTGCGTTTCCGAGCAGATTCCCGGTCTTCTGCACCTTGCCGGTATTGAATCGCCCGGTCTTGCATCGTCTCCCGCCGTCGGTGCGTATGCGGTGGAACTCCTTGCGGGCATGGGACTGGAACTGAAAGAAAAAGAAGATTATAAGACAGGCAGACCCGAAAAGATCCGCTTCCGTGAGCTGTCGGATGAAGAACGCTCTGCCGTTATCGCAAAGAATCCCCTGTACGGAAAGATCATCTGTCGCTGTGAAACGGTCACCGAGGGCGAAATCGTCGACGCGATCCACAGACCGCTCGGCGCGCGCGATCTTGATATGGTCAAGCGCAGAACGCGTGCGGGTATGGGACGGTGCGGCTCCGGCTTCTGTTCCCCGAGAACCGTGGAAATTCTGGCACGCGAGCTTGGTGTGCCGATGAGTGAAATTACCAAGTGCGGCGGCGAGTCCGTGATTCTGATCGGAGGCGAAAAGTAATGGAAAACAAGAAGATTATCATCATCGGCGGCGGTCCTGCTGGTCTTGCAGCGGCGATTGAAGCCAATAACGCGGGCATTGCGCCCGACGATATTCTGATTTTGGAGCGTGACCGCGAGCTTGGCGGTATCCTCAATCAGTGCATCCACGCGGGCTTCGGTCTTCATATGTTCGGCGAAGAACTGACGGGTCCCGAATATGCAGGACGTTTTATCGATATCGTCAAGGAGCGCAGGATCGGCTATCTGTGTGATGCGATGGTGCTTTCCGTATCCGCGGAGCGTGAGGTGACGTTCGTCTCTCCGACCGAGGGCTTCTGCCGCGTCAAGGCAGGTGCGATCGTCCTTGCGATGGGATGTCGTGAGAGAACCCGCGGTGCGCTCAACATTGCAGGCTCCCGTCCCGCAGGTATTTACTCCGCAGGCACGGCACAGCGATACGTCAACATCGACGGTTATCTGCCGGGCAAGCGCGTGGTCATCCTCGGCTCTGGTGATATTGGTCTGATCATGGCGCGCCGCATGACGCTGGAGGGTGCAAAGGTGCTCCGTGTCTGTGAGCTGATGCCGTATTCCGGTGGTCTGCCCCGCAACATTGCGCAGTGTCTTGACGATTTTGATATCCCGCTGTATCTGTCTCATACCGTTACAGGCATCCACGGCAAGGAGCGTCTTGAAGGCGTTACCGTTGCCAAGGTCGGTGACGACCGCCGTCCGATTGCGGGAACTGAAGAATATATTCAATGTGACACACTCCTGCTGTCCGTCGGTCTTCTGCCCGAAAATGAGCTGACGCGCGAGGCGGGTATCACCATTGACCGCATCACGGGCGGTGCACAGGTTGATGAAACGATGCAGACCTCCATTCCCGGTATCTTCGCCTGCGGCAACGTTCTGCACGTTCACGACCTCGTTGACTTCGTTACCAAAGAAGCGTACCGCGCAGGTGCTTCTGCCGCAAACTTCGTCAATGGAGGATCTGCTCCCGAGGGCACTGCACTCAACACCGAGGGCAAAAACGGTGTCCGCTACGTCATGCCGCAGAAGCTGAATGCCGCAGGTGCATTGACGACCGATACCACGCTGTTCTTCCGTGTGGATAATATTTACCGTGATAAATTTGTAACCCTGTCGGTGGACGGCGTGGAAGTCATCCGCCAGAAGAAGCGTTTTCTGGAACCGGGTCAGATGGAAACCGTGCGTCTGACCGATGCCGCAATTGAAGCCATCCGCGGCGGCAAGACCGTTACGGTTGCACTTGCATAAGGGGGAGAATATGAGCATTATCAAGAAAACATGTATCGTCTGTCCGATTGGCTGTCATTTGGAAGCAGAGGTGTCTGACACCGGCGAAATTCTGTCCGTATCGGGCAACACCTGCAAGCGCGGAGAAACGTATATCCGCAATGAGGTGACCGACCCGCGCCGTACGCTGACTTCAACCGTCAAGCTCGTCGGTACAGCATACGATAAATTCCTGCCCGTCAAAACGGACGGAGCCATCTCCAAGGGCAGATTGTTTGAAGCAATGGAGGTTTTGGCGAAGGTCACGGTGACCGCACCCGTCAAGCGCGGTGACGTGATTGTTGAAAATTTCCTCGGCGAAGGTGTTGCACTGGTCGCCGGAAAGACGGTGGAATGAGATGGAACGGAAGATTGTAACGACGACGTCGGTTTTCCCGCCGTGCTCCGATCTTGACCGTGTACTGCGCGTGCTTGCCGAAATCGGATATGAAGGCGCGGATATTGCGTTTGACTACTGCGTACAGCAGCCCGACTACCCTTTTATGACCGACGCATACGAGGCTTGGGCAAAGGGACTTGCGGAAACGGCGAAAGAACTGGGAATCGTCATTTCCCACAGCCATGCGGCATTTGATGCATCCTGCCGCGATGAAGCGCTGATTCGCCGCACCCTGCACTGCTGTCAGATCATGGGCATCCGCTATCTCGTCGTGCATCCGATCTGGCGCGACGGAGACGGAACCATCATTCAAGACAAGGAAGCGTTTCTCCGCATCAACGCCGAAGCGATTTCTGCGATGCTGTCGGCGGCGGACGAGTTTGGTGTGATCCTGCTTTCCGAGAATCTGCTTTGGGGCGCGTCTGCCGATCCCGACGTGATCTCCTCACTGGTTTGGGAGGTCGGTCATCCGAACTTTGGCTGGTGCTACGATACGGGTCACGCAAAGTCGCTCGGATATGCGCCCGCAGTTCTGCGCGATTGCATCCCGCCGCTGTCTCTGCATATGCAGGACAACCTCGGTCACGGCGACGATCATCTTCTGCCCGGTGACGGTGCGATCGATTGGGATGACGTCATCGCGTGTCTGAAAGACTGCGGTTACAGAGGAGACTGCGTTCTGGAAGCGCACCACCAGCCGCTGGAGGCAAAGAATGAGCGCGAGCGCAAGAGCATTTTGATCGATCTTTATATGCGTGCGGTCAAGCTTGAAAAAGATATGCATATTGAAGAATAACGAACGGAAAGGATAACGAAGATATGAGCGACATTCTGCAATACTGCCGTCCCGAGGATGTGGGCATTCACCCGTCTTGGGTCGAGGATTACGTAAACGAAGTCAATCGCCGCCGCAAGGTTCAGCACAGCTTTGTCATGGCGCGCGGAACCCGTGTGTTTGCCGAGGGCTACTGGAAGCCGTTCCACCGCGATTGGCTGCATCGGATGTACTCGGTATCCAAGTCCTTCGTTTCCGCCGCCATCGGTATGCTGGTCGATGAAGGTCGGATCGCACTTGAGGATCCCATCGTCAAGTATTTTCCCGACCAGGACGACGGCAAGCTGCATCCGCTGACCTATCAAATGACCATCCGCGATATGCTGATGATGGCGACCTGCAACAAAGGACAATCCTACCGTGTCACCGATGAAAACTGGCTTGCAACGTTTTTCCATCCGCACAGCGAGCCCGACCATCCCGCAGGTACGGAGTTCCGTTACGATACGGCGGCATCGTACACGCTGGACGTTCTCGTCGAGCGTCTGACGGGTAAGCCTTTTTTGGAATATCTCAAGGACAAGGCGCTGCGCGAGCTTGGTTTTTCCGAGAACGCATGGTGTGTCGAAGCACCCGAAGGATACGCGTGGGGCGGTTCGGGCGTTGAATGTACGACGCGCGATCTGACGCGGTTTGCACAGCTGTTTGCGCACGGCGGTGTTGTCGGCGGCAAGCGGTATTTGAGTGAAGACTACGTCACCGCGGCGACCGCAAATCAGATCGACAATCTGAATGATTGCGGCGGTAAAGCCGATTCCTGTGCGGGCAACGGCTACGGCTATCAGATCTGGCGCACGCGCGACAACGGCTTTGCGTTTCTTGGCATGGGCGGTCAGCTTGGCGTGATCCTGCCCGATTACGACTTTATTTTCACCTGCAACAGTGACACGCAGGGTGATGTCGACGGCTATCACGGCTTTGTTGATATGCTTTTTGATACGGTCATCAGCCGCATCAAGGAAGAACGGATTCCGCATGACGATGCGGCGTATGCGCGTCTTTGTGACGTTCTCGGTGCGCTGGAAATCAACGTACCTGCCGGTGCTGTGTATCAGCCGAAGCAGGAGGATATTAACGGCGTTACCTATACCCTCTCCGAAAACCGCATGGGTATGACCGATTTCCGCTTTGAGTTCCACGGCGCACAGGGACTTCTGACGTATCAGACCGCGCGCGGTGAACGCCGTTTCCCGTTCTGCATGGGACGGTATGCCGACACGACGTTCCCCGAAACGCACTATTTCGGAAAACGCATCCGAGAGCCGCTCGGACGCGAATACCGTTGTCTGAACTGTGCCGTTTGGGAGGATGAAAACACGCTGTTGGTGCGCACCTATATCATTGACGACTATTTCGGCAACATGGCGGCACGGTTTACATTTGACGAAGACAACGTATCGCTGAACATCACAAAGACGGCAGAATGGTTTTTGGATGAATACGTCGGTACTGCCGACGGCATGAAAAAAGTATAAATACATAAAGAAAGAGAAAAAACAATGAACAACAACACCCGCATTACAGCAGCACTGCTCGCAGCACTGACCCTCGCAGGTCTTGCATCCTGCGGCGGCGATACTGCCGATACGACGAACGCAAATACAGAAAGCATCACGACGGCTGCCGTTACCGAGGCGGAAACCGCGCCGATGGACAGCCTTGAGGCAAGAAAGCTCGTTTCCGACGACGTCCCTGAACTGGATTTTGGCGGTAAGGATTTCCGTATTGCGTTTCAGGAATACTATTATACGGATGCACTTCCGACGGTGGCAGAAGAAAACGGTGATACGATCAACGACGCCGTATATCGCCGCAATCTGACGGTTGAGGATCGTTTCAACGTGAAAATTGTCGGAACGGATAAGCCGTACGCGGATCTGGCAAAAACTGTTATGAATTCAATCGCGGCCGGAGAGGATGCGTACGATCTGTATTTGAATCATATGATCGAATCGGGTAAGGTTGCGCTTGCAGGCTATTTCTATAACTGGTACGATATTCCCTATATCAACTTTGAAAAGCCGTGGTTCCCCAAGGAAGCAAACGAATATCTTGAGATCAATGACCGTATTTATATGGCAATGTCGGATATCTGTCTGTCCTACGCACAGAATACATACTGTGTCTTCTTCAACAAGGCTATGCTTGCCGATTATGATATTACCGATCTTTACGGTACGGTCAAAGAAGGCAAGTGGACCATCGATGCACTGGCGAATATTTCCAAGCAGTTGTACCGCGACGTCAACGGTGACGGTACGGCGGATGAGGGCGACCAGTTCGGCTTCGGCAGCCCGTTTTCCTCGCACAATACTACGTGGCTGTTTGCCTGTGACGTTCCGACGGTGCAGTTCAATGACGACGGTACCGTAACGAGCGTATTTGCATCGGACCGTGCCGTTATGATGGTAGACAAGCTGCGTGATCTTTACAACAACAACGTCGGCAGCTATCTGAATATCAATAAGGCCAAGAATGAAGACGATATGGAACAGGCATTTTTGGACGGAAAAATCGGTATTATTACCAACGGCTTGATTCTTGCCGATTATATTCTGCGTGACGCGGAGTTTGACTACGGTATTATCCCGTTCCCGAAGCTGGACGAAGCGCAGGATGCGTATTATACGGTTCCGGGCGGCGGTACCAACTGCTTTGCGGCTCCGATTACGGCATCGGATAAGGAGCTGGTCGGCGCAGTTTCGATGGCGTTGTCCCGCGAAAGCTGGGTCTCCGTTCTGCCTGCATACTACGATATCGTTCTGAAGGTCAAGGGTGCAAGAGACGAGGAATCCATTGAAATGCTCGATCTGATTTTGGAAGGTCGTGCGGTTTCGCCGTCTTATATGTATGACTCGTGGAGTGGCTATAACTATAAGATGACGGATATTCTCAAAGGAAACCGTGAGCTTGCGTCCTTCACAAAATCCAATGACAAGAGTGTCATTAAGCACTACGAAAAGGTCGCGGCACTGTTCTACTCGGATCCGATTGAATAATTTTCTCACGGGGCATCATCGCAGAACAGCAGTGATGCCTTGTGCTTTTTGAAATCCCAAAAATTTTGCGGAAAAATTTTGAAAAAACAGGGAACTTTTTTTGAATTTTTACGTCTTATATATACAGAGGGACGTTTATGCTGACATAAATCGTCTCTGCCCGCTGAAAAAAGGAGGAAAACCATTATGAAAAAACGTATGAAATTGACGGAACTGCTCGTACTGCTGCTTTGCGCATCGACATGCTTGACTTCCTGCCTGTCCGACAAGAACTCCGTCGACGGAACCGATACAAGCGGCTCTGATACTGCAGGACAGAAGATCGAGGAACAAGTGCCGGACGGAGGAGATATCACCGAAATCGACGACGCATCTACCGTCCCGCCGCCTGTCATCATCACGCCGCCCGCAAATGAGCTTGACGACATTCCCGCGGACAACCTCGATGACCCGTCATCCGATATCCCAGCTGTGGAAATAGAGGACGAGGATCCTTTGGCCGATGATCCGGTTGTGACCGAGCCTGATACACCTGCAAAGGAAGAAGGTGCCCTTGTCGGACTTGCAGGACAGCGCGATTCCGGGCGCTTTGTCTCGGAGCAGTCGCCCAATCTCATTCTGTGTATCGACTGGGAATCGGTCATCGGCGAGGACGGCGTGGCAGATGTTGCTGTCACGGTCGGTATTTCCCACTACCGTTTCTTCTCGCGCGCAAAATCGCAAATGGGAGCCGTTCAGGTCGACGGCAATGCCATCCTGTTTGATACCCCTGCCATCGAATATGATGAGAATACCAAGTCATACACCTTTTTTGGCTCATATGTGTTTGAAACCGAACGCTCCGAAATGGAGGTTGAAGCATCGTGGCAGGTACTCGGTACTTACGGCGGTATCGAGATTGATACGCTGATGGCAGGCGGGACGATTGTGCTTGGTGGGGAGTCGTAACATCATCGACGATTGGAGGAATTTTCTTTGACGTCAGCACTTTGGAAATATCTGCTTTGCAGTCTCCTCACAGTTACCCTCGCACTCGGTTTGTTCGGATGCGGGGTGATGATCGAGGAGGAAGAGGAAACAG
>JAZQWK010000202.1:0-7912 GCA_045632325.1 Eubacteriales bacterium
CAGATGCGCGCGTCCCGTTTTCAGAATTTCATTCTGTTCGGGGCTCAGCGCAGGATCTGGGTCTTCGTCCATTTCTGCCTGCTGCTCCTCTGCCTTCTGCTGTGCCTTGGCTTTTTCGGCATCGGTCTTGTGCGTCGAAAAATAGATGACAAGCACAACAATCGCAATCACGCCGACGAACGACAGGATCATGCCGATTTTAATCAGCGTCAACAGCATCGGCGCAATTTTGATCAGCAGGATGATGACCAGAATCACAGCAACCGTGCCAAGACATCCGGATTTTCCGTTGTTCATGTAAATTCCTCCTGACAGTCACGCTGTCAACAGATAAAGGATACCCTGAAATAAGTCTGTATGGACGACCAGTGGTCGTCCGAAACGCTGCATTGCGATGACATTCACGGTTGAAATTGATCGATATAAATTTTATAACGCAATCCCGTATTCTCTGTTTTCTTACACGGACGACCACCGGTCGTCCATACAGAAACACCCTGAAACGGGTTCGTATGATCACCGTTTTATTATCCCGGATACGTCAGCAGCTTCTGCTTCAGCTCATTTTCAATGCGGAGCAGCTCGGATTCGGCATCGAGACGCTTCTGACGTCCCTCCTCCTGAATCCGCAGAACCTCGTCAAGCGTGCCGATCAGCTGTTCATTGGTGTACTGCACGGTTTCCAGATCGACAATTGCGCGTTGGCTCTCCTGTGCAATTTCAACTGTTCCCTGTTTGAGTGCTTCGGCATTCTTGCGGAGCAGTTCGTTTGTCAGATCGGAAACCGCACGCTGTGCTTCCATCGCCTGTTTGGAATGTGCCATACCGAGCGCAAGCACCATCTGGTTCTTCCACAGCGGTACGGTATTGCTGACGGTGGACTGAATCTTTTCCGACATCATCGCATTGTTGTTCTGAATCAGTCGAATCTGCGGTGCCATCTGAATACAGATCGTGCGTGTCAGCTCCAGATCATGCAGCTTCTTTTCAAACCGATCGCACATCGCCGCAAAGTCGTTTGCCGTCTGTGCGTCGTAGGTCTGACCTGATGCCGCCGCCTTTTCCTGCATCGCAGCAAGCGTCGTTGTGCGTTCCTCGGCGAGCTTCTGTCTGCCTGCCATAATGTACATCGACAGCTCCTTGAAATAGGAGAGATTCGCATCGTACAGCTTGTCCAGCATCACGATATCGGTGAGAAGCCGATTCTGATGTCCTTCAAGTTCCGCGACAATGCGGTCGATGTTGACCTCGGCATCGTCATACTTGGCTTTCAGCTGAACCGCGCGGTCGCCTGCCTTTTTGAACAGACCCAAAAATCCGCGGCGTTCTTCTTCCACAGCGGAAAATCCGCGCAGCTTGGTGACAAGATCGGTGATCATTTCCCCGGTCTGACCGAGGTCTTTGGTACGGATGCCCTCGAGTGCATTGTCCGAAAATGCAGCGATCTTCTTCTGACATGCGGCACCGTACTGCAGTACCACAGTAGAATCACGCAGATCAATCTTCTGGGCAAAGTCCGCAACCATTTTTGTTTCTTCCTCCGTCAGAACGACGGCAGGAACCGTTTCTGCGACTTCTTCCGGGATGGAAAGCGTCGCATCCACAGCAGTCGGTGCTTCCTCAGGGATTCCGAGTTCCAGTGTGATCGGCTTGTTTTCTTCCAACATAAAGGCATCCTCCTATCAATTCGTTATAATCAAAGCTTATTTCTCTGAATCTTACCGGACGTGGTCTTCGGCAGCTCATCGCGGAAGACGACCACACGCGGGTACTTGTACGGTGCGGTGCGTTCCTTGACGTATTCCTGAATTTCCTTCTTCAGTGCGTCGGTCGGCTCGGTGCCCTTGACAAGCACAATGCTTGCCTTGACGACCTGTCCGCGGACTTCGTCGGGTTCTGCGGAAACGCCGCATTCAAGAACGTACGGCAGTTCCATGATGACGTTTTCAATTTCAAACGGACCGATGCGGTAGCCGGAGGACTTGATGACGTCATCGACACGACCGACGTACCAGAAGTAGTCGTCTTCGTCGCGCCATGCGGTGTCACCTGTGTGGTAATAGCCGTCATGCCAGACCTCTGCGGTCTTTTCTTCATCGTCAAAGTATCCGCAGAACAGACCGTTGGGTTTGCCGTTGGCAATATTGATACAGATTTCACCGACTTCACCGTCTGCGACGTCACGGCCGTCTGCGTCAAGCAGGTGAATGTCGTACAGCGGTACAGGCTTACCCATGGAACCAACCTTGGTCTTGGTGCCAAACAGGTTGGCAAGTGCGACGGTGGTTTCCGTCTGACCGAAGCCTTCCATGATCTGCAGTCCCGTTGCCGCCTCAAACTGACGGAAGACCTCAGGATTGAGTGCTTCGCCCGCCGTTGTCATATGTTCCACGGAGGACAGATCGTAGCCGGACAGATCCTGCTTGATCATCATGCGGAGCATCGTAGGCGGTGCGCAGAACGTCGTAATGCCGTACTGTGCGAACATCGGCAGGATATCGGATGCATCGAAGCGGTCAAAGTCATAGACGAACAGACCTGCTTCACACAGCCACTGACCGTAGATCTTACCCCACGCTGCCTTCGCCCAACCGGTATCGGAAATGGACAGATGCAGACCCTCGGGATTGACGCAGTGCCAGTATTTCGCGGTGATAAAGTGACCGAGCGGATACTTGTAGTTGTGCATGGCAATCTTCGGATTGCCCGTGGTGCCGGAGGTGAAGTACATCAGCATCAGATCGTCGCCGCCGGGAGCATCCTCGGTACGGTCGAACTTGCCGGTGTAGAGTGCATATTCATCGTCGAAGGGGTGCCAGCCGTCACGGTGACCGCCGACAATGACCTTCTGTTCTACGGTGGGAGCATGCGGCAGCGCCAGTTCGATCTGTTCCGGAACGCCGTCGTCCATCGTGGAAATGATCATCTTGATGCCCGCCTTGTTGCAGCGGTAGGTAATGTCATGCTCCTTTAGCTGGTTGGTTGCGGGAATCGCAATCGCGCCGAGCTTATGCAGTGCCAGCATCGAGAACCAGAACTGGTAATGACGCTTGAGGATCAGCATGACACGGTCGCCGCGTCCGATGCCGAGCGACTTGAAGTAGTTTGCCGTCTGGGACGACGCACGCTTCATATCCGCAAACGTAAAGGTCTGTGCGGTCTTGTCCTTGGCAACGTGTACCATAGCGACCTTATCGGGCTTTTCGCGACCCAGACGGTCAATGACGTCAAACGCGAGGTTGAAGCTGTCGTCATTCTTGAAATCAATTGCCTTCAGCACGCCGCTTTCGTCCTCGGTCGGAATGACGAAATCTTCCCATACGCGGTATGTGGTGTCCTTTTTCTTGGGTGTCTGCTCCTTGAGAACGGCTCTCGTTGCCGTACCGTGGGCAAAGACCTCGTTCGGAGTTGCTTCGCTTGCGGGATTCAGGACGATGGCGTAGAAGCAGCAATCCTGTCCTTCCACGGCGATCATACCGTGCGGGACGGAGGAGTCGTAGTAAATGGAATCGCCTGCATGCAGGACTTCAAAGTGGTCGCCGACCTGTACCTTGAGTGCGCCCGAAATGACGATATCACATTCCTGACCGTCGTGGGAGGTCAGCTCGATATCGGCATTCTGTGCCGCTTCGTTATAGTCGGAAACGACGTACAGCGGTTCCGCGATTCTGTTCATGAAGGCAGACGCGAGGTTATAATACGTCATGCCGTGTGCCTTCTGGATTTCCTGACCTTCTCCGCGGCGGGTAACGGTGTATCCTGCCAGACGCGGGCTGGTACCTTCAATGATATCGGTAACGTCAACATTGAGTGCCAGCGCACAGCGGTAAAGGAACGCGAAGTTCAGGTCGGAAAGACCCGTTTCGCAGTCGATGTATTCTTTTTCGGAAATGCCCGTCTTCGCCGCCATTTCAGCGGTGGACAGACCGATGATTTCGCGGAGCGTATGAATACGCTGCGCCATTTCCCGGATTTTAAATTCCAGGCCGGTAGCATTCTGCATGGGTAGATACTCCTTATCGTTTTAATGGCAGGCGGGCAAATCGGAAAAACACAGAGAAGCCCGCCTCAAAGATATGATTTCTTTGAGACGAGCTATCAGCATTTCAATGGGTTGAAATGAACCGTATCCCGCGGTACCACTCAAATTGCACGGCAGTTTCCCACCGTACCACTCAGGCTCACAAAAGCCGTATGCATTCACGCAGCAATCACGGATGAGTTCTACTGAAACACGGAAATGGTCATCCGTATTCGTTCTTCTCATCGGCTCGGGGGCTACAAATAACGGCCTGCTTCAAGCGGCTTCCACCGAGGGAATTTTCATTCCTTCGCCGCATTCTCTGTGTAAAGCGTTTGCCGATACTCTCCCCGTCAATGCCTTTATATGGTATATTATATCATACCCCGTTTGGATTTGTCAATATATATACGAAAATTTCCTTGAATTATCGGGATTTTTCATATTTGGAAAGCCGTATTTTCCGATCGGAATCTTACAGCTTGTTTCTCTGGATCTTGCCGGAAATGGTCTTGGGAAGCTCGTCGCGGAAGACGATGACACGCGGATATTTATACGGTGCGGTGTGCGACTTGACGTATTCCTGGATTTCCTTTTTCAGCGCATCCGTGCCCTCGGTACCCTTCGTCAGAACGATGCTCGCCTTGACGACCTGGCCGCGGACTTCATCCGGAACTGCGGAAACGCCACATTCAAGAACGTAGGGCAGCTCCATGATGACCGACTCGATCTCGAACGGACCGATGCGGTAGCCGGAGGACTTGATGACGTCGTCGATTCTGGAAACGTACCAGAAGTAACCGTCTTCATCGCGCCATGCGGTATCACCGGTGTGATACATACCGTCGTACCAAGCCTCGGACGTCTTTTCCGTATCCTGATAGTATTCTCTGAACAGACCGACGGGAATTTCTTTATCCGTGTGAATGACGATTTCACCGACTTCACCTGCGGGAAGCGAATTGCCGTCGGGATCGACGATATCAACATCATACTGCGGAGACGGCAGACCCATGGAACCGACCTTCGGCGTGGTACCGAGCAGGTTGGCAATGATCAGCGTGGTTCCCGACTGACCGAAGCCTTCCATGATTTCAAGACCCGTTGCCTGCTTGAACTGGTTATAGACCTCGGGGTTGAGCGCTTCGCCTGCCGTTGTCATGTGGTGGATGGAGGTCAGATCGTACTTGGACAGATCCTCCTTGACCAGCATACGGAGCATGGTGGGCGGTGCGCAGAACGTGGTGATCTGATACTTTGCAAACATCGGCATGATCTTTGCTGCATCGAAACGGTCAAAGTCGTAGACAAAGACTGCGCCTTCACATTCCCACTGACCGTAGAGCTTGCCCCACAGGGACTTACCCCAACCGGTATCGGAGATGGTCAGATGCAGACCGTCGCGTTCACAGCAGTGCCAGTATTTCGCGGTGACGAAATGACCGAGCGCGTAGGTGTGCTTGTGCGCCGCCATCTTCGGGTTGCCGGTCGTACCGGACGTGAAGAACATCAGCGCGGTCTCATCGCCTGCAGAGCAATCCGCAGGACGCTCCAAATGCGAGGAGAAGCGGGTATATTCGGAGTTGAAATCGTGCCAGCCGTCGAGGACTCTGTCATTGCTTACCATGATCAGCTGCTTGACCTGCGGGCAATTTGCCGCCGCACGCTGTGCGATTTCCGCGGTGTCGCCGTCACCCGTACAGACGAGCGCACAAACACCTGCCGCATTGAAGCGGTATTCAAAGTCGTGTTCCTTGAGCTGATTGGTTGCGGGGATGGCGATTGCACCGAGCTTGTGCAGTGCTACCATCGCAAACCAGAACTGGTAGTGACGCTTCAGAACGAGCATGACGCGGTCGCCGCGCTTGATGCCGAGCGATGCAAAATAATGAGCGGTCTGGTTGGACGCGCGCTTGATATCCTTGTAGGTAAAGCGGCGTTCCACTTCCTTGTTATCAATGTGAATCATCGCAAGCTTATCGGGATAGGCATCGGCGATCTTGTCAACGATATCGAAACCGAAGTTGAAGCGTTCGGTGTTCTTGAACTTCAGATCCAGCAGAGCGCCGTTTTCGTCCTCGTGCAATTCCACAAATTCCTCGCACATCAAGGGCTGTGACTTCTTTGCGGTGACGATGCTGCGGCGAACCTCGTTTTCCTGCGTCTTTTGACCGGGCAGGACGACCGCGCAGAACACGCAGTCGGCACCGTCAACGGCGATCATACCGTGGGGCTTGGAGGAGTCGTAGTAGATGGAGTCGCCTTCGCCGAGAATTTCGGTGTGGTCGCCGACCTGCACCTTGAGCTTGCCCGAGAGGACGTAGTCAAATTCCTGACCGGAGTGTGTTGCGAGGTGCATGGGCTTGTTCTGCTGTGCGGCGGAATATTCGTAGCGGACGTAGTACGGCTGTGCAATCGCGTCGCGGAACTTCGGTGCCAGATGGCTGATCTCAATGCCGTCTTCCTTTGCGGTTCCCTGACCCTTTCCGGCACGGGTAACGGTGTAGCCTGTCAGATTTGCGGCACGGCCTTCAAGCAGCTCGGACATATCGACGTCGAATGCCAGCGAGCACTTGTGGATGAACGAGAACGGAATGTCAACGGAAGCAGATTCATACGCGCAGTAATCATCGGGCGAAATGTCAATCTTTGCCGCAAGCTCTTCCTGCGTCCAGCCCATAATTTCGCGAAGCTCCTTGATACGGGAAGCAATCTCGGAAAGCTGCATCATTGTTGTGTTCGTGTTCATGGTGTTTTCTCCTTTACAGTATTGAAATGATCTGACAAAAGAAAAACAGACCCGTCTCATTGCTTTGAGACGAGTCTGATAAAATCATACCCGCGGTACCACTCAAATTGCACGAAAATTCGTGCCGCTCTCGGACGCTGTCACGCCCTATGCTTTTACGCAGCAATCACGGAAGAACCTACTCAAACAACACGTTCTTTGGGATCTCCGGCTCGGAAGTGATGGGATTTGCATACCGTACTTATCGGGCTTTCACCGCCCCCGATTCTCTGTGAAAGAACAGAATGCATCCGTCTTCGTCATAGCCTTTTTCTTTTGTTATCTGTAATTATAGCACAATGCTATCCGCTTGTCAATAGGGTTTTTGGATTTTTTCTGTTTTTTATAAGCCGAGCAGCTCGACCGAAGTTTCCTTCATCTTGTACTTGAGAATCTTACCTGCGGCATTCATCGGGAATTCCTTGACGAACATGAAGTAACGCGGAACCTTGTGCTTTGCCATGTGGGAATTGCCGTATGCACGCATTTCCGCCTCGTCTGCTTCCTCACCCTTTTTGAGGATGATCCATGCACAGCATTCCTCGCCGAAGGTCTTGTCGGGAACGCCGACGACCTGGACGTCACGCACCTTTTCGTGCGTCAGATAGAATTCCTCAATTTCACGCGGATACAGGTTTTCGCCGCCGCGGATGATCATATCCTTCAGTCGCCCCGTGACCTTGTAATAGCCGTCGGGGGTTCTGCAGCAGATGTCGCCGGAGTGCAGCCAGCCGACCTCGTCGATGGTCTGTGCGGTCGCCTGCGGCATCTTGTAGTAGCCCTTCATGATGTTGAAGCCGCGCGCGACAAATTCGCCGTTTTCGCCGTCGGGCAGCTCCTCACCCGTTTCGGGATCGATGATGCGGCACTCCACGCCGGGGAATGCGGAACCGACCGTTTCGACGCGGTGGTCGATGTCTTCATTGACCTCACCCATCGTACAGCCGGGAGACGCTTCTGTCTGACCGTAGACGGAGATAATCTCGGTCATGTTCATTTCCGCTGCCGCACGGCGCATCAGATCGGGCGGACAGTTTGCACCCGCCATGATGCCGGTACGGATATGCGAAAAGTCTGTCTTTGCAAAGTCCGCATGGTTGAAC
>JAZQWK010000203.1:0-8348 GCA_045632325.1 Eubacteriales bacterium
ATACGTTTCTCTGTCTGCCGGAGGTAACAGAGGACTTTCTGACATGGGATGTCTTCATCGACAGTGTCAGGTCTCTTGACGGACAGGAAGTGCTGTATTCCGACCCGCGTGCGGAGAAGTATCTGTATGAAAACGGCATTATGGACTTCTTTGATCTTGCGGCAGGGACGGCGAATTATGACAGTGACAAATTCCGTTCCGTCATGACACTGTTGGAGGGATTGGAAGAAAATTATCTCGATGAGACGGCAGGTTATCTGACATCCCATTCCGACGGAACCGGTGGATATACGAATCCGACGCTTCCCGCGCGTCTGCGTGAGGGCGGACTGACCTATTTGAATATGTGGATAAACTCGCCGGAGCAGGTTATGATGGCGCGGCATCTGTACGGCGATACGGATTTTGTCTGGTGCGGCTATCCGTCGGATCACGGCGGCGGTGCGTATGTCAATCTTCTTGGTTATACGGCAGTGCTTGCCGATACGGATGCGCCGGAGGGCAGTATCGCATTTCTGCAATTTTTGCTGGATGCAGAGCGGCAGACCGAGGATACCCATCAGAATCTGCCTGTCACACGGGACGCCATCCGGCGGCTGTTTGAAAAGAACCGGTATTATTCGTATTCGGCAGACCGATATCACAATATCGGCAACTCCGTCGCACCGATGCGGGAGACATCGCTTTCGTTTGACACGACCCCGCCGATTGTACCGCTGTCGGCAGAGATCATTTCCGATGAGCCGCTGACATTTGAGCTTGACGAAAACGGCGATCCGACCGGATACTGCGTTGCACTGCCGCAGGCGGATATCGATGCATTCCTGTACTTCCTCGATCACTGCCATATGTCAGCGGGCAGTGACGATACTGTGGAAGCGATTGTTACCGAGGAGCTGTCCTATTGGCAGAACGGCGTGAAATCGCTTGCCGAGGTGACAAAAATCATCCAGTCCCGCGTGAGTATCTATCTGGCGGAACGGAAGTGAAGCCGTGCTGAACCGTCAATCACCCCAAAATCATCCCGTACCGCGTATGCGGGATGTGTTTTTTCGGAATCTTTTGAAAATTCCAAAAAAATTTACAGAAATCTGTTTACAAATCTTCAATTTCATAGTAAAATATAAGGTAGAATCGCGGACGCTCCAAAACGGAGTGTTCGGATATGAAAAATTACATTGTGGAGGTATTTCCGATATGAAACTGGATGTCAAAGATTTTGAAAGAAAGATGCTGAAGAGCATTGAGGCATATGAAAACGAACTGAAGTCGATCCGTGCAGGCCGCGCTAACCCCGGTGTTCTCGATAAGATCACCGTCGACTACTACGGCTCTCCCACACAGATCTCCTCTGTTGCACAGGTCTCCGTTCCCGATGCAAGAACCATCACCATCACTCCTTGGGATAAGACCATGCTCAAGGCAATCGAAAAGGCGATTCAGGCGTCCGAGCTCGGCATCAACCCGCAGAACGACGGCTCTATGCTCCGCCTGTCCTTCCCGCCGCTGACCGAAGAAAGACGTAAGGAGCTGGCAAAGGACATCTCCAAGAAGGGTGAAGCTGCCAAGGTTGCGCTCCGCAACATCCGCCGCGATGCCAACGACAAGTGCAAGGAACTGAAGAAGGCAGGCACCATGACCGAGGACGAACAGAAGTCCTCCGAAAAGGAAGTCCAGGATCTGACCGATAAGTACACCAAGCAGCTTGACAAGGTCACCGAAGCAAAGTCCAAGGAGATCATGGAACTCTAAAATCAACCCGAAAACAGGGATGGCGGCGTGTCATCCTTGTTTCTCTGTCAGGGAAAATCTTGAATGAAGTGAAAACAAACTGTAAACGGGGGAATCTCTCATGGCAAATATGCAAGTGGACGAACGTCTGCAGCACGTTGCGTTTATCATGGACGGCAACGGACGCTGGGCGAAAAAACGCGGAATGCCGCGGGAATACGGACATACGGTCGGTGCGAAAACCTTTGAGCGCGTCGTGCGCTATTGCGGAGATATCGGAATCCGCGTGGTGACGGTTTACGCCTTTTCCACCGAAAACTGGCGCCGTCCGCAGAATGAAGTGCAGGCGATCATGGGGATTTTCGGAGAATACCTCGACCGTGCTCGGAAAAAGGCGGATGAAAACCGCATCCATACGGTATTCCTCGGTGACAAATCGATCTTCCCCGCCGACGTGCGGCAGAAAATGGAGGATCTGGAGCAGTACACCGCGCATCATCCGCTGACACTCAATATTGCCATCAATTACGGCGGACGCGACGAGATCGTGCATGCCGTCAATTCGCTGATCGCGCAGGGCAAAACCGAGATCACCGAGGATGATATCACGGCGAATCTGTACACAGCGCACTGTCCGCCGCCCGATCTGATCGTTCGCACGGGGTCGGAGCAGAGACTGTCCAACTTCTTACTCTGGCAGGCGGCATACGCGGAATTTTACTTCTGCGATACCCTTTGGCCCGATATGGACGAAGCTGCGGTCGATGCCGCGGTGGAAGCCTTTTATTCAAGAAAACGCCGATTCGGCGGAGTATGAGAAAGGACGGAATTTTACGATGTTAGTACGTGTCATCACGGCGATCTGTATCGCCGCAGTTCTCATTCCGGTCGGTATTTTTTCCGATACGATCGTTTTCCCGATTGCGATTGCATTGCTTGCGGGCATGGGCTGTTTTGAAATGGTGCGCTGTATCGGTCTGCACAAATGGCTGTGGATCACCGTCCCTGCCGTTCTGTGCGGCGTCGGTCTGCCGTTTGCATCGTTTTATTTGCCGGAGCAGGCGTTTATGATTTTGTCCTCTCTGACGGCGGTGCTCATGTTTTTGTTGTTTACCGTCTCGCTGTTCTCGCACGGCAAGCTGCCGATCGAGCAGGCGGGTATGGCGTTTATCGCACTGGTCTATATTTTATGGGGATTTTCTCTGATGGTGCTTCTGCGCCGCATCAATAACGGTGCGTATCTCTTTTTGATGCCGTTCCTCGGTGCGTGGGTTTCCGACTCGTTTGCCTATTTTACGGGACGGCTGTTCGGTCGGCATAAGCTCATTCCCGACGTTTCCCCGAAGAAAACCGTCGAGGGTGCTGTCGGCGGCATCGTCTTTGCAATGGCAGGATTTGCGCTGTTCGGCTTCATCGTTTCGCTGTTTGCGGACGTGACACCGAACTATCCCGCGCTGATTCTGCTCGGTCTGCCCGTGTCGCTCGTTTCGATCGTCGGAGACTTGTTCATGAGCCTTGTTAAGCGCAGATACGACGTCAAGGATTACGGAAAACTGTTCCCCGGTCACGGCGGCGTGCTTGACCGCTTTGATTCGGTGCTTGCAACGGCGACGGTGCTGTATCTGCTGTGCGCAAATACGCCGTTTTTTACATTCCTGTTCTGAAAATAGGGGATACTGTATATGACTGAAACAATGAAGAAGAACACCCTCGGTGCACTTCCCGTGACGGTGCTTGGCTCGACCGGTTCTGTCGGACGGCAGACGATGGACGTTGCTGCGCTGCACGGTCTGCGTGTCGAAGGTATCGCCGGTTCCAAGAACATCACGCTGCTTGAGGAGCAGGTCCGACAGTTCCATCCGACGTGGTGTGCCGTCGAGGATGAAACCGCGGCAAAGGCGCTTGCCGTTGCCGTTGCCGATACCGATACGAAAATTCTGCCCGGACGCGAAGGCGTTCTGTGGCTGGCATCGGCAGGTGACTCGGGCGTTGTGCTCAATTCCATCATTGGTACTGCGGGGCTGCAGCCGACGCTGAATGCCATCCGTGCAGGAAAAAACGTCGCACTTGCCAATAAGGAAACGCTCGTCACGGCGGGCGAATTCGTCATGCGTGAAGCAAGAGAACACGGCGTTTCCGTGCTGCCCGTCGACAGTGAGCACTGTGCGATTTTCCAGTGTCTGAACGGTGAGCCGCGCGACCGCGTGACCAAACTGCTTCTGACGTGCTCCGGCGGTGCGTTCCGCGGCAAAAAGCGCGACGAGCTTTCATCTGTTACGCGCAAAGAAGCGCTTGCGCATCCGACTTGGAAGATGGGTGCGAAGATCACCGTCGATTGTGCATCGCTGATGAACAAAGGCCTTGAGCTGATCGAAGCGGTGCGTCTGTTTGACGTTGCGCCCGATGACGTGGAGATCGTCGTTCATCCCGAGAGCATCATTCACTCGATGGTGCAGTTCTGCGACAATGCGGTCATGGCTCAGCTGTCCGTCCCCGATATGCGCCTGTGCATCCAGTACGCACTGACGTATCCCGATCGGATGCCGTCGTGTCTGGAGCCGCTGGATTTCAAAAAAGTCGGTCGTCTGACCTTTGACGTGCCTGACGAAGAGACCTTTACGCTTTTGCCGCTGGCGCGCCGCTGCGTCAAGGCAGGCGGTGTCATGACGGCGGTACTCAACGGTGCAAACGAAGCTGCCGTTGCGGCATTTCTTGATGACCGCATCGGCTTTGTCGAGATGTTTGATCTGGTGGAAGCGGTCGTTGACGATGCAAAGCAGATCGAAAATCCGACGCTTGACGATATTGAGGCGGCAGACAGAGCCGCAAGAGAAGCGGTTCGGAGCCGTCTGACGCGTTAATCCCTATCATCCCATCCAAATAAAGGAGATTGCATGAATTTTCTGTTTATCCTGCTCGCCATCCTCATGTTCGGGTTTCTGATCTTCATTCACGAGTTCGGACATTACACCGCCGCCCGCATCTTCTGTGTTTCCATTAAGGAATTTGCCATCGGTATGGGACCGAAGCTGTTTTCCCGCGTTTCGGGGAAGACGGGAATCCGTTATTCCTTGCGCGCATTGCCCATCGGCGGTTACGTTGCCATGGTTGGTGAGGATGAAGAATCCGACGATCCCGGTGCGCTGTGTGCAAAGCCCGTATGGCAGCGGATCATCATCACCGCCGCAGGTGCTGCAATGAATCTGCTCGTCGGCTTTCTTGTCATGACGGTTCTTGTTTCCTTTTCCACGTTCGGCGGAACGGTCGTTGCGGATTTCTTTGAGGGAGCGACGTCTCCTTCCTACGGATTGCAGGTCGAGGACCGCATCGTGAAGATCGACGGCACCCGTGTGCATACGGCGACGGATCTCGTTTATACCATCATGCACGATGCGCGCGGTCCGGTTGACGTTACCGTTGAGCGCGGCGGACAGCTGCTTGTTCTGCAGGACGTCCAGTTCCCGAGTTTCTCCGAAGCCGGTCATATTTACGGTGACCGCGACTTCTATGTGTACGCCGTTGAGAAAACGCCGCTGTCCATTGCACATCAGGCATTCTGGCAATCGTTCAATACGGTGCAGATGATCTGGGATTCGCTTTACGACCTGGTCTTCGGCGAATATACCGTAGAGGATTTGTCGGGTCCCGTCGGTGTGACACAGGCGATTACCGAGGCTGCCGAGCAGGGCTCGTACAACTTTGGCTTCATGTTTGTCTTTATTTCCGTGAACCTCGGTATTTTCAATCTTCTGCCGCTTCCCGCACTGGACGGCGGACGGTTGTTTTTCCAGTTCATTGAACTGATTTTCCGCCGCCCGATCAATCGCACGGTGGAAGGCTATATTCATTTTGCGGGCATTATGCTCCTGATGCTTCTGATGGTGTTCGTCACCTTCCAGGACATTTCCAAAATTATCGGCAGGTAAGGAGAAGTTGGTTATGATCGATTACAGAAGAAAAACGTCGGCTGTTTCCGTCGGCGGTATCCGCATCGGCGGTGACGCTCCGATTGCCGTGCAGTCGATGCTGTCGCGTGATACGCACGATACGGCGGCTTGTCTTGCACAGACCGAAGCATTGGCAGCGGCGGGCTGTGACGTTGTCCGTCTTGCCGCACCCGATAAAGAAAGTGCCGCGACGTTTGCGTATCTGAAGGAACACGGCGTGACGGTGCCGCTCGTTGCCGATATTCATTTCGACTACCGCATTGCGCTGGAATGTGCGGCGGCAGGTGCGGATAAGATCCGCATCAATCCCGGCAACATCGGCGACGACGAGCGCGTCCGTGCCGTCGTCAACTCCTGCCGCGAAAAGCATCTTCCCATCCGCATCGGTGTCAATTCGGGTTCCCTGGAAAAGCACATTCTCGCAAAGTACGGCGCACCCACAGCGGAAGCTCTTGCGGAAAGTGCGTTGTACCACGTAGCTCTGCTCGAAAAATTCGACTTTACCGACATCGTCATTTCCATCAAGGCGTCGACCGTGCGCGAAATGATCGCGGCAAACCGCGTGCTCGCCGAAAAATGCTCCTATCCGCTCCATCTCGGCGTGACTGAGGCGGGAACGGCGCACATCGGTACGATCAAGAGTGCCGCGGGCATCGGTGCACTGCTTTGCGACGGTATCGGCGATACGATCCGCGTGTCTCTGACCGACGATCCCGTCCGAGAGGTCATCGAAGCACATAACATCCTGCGTGCGCTGGAGCTGGAGCAGACGGGCATCAACCTCGTTTCCTGCCCGACCTGCGGCAGAACGCAGATTCCGCTCATCGATATGGTCAACGAGTTTGAGTCGCGCCGCTCGGAGATCACGACTGACAAAAAACTGCGCGTCGCGATGATGGGCTGTGTCGTCAACGGTCCCGGTGAGGCAAGAGAAGCCGATATCGGTATTGCAGGCGGACGTGACGAAGCCGTTCTGTTCCGTCACGGTGAAATTGTAAAAAAGATTCCCGCAGGTGATGCGGTCAATGTCCTGATTGCGGAAATCAATAAACTTTAATATGAGGTGTAGTCATGTCAGAGACGCCGAAGCGTACACTGCTTGATATATTCAATAAATACAATCCCGGTCCCGAAGCAAAAGAACTGCTTCTGTCGGCTCGGGACTACCGACTGCGCATCGATCGCGAGCAGAAGCTCGTGGAGGTGCGCGCCTCCTTTGATGCGCCGATTGCCAAACGGGAATTGTATCGCGTCGAGGAAGAAATCCGTCTTGCCCACGACATCGGCGGCGTTCGGATCCTACCGACCTATCCGAGAGAAGCGCTGACGGCGGAATACGTTCCGCAGCTGATCATGGAGCTGATGCGAGAGGGTGCGGTCACACGCGGATTCTTTGATTCTTACCGTCTGCGGACGCTGAACGAAACGTCGCTCATTCTTGAGATCCCGTTTTCCGACGGCGGTATCGATTTGGTCGTCAGCGCAAAAACGCCCGATATTCTCGCCGATATCGTCGCAAGAGAGTTCGGCGTGCGTCTGCAGGTCGAGGTATGCCGTCCCGAAGGATACGTAAACGACTATTCCGCGTTTGAACGTGCCAACGCCGAGTACATCGCCTCCCTCGCAAAGGAAGCCGAAGCCCGTGCGGCACAGGCACAGGCGGCAAAGAAGCAGGCGGAAGCAGAGGAAGAAGCAAACAATCCCGTGCTTCCAATCGTCAACACGCTTGACAAACACGATCTCGTCTTTGACCATCCCGAGGAGACTGTCTGGAAGATTGGCAATATGACGTTTGATACCTCGTCTCCCGAATGTATCTTCGGTGAGCCGTTCGAGATCGATTCGCCGACGCCGATCCGTCATATGACACAGCAGAAGCGCGGTGTGCAGGCACTGGGTCTGTTGTCGGGTGTCGAAAGCAAGGAGACCCGAAACGGCGACAAGACGATCATTACGCTGTTTATCACCGACCAGGATGCTTCGTTTACGATGAAGCTCGTCCTGCCCGTTGACGAAGGAAAGCCGCTTGTCAAAGCACTGACCGAAAAGAAGAAAAAAGTCAAGCGCGGCACGGCGGACGTGCTTTATTATAACGTCGCGCTTGCAGTGCGCGGCAATCTGCGTACCGACAAGTTCGACGGTGAGCTTTCAATGACGCCGAACGACATTATGAAGATCGGCTATTTTGAACGTATGGACAATGCAGAGACCAAGCGCGTCGAGCTGCACTGTCATACCAATATGTCCGCACTCGATGCGGCGATTCCGCCCGATATCCTTGTCAAAACGGCTTTGCGCTTCGGTATGCCCGCGGTTGCGGTAACCGACCATGGCAACGTGCAGTCGTTCCCCGAAATGATGCTTGCCGCAGAGAAGACCGATCTGAAGGTCATCTACGGTATGGAAGCGTATTTTGTCGACGATACGGCAAAGGCACTGTTCGGTGCGGGCAACGGTCGCTTTGAGGATGAATCGATCGTTTTCGATATCGAAACGACGGGTCTGTCCAATCTGAAGGATAAGATCACCGAAATCGGTGCCGTCCGCATCAAAAACGGCGAGGTGCTTGACCGCTTCAATACGTTCGTCGATCCCGAATGTCCGATTCCCGAAGATATCACGAAACTGACGGGCATTACGGACGATATGGTGTCCGGTGCGCCGAAGGTC
>JAZQWK010000204.1:0-3179 GCA_045632325.1 Eubacteriales bacterium
GGATAACGCCGACGTTGACTACGGGCTTACCGCGGGTCAGTGCGGTGTTGACGCGGGCGAAATGGTCTTCAACGTAGGAATATTCCTGATACCACGGGGACTGATGACCGATGGATGCAGGATAGTCGCGCTTTGCCTCACCTTCCATGGAGACCCAGTACAGGTGCGGAACGCGGATGGTGACACCGAGGGCAGCCTGCCAGTCGCCCTGGAACTTATGACCGCGGAAATCGAAGTCCCAGTCGGTAACGCCGTACAGCTCGGAGAGAACGCCTTCGCGTCCGTACTGGTGAACGGCGGACTGTGCCTGCTTGGCGGTGGACAGCTCGACGCGGTTGCAGAGCATATCGATACCGGGCAGACCGAACTTGCGGTAAGAGCGCATGGCCTCACCGAGCGCGGAGGTCTGGGAAAGAAGCGTCGGCTCTTCCATCATATGACCGGTCATATCGATGCCGTGATCGATACACCACTGACCGCAGTTGTCGGCAAACGCTTCGGTGAAGCGGTCGCAGACGTGGTCGTGGTAATGGTAACGTGCGACGGAAATTTTACCGTTCGGCAGATCCCAGAACAGCTCGGGAATGAACGGGAGGAGATCGTAGTTGTATTTTTCGGCAAAGGATTTGGGCAGATCAGGTGTCCAGGGGAGTGTGACGCTGCGCAGATCGGTTGCGAAATTGAGTGTCTGCTTGCGGGAGAACTGCGGCTCGTCCGTGAAGATGGCGGGAACGACACCGTCGAATTCATCACCGACAGCGTCGGCATAGGCATCGTGCGTGACGTGAATGAATTCGTCGATCGCTTCCTTGGAGAGGGTATCGACGTAAGATTGACCGTTGTACCACGGATCATTGCCGGCGGTCATCAGATACGCGTACCACTTGGTGCCATTGGCTGTATCGTCTGCGCCGATCGTGGTATTGGAGGAAAGGAATCCGTTGGTATCGAGAACGATGTCATATACAGCGATCAGCGTCGGTTTGCCCGTATCAAGTGCGGTTTCGAAATCAACGGCATCGGCAATCGGTGTCGGGGTGACGCGGAGATGGCGTGCGCGATAACGGTAATTCTTGGTGACGATACCGCCTGCGGCACCGGACGGCCAGCGGTCCTCGTCGTAAAGCCATGCAAGCATATTTTCTTCCTTGGCTTTTTCCACGCATCCGCGGACGCGATCCATAAATTCCTCGGTCAGATACGGGGTCGCCATACCGGTACGGGAGTGCATATGGAAACCGCCCATGCCCATTTCCTTCATGGCGTCGA
Organism: Eubacteriales bacterium; assembly: GCA_045632325.1. Lineage (GTDB taxonomy): Bacteria > Bacillota > Clostridia > Oscillospirales > CAG-272 > RGIG3925. The sequence continues at coordinate 1,270 of JAZQWK010000204.1, forward strand.
TTTCACGGTTCAGATGATCCTGCTCAAGCGTCGTATTCCACGCCCAGAACGGTGTGCAGCGGTATTCCGCCGTCGGATTTTCAAACAGTTCCTTGGTCAGAGTCTCTGATTGATTCTTTTTGTAAAGCATAGTTTGCCTCCTGTGAATTGTTTGGCTTTATTGTATCAGATTTTCGGGCGATTGTCTATATCTTTTTGAAAAAATCATACGGGAGTGACAAAAAATTCCGATTACGGATTGTATTGACAAACCGACGGTATTGTGATATGATAAACGAAACAGCGATTGATGAGAGGGAGATTAACGATCATGAATACTTACTGCAATCCGCTTTCGATTCCCGACGTTCCCAGCGGCAGATGGCTCGATACCGATCTGACGCGGGCTGATCCGCGTGCGTTTCGTGACTATCGCTCGATTTCGGATCCGAGCGTTGTCTATCACGACGGAAAATGGATTTTGTATCCGAGTTATTCCGTTGCTTATATAACGGAAGATTTCGTGCATTGGAAGTATGTTGATATCGGTGTTCCGCATCTGCGCTACAGTCCTGCGGTCGTACAGTTCCGCGGAAAATGGTATTTGAGCGGTCATAGTATGTCGGAGGTCTACGTTTCCGATGAACCGACAGGACCGTTTGTGCTGTGCGGACATATGACGGATTGTCACGGAAACCGCATCGCGCCTGCGGACGGATGCTATCTCGCGGACGGAGATCGCTTGTATTTTTACTGGCACGGCGGGAAATCGGCGGGAGAAGCCGATGTGGAATATTTTACCTGTACGGTCGGTGCTGAACTCGATCCCGACAAGCCGTGGCAAATGCTGCACGAGCCTGTGGAGATCAACTGCTTCAATCCTGAGCTGGAGTGGCAGCGCCTCGGTGAATATCATCAGAACGGACGCATCGGATGGGTGGAAGGTCCGTGGATGAAGAAAATCGGTGAGCGTTATTATATGCTGTACGCCGCGTGCGGTACGGAATTCGGCGCTTACACAAACGGAATCCTGTATTCCGATGAAGGTCCGTTGTCAGGCTTCCGTCCGCAGGAGCATCATGATCCGTTTACGGAAAAGCGAACGGGTCTTGTGCGCGGTGCGGGACACGGTTGTCTTGTGGATGGACCGAACGGGACGCTCTGGACGTTTTATACCAATATTTTCTGTTATAATCATATGTACGAGCGGCGCATCAGTATGGATCCCGTCGGCATCGATGAAAACGGGGAACTGTACTGTCCCAATACAACCGAAACGCCGCAGTATGCACCGGGCGTATTGCCGCATCCCGAAAACGGGAACGACGCAGGCTGGCTTCCGTTGACGTTTTTGCAGCGTCCGTGGGCGAGCAGTGCGGCACCGGGCAGGGATGCTATCTACGCGTGTGACGACAGCGTGCTTTCGTGGTGGCAGCCGGATGATGCAGATCCCGAACCGATGATTACTTGGCGACTGGGAGACGGAACTCGGTATCACATTCGTGCGGTGCGGCTGATCTGGCGTGATATCGGCATGGAAACGCTGGAGGCTGTATTCCCGGGTCCGTTCCGATACGTCGTGGAATATGCACCGTCGTCTGATCTTGCGGTGTGGAAGGTGCTGATCGATGCGTCGGAGAACCGCGACGATCTTTGTGTGGACTACCGTGAAACGGAGGACGCTTTGGCATACGGTGTACGTTTGCGGATCGTCGGTGCTCCCGAGGGAATTACGCCCGGGCTGGTCAGTCTGACCGCGTTCGGAAATTATGTGAGAGAAAAATAACTGCATATCAATCGGGCAAATTCTTTGAAATTCAAGAAAAACGAAGGATTTGCCCGAAATAAACCAAAAAATCGAAAAATATTGCAAAAAGGTATTGACAAAAAGAGGAAAGGGTGGTATAATATGAGAGTCGCAAGCGAGGGAT
>JAZQWK010000205.1:0-5442 GCA_045632325.1 Eubacteriales bacterium
GCGCTCGGTCTGCCTGCCATTCCGCTGTATGTCAATTCCCTCTCGGGCACCACCTATGCGCCGCACATGACGTCGATGATCACCGTCGGCGGCGTGGACTGCTACTTTGATCCGCAGATTGAAGCCGTGCTTGTCGGCAAAACCGGCAAAAACGAGCACAAACGCTTCTGCCGTCCGATGGCAGAAATGTCCGCGGAATATCACGTCATGGGCGATGACATTGCCATCAACAAGGCTCTGTTCGGCACGTTTGTATATGATGCCGAGAAGATGGAGAAGATTCTCAAAGACGAATAAACGATCAAACCCACATGGCAGACACACCGTGTGGGTTTGGTTTTCAAAAATCGCTCAAAACCTATTGACTTTTGAGTGAACTCTAATGTTATAATACAGACAAAGGAGTGAACAACATGCTGAAAATCAACGAATTTGCAAAACTCTGCGGCGTTACCGTGCATACGCTGCGGTATTATGATAAATGCAGCATCCTTTGTCCCCGTGAAACCGATCCGTCGTCCGGATATCGGTATTACCATCCGGAGCAGAAAAAGGATGTGGAGACGATCCTGACGCTGAAAGACCTCGGGTTTTCGTTGGAGGAAATCCGTACTTATATGAACGAATCGATTCAGGTTCGCCGGGTCATGATCGGTCGGAAAAAACGTGAAATCGAACATCATATCCACTATGAAAAGGATCAGATCAGAACCATTCATGCGCTGTGCGGTCAGGATATTCTGGCACTGTCAAAAGAAACCTTGCAGAAAGTCAAAAGCCAATTTGAGGACGATCCCGATGTCATCGGACGGTGGGATTACTGCGGCTATCTGCCGACAAACGAAGAATTCACAGGGGAAGATCATCTCTTGCAGGACAATAACGCTGCTCCTGTTCTGTTTTTCCTGCCGGGAGGTGAGGAGGTTTGGTTCTATTTCTGGAGCCGCGGTATTTTCTATCATACGCATGATTCCACCAATTTGCTGATTCCAAATCCTTATGAAATCTTTGAATACAACGGACAAACCTATCTGCGGCTGTTCTGGATGACTGAAGCGATCACCGTTCCCGATGCCAAAGAAACCGTTCGCATCTACAGAAAAACCGATTCACGCAGATACGATAAGATTGAGACGCGTTTGTTTCATGACAAAACCGATCTTCCGTTTGTTCCCGATCCGCGACTGGTTGGTACATGGGATGTTTATACGTTCGTCTATAAGCCGGAAGATTTCGATCCGCGCCGACAGCCGTCCACTCGTATGAGAGGGATGTTTGACCGTATCCGATGCACAGAAGACGGTGCTTTGTTCATGCGCATGAGAAGTTCCGTCGGACATGTAGAGATGGAACACCATTACACAAACGGATATTTTCTCAATGACTACGACCATTTTGCCGAACATTACGAATACCGCGAACACAAAGGCACAGACTATTTGATTTCTGAATACAAAACAGGTGATTACAGCTGCGGCGGAACGGTTGATATTTATTGTGTGTTTCGTCGCAGCACAGCAGAATCCGAAAGCTGAACCATCACCGACCACAAAATAAGGAGCATCCGCATGAACGTCACCAATCCCGATATCCGCGCCTACCGCCGCAGAAAACTCCGAAATTTCCTCATTCCGTCCGTACTCTGGCTCATCCTTGTCGCGGTATTTGAACTGATCGTTTTTTATGATTACACACTTGAAAATTTCGGTATCGTTACTGCGATCGGTTTATGGATTCTGCTTTCTCTGATTGTGCCGCTCCGCATCGGTCTGTTTCGGTTCCTGTTTGATTTATCATGGGAAGGGATCATTATCAGCATGGAAGACCATCCGCGCTATGCACCCAAAGGTGTCGGTCTGCATAGTGGAGAAAGCAGACGGTGGTATGAGGTAGAGCTGTATATTCAGAAGCCAAACGGCGGCATGGTCAGCAAAACGATTGACTGTAATCTCAACAAAGTAATCATCAACCGCAATATGATTTCTCCACAGTTGTACCACGTCGGCGACCGCGTTGTCTATCTGCGCGGCACCTACGTTCCGTTCATCGTGCACCGTGACGGCGAGGTACCTCCCGCGGTCTGTGTGCTGTGCGGCATGGACAATCCCGCGGGAACGGAAACGTGTCTTTCCTGTCATGCAGAGATTTTGAAGATGAAATAAACAACAACCGCATGGAATACCAATTTAAGGTACGCCATGCGGTTTGCTTCTATTATGAAATTATCGCTCAATTCAGATACTTCTTCAGATAATTTGCCGAGAACGCCGCGGAATCCATCGCATCGCCCGGCCAGATGTCCTGTTCAACGCAGAAGTGCTTGACGCCGCATGCTTCTGCCAACGGAATGATGCCGTCGAAGTTGATGTTACCGTTACCGCATTCGGTGATGAACGGACCGTTTTCGTTGACACCCATATCCTTCAGATGCAGAATGTCGATGCGACCTGCAAGGCGTTCAATCCATGCACGGACATCACCGCCGCCGTGCTGAACCCAATAGGTGTCAAGCACGAACGAAACGGTTTCGGGGTCAAGACGCTCTGCGAGGACATCCATGGCGGTCTTGCCGTCATTGCCCCAGCGACGGAACTCAAAGGAGTGATTGTGATAGGTAAACTTCATACCGTAGGGCTTCAGACGTGCACCAAGCTCGTTTGCCTGCTCACAGAAGGTATAGATTTCTTCCTCGGAATGGAAATAGTACGCGCCGATACCGACGTTGGTTGTGCCGAGCGCACGGTGGTTGGCAACGACGGTTTCGACGGGTGCGTCGTAGACCTGATTCCAGCCCTCGTGCGTACCGATGATAGCAATGCCCTCTTCTTTTGCGATCTGACCGAACTGCTCGTACGGAATCGGACAGCCTGCGGTCTGGGCTTCATCGTAGCCCATGGCTTTCAGACGGCGGAGGGTTTCGCGGATGTTTTCAGCGGTATCCATCGTATTGCGGACAGTGTATAACTGCAGTCCAAGCTTCTTCATGATCATGTTCTCCTTTATGCTTTATTCGGTCTTGCCGCATCAATTTTTCCGATCAGAACACGTCCGAGCTTTTCCATATAGGACAGTGCTGCGGGAAGTGCCGCGCGGTCAATACGGGCAAGGAAATTGTCGGCTTCGTATGTAAATTCACCCTGATAGTCGATCTCGCCGAGTGCCTTTGTGATCTTATCCCAGTTCATGGTACAGCCAAACGTGTACGGAATCACGTGGGAGTCGTGCTTGTAGTCGTTGTCATGCACATGAAGCGCACCGAGACGCTTGCCGCCGAGCGCACGGATGGCATCGTCGGGTTCTTCGCCGACCAGACCGCAGTGACCGAGGTCAAGACAGACGGTGAATGCGTCGGGATTGCCGAGCGTATCGTAATAGTCTGCAAGATCAGCACCAAACGAGCAGACGTTGGGGACGATATAACCGCGGCGGTTGTCGTGACCCCACATGTTTTCCAGCGCGATCTTCGTGCCGTATTCGAGCGCAATGGGTTCCAGCGTACGGTAGTAGTTGATGTTGAATTCCTTCTGCGGTTCTCCGCCTCCCGGATAGGCGATCGGATGCACGACAACGGAATTGGCACCGAGCGTGCCTGCAATCATAACGGCGCGAACGATGCGGTCGGGCATCTTGGCGTTATACGCCTCGTCTCCCGCTCTCCAGCACGGAAACGGCGCGTGTGCCTGATTGAACTTGATGCCGTAGCTGTCTGCAACAGAACGCAGATGCTTTGCGTGCGCAACGACGTCACCGGTATTGAGATGACAGTCATCCGCGCTCATCGGAAACATCGAATAGTCAATGGCGTCAAATCCCGCTTCCGCGAACAGGCGGATGCCCTCTTCTTCGCCGAACACACGGAAAATGACGTCGGTCTGTGTCGATAAGATCATAAGTTTTATCCTCTCTGAAAAATTTGATTAACAACATTATACACGCATTTTCTCAAAATTGCAAGACATCCGACGAAATTTTTCAGAATCATTTTTGGCGAAAAAACGGATACCGCCAATCTGACAGCATCCGTTTTCACTTATGCATCCGAATCGTCTTTTTCACGACGCTCAAAGACAACGTCGCCGCAGCCGGAACAGGCATCGCATTTTCCGCCTCCGGAGCAGCCGATGCACTTTTTCCCGCTTTTCTTTGCTTTGTAAATATATCCTGCCGCCAGTAAAACGATGATGGCAAGGATCACAATCACAATGATATCTTTCATGTTCGTTCCTTTCTTTTTCTGTTAGCATTTGCTAACTCGTGGGTAAAAAAAGTAATGGGGATTACTTTTATGCTTTCAGCTGAATGGCTTGTGCCAGCTGGGTATCCATGGTATATCTTGCGTCCTTGATGGTAACGAGACAACCGCCCTTCAGATGGGAAATGACCGTAATCGGTTCTCCGCTGTAACAGCCAAGCGAGAATAAAAAGGCGTCCATTTCCTCGTCGTCGGTGACGATTTCACGGATGATATATTCTTTTCCGATCTCTGCATTGCGTAAATTCATGGATCGTTCCTCCTGTATCGTGCTCGAATTAGCCTATGCTAACCGATAGCTTTGAAAAATGGAAGCATTCTGCTTACCATAATATATGATACACCATTTTTGCGAATTTGTCAATAGATTTTGCGCAATTCGTTTCCTGCTGCTCCAAATTTTGGTAATTTCGTATAAACAAAAAATACGGAAAATCACGGATTATTTACAAAATAACCGTTGCAATTCTTTCCAAAATCCGATATACTATGTTCAGATGAAAATCGACCAAAAGGAGTTGCCGTATGAAATACAACCTTCACGCACCGCTCAAGCTGCGCAATATCACCCTGCCCGGACGCGTTGTCCGCGCGTCAACCGAGCTGTTCTGCGCAACCCCGGGCGGCTTTGTCCATCCGTATGAATTTGAGGTTTACCAGGAGCTTTCCGACAAGAGACTCGGCATGATCCTGACCGCACACACCTGCGTCCATCCGACAGGACACGCAAACCCTTATCAGAACGCGCTGTGGTCAGACGAGCATCTCGCAGAAGCCGCCAAGCTCGCCGCACTGGCATCGGCGCACGGTACCCCCGTTGTCGCACAGCTCGGACACGGCGGTTACAAAGCAGAGGGCAATAACGGCGGTCTGCCCGTGTTCACCGCTGATACCATGACGGCAGACGATTTCCGCACCGTCGCAAAGGCGTTTGGCGATGCCGCAAGGCGTGCAAAGGATGCGGGATTTGCGGGCGTTGAGCTGCACGGTGCGCATCTGTATCTGCTGTCGCAGTGCTTCTATCCCGAGATCAACCATCGCGCAGACTGCTTCGGCGGCAATGCGGAAAACCGCTTCCGCATCATCCGAGACTGCTTTGAGGCGGTTAAGCAGACCTGCGGCGACGATTTCCCCGTATTTTTGAAAATCAACGGCGACGACCGAGAGAATACCGAAGACTATCACCGCGA
>JAZQWK010000206.1:0-2652 GCA_045632325.1 Eubacteriales bacterium
AGTACAAAGCTAAGAAGAACGAAAAGAAGAAGATCGGTCACAGACAGCCTTACACCAAGATCCAGATCGAAAAGATCGAAGGTTAAGACTTCATGACCAAAATCGTATTTTATAAGCAGAACGGCGCGTTTTACGGCTTCCGTGAAACGGGACATGCAGGCTTTGCAAGCGCAGGACATGACGTTCTGTGTGCGGCACTGTCGGCGATGACGATGCTTGTCATCAATACACTGGAGGTCGCGTATGCGGCAGACGTGGATTACAAGATTGACGAAAAGACGACCGATATTACAGTGAAATGTAAGGCGGCGCTCGGAACCAATCCCGATGAAAAGCAGCAGTATGCATCCCACGGTCTGATCTACGGCTATTATTTACAGTTAAATGATATGCTCGAGGATTATTACGACTATCTGGATGTCGACGTCGAAGAGCGTGCTTATCACTAATACGAAATTGTCTGTATCTGTCAAATCTGTTTTGTTAACATCAAAAATTACATGTGGAGGTAATAGCCATGTTAAAGCTGAGCTTACAGTTCTTTGCTCATAAGAAAGGTGTCGGTTCTACCAAGAACGGCCGTGACTCCAATGCGCAGAGACTTGGTGTCAAGAAGGCTGACGGTCAGTCTGTTGTCGCAGGCAACATTATCGTCAGACAGAGAGGTACCAACGTTCATCCCGGTGCAGGTGTCGGTATCGGTAAGGATGACACCCTGTTCGCACTGATCGACGGTGTTGTCAAGTTCGACCGCATCGCAGGCAACAAGAAGCGCGTCAGCGTTTTCGCAGCAGAATAATCTGCCGACTGCCAAATTGTTTCAACAAAAGAAAACCGATGTATCTTTGTACGGATGCATCGGTTTTTTCTCATATTCGGGAAATTTCGTTTGGAAACAAAGAATCCCTTGACGGACGAGTGTGAATATGATATACTGATAAAAACAATGTATGGGAGTGATCGTATTGAAATATACAGACGTCAACGCAAAAACGTGGGACAAGTGGTCGGAAGAGGGCATGACGTGGACGCGCCCGATCAGCCACGAGGAATACGCTGCGGCGACAGCGGACAATTATATCGTCTATTTAACGCCGTGTGTTGCGGTGCCGCACGCATGGTTTGGCGATCTGCGCGGAAAAAAGCTGCTCGGACTAGCATCGGGCGGTGGACAGCAGATGCCGATCTTTGCAAAGATGGGAGCGGCGTGTACGCTGTTTGACTACTCGGAGCGACAGCTCGGCTCTGACCGCATGGTGGCGGAACGGGAAGGATATGACATCGAGATCATTCGCGGGGACATGACGGAGCGTCTGCCGTTTGCGGACGATACGTTTGATATCATCTTCCATCCCGTGTCCAATTGCTATATTGAGGACGTACAGCACGTTTGGAATGAGTGCTATCGGATTCTCAAGCCCGGCGGGGTGCTGCTGGCGGGACTTGACAACGGCATGAACTTCCTGTTTGCGCAGGACGAGGAGCCGCTTGTCGTCGTCAACCGTCTGCCGTACAATCCGCTGAAGCTGCCGCGCGAGGAATTTGAAAGCATCTCAGCGGAGGACGGTGTGCAGTTCAGCCATTCGCTGGAGGAACAGATCGGCGGTCAGCTCAAAGCGGGATTCGTTCTGCGGGATTTATATGAGGACCGAGACAGGGATGGTTGCGGCGTTTTGCGCGAATACGTGCCGCAATATTATGCGACGAGAGCGGAAAAACCGAAAATCTGAAAATTCTTTTTGCTGAAAAACCCTGTATTTTCAAGGGTTTTTCTTATTTCCAAATAAAGTACACCAAAAAAGTGAAAAATATTTTCAAAACCTATTGACAAATCGAAGATTATGGTGTATAATATAACCGTACCAAGGGAAAGGACAAAAACGAAAGCCCGAACGGTACGGACAACCACATAAAGAAAGGATGTGTCCACCGATGCGTTTAACACGCGAGGCGGATTATGCTATACGCATAATGTACACCTTGGCGGTAAACGATGAACTGACCGACGCGGCTTCCATCGCGGAATCCATCGTCGTCACCAGACGGTTTACCCTGAAAATCCTCGGCAAGCTTCTGGAAGCAGGTTTGGTAGCATCCAAGCTCGGCGCCGGCGGAGGTTACTACCTCTCAAGACCGGCAGGCGATATCTCCATCGCGGAGATCATCGAAGCGATCGAAGGACCGCTGCTCATCAGCACCTGTCTCTGCGGTGGTTACTCCTGTGAGCGAGTGACCGATTGTTCCAGATGTGTCTTCCACTGTATGTTCGAAACGCTGAACGATGAACTGCACAAAAAGCTATCCTCCATCAGCATCGGCGAAGCGGCAGACATGACCCCACAGGACATGATCGATCGTGTCCGAGGCATCCACAACAAAGAAATTCAAAATCTGACTCAAATTCAAAACAAAAATCAATCAGAAAACAAGGAGATTACTACTATGAAAAAGTTCGTTTGCAAGGTTTGCGGTTATATCCATGAAGGTGAAGCAGCTCCCGAAAAGTGCCCGCAGTGCAAGGCACCGGCAGCAAAGTTTGAGGAACAGCAGGGTGAGAAGACCTGGGCAGCAGAGCACACCGTCGGTGTTGCACAGGGCGTTCGTGAAGACATCATCGAAGACCTCCGTGCGAACTTCATGGGCGAATGCACC
>JAZQWK010000207.1:0-2388 GCA_045632325.1 Eubacteriales bacterium
TTGAGCGGGCGATTCGTGAATCGCCCCTACAAGAAAGATCAGTTAACAACCAACCCTTCTGCATCGTCGCAGCCGAGCAGAATGTTCATATTCTGAATGGCCGCACCGGAAGCGCCTTTGCCGAGGTTGTCGTAACGGGCGACGAGCAGGATGCGTTCGTCATTGCCCTCGACGCGGACTTCCATATCGTCTCTGCCGGCAAATTTCGCGGCGGAGAGGAACGCGCCTTCCGCAGTATCTTCGGAATAACGAACAAGACCGGTTGCATAGGTCTCACGGTACAGCGCACGGATGTCATCGGGTGTACCCTTGAGCTGGGACTTTGCCAGCGGCACAGTCACTTCCATGCCTGCGTAGAAATCGCCGACGATCGGGCAGAACAGCGGGTCGTGCTTCATGCCGGTAACCGCCGCCATTTCAGGCAAATGCTTGTGCTTTTGGGTCAGTCCGTACTGTCTCGGTGCGCCGAGGAGTACGTCGCGTTCGGGATTTTCATAGTCGGCAATCATCGACTTACCGCCGCCGGAGTAGCCTGTCAGAGAGAAGCAGGAGAGCACGGTATCCGCATCCAAAAGACCTGCAGATACCAGCGGTGCAACGAGCGCGATAAAGCCGCTTGCGTGACAGCCGGGGTTTGCGATACGGCTGGAAGAAGCGATCGCTTCTCGTCTTCCGCCGATCTCCGGAAAACCGTAAACCCAGCCGGGTGCACAACGGTGTGCGGTCGAGGTATCGATGATCTTGGTATTCGAGCCTTCTGCAAGCGCAACCGCTTCGATTGCCGCCGCGTCCGGCAGACAGAGGAACGCGATATCGGATGCAAAGAGCGCTTCTTTGCGTGCCGCGGGGTCTTTTCTCAATTCTTCGGGCAGACGGATGAGTTCCAGATCCGCTCTGTGTCCGATGCGTTCGTAAATGCGCAGACCGGTCGTTCCGGCACTGCCGTCAATGAAAATCTTCGTCATGGGTTACTCCATTTACAGGTATTGTTTTGAAAAAAAGAATATGCGTATATTATACACGATTCCACCCGATTTGTCAAGGTCTTTTCGCATTTTTATTCACAATAAATTGTATTTAATTGCATATTCTGCGTATATACATACATTTTATGCATTTTCGTTGATCAGACGTTCAAAGATGCGCATCTCCTCGGTATTGCCTGCCGTGATCTCGGTGAGACGGTCGGAATAGCACTCACAGAGAAACGGATTGTCAAGCATCTTTTTCAGCCCCTCGTAGATTCCATCGACGGAAATCTCGCAGATCTCGCCGAGCGCACCGTCTGAGAGCTGTTCCCTTGCAGAAAGGTATTCCGTTGCGAGGATGGGTTTGTAAAGAATCTTTGCTTCCTCGACGGCGATCGGCTTTCCTTCATGACGGGACGGTTGTGCATAAATATCACAGTCGCGCATATAGGTGTAGGGATTGGTCGTGTTGCCAAGCAGAATCAGCATATCCGCGACGTTGTAATCGATCGCTTTCAGCTTGAGCGCTTCCTCGTCCTCCCTCGTTCCCGAGCCGATCACGTACCAGCGCACGTCATAACCGTCTTTGCGCAGACGCGCCAGCACCTCAACCGCCATATCGTAGCCCTTTTGCTCGGCAATGCGTCCAACTGTCAAAATGCGCTTGCCCTTGAAATGGGCATCGGGGAATGTCTCGCCGCGGAGTGCCAGATCCCAGATCAGGCGCGGGTCGTTGATATTTTCCATGCAGACGATTTTGTCGGCCAGGTGCGGGAAATGCGCCTTCATCGATGCCTCGATCGGTCCTGACACGGTGACCGTGTAATCACACGCGGCAAAGGCGGGTTCGTAGAGGGTATCGTCCCGCATCGGCTTGGTGTAGTCAAAGTGCAGCCACGCGATTTTCTTCTTTGCGCGGACGTGGTCAAGCATATAGAACATCGTCTTGTCGCCCCAATACGCGACGGCAACGTCAAATTCTTCCTGTAAATCGGGAAACCGCTTTTCAAGCTTACACCACATGCCCATCGTCAGATCGGCGCGGTTACCGATACGCAGTGCGATTTTTGCAGCAAACGGCAGGATGTCAAAGAGTACCGCAGGATTCTTTTTTACCATCGAGTTCCAGATCACGCGCATGGCGTTGCCGCCGTGGAGCGTGAACATCTCGGCGTAGTCCTCCATTTCGATGACGCGGATTTGCTTCGGAATCATCGGCAGGAACAATCCCTCTTTCTTTGCCAGCAGGAGGGTCACGTCGTATTTTTCGTAATCAAGGCAGGATGCAAAGGAAAGGAACGATTTTTCCGTTCCCGCCGGCTGCATCGTAATGCCGATGATGAGGAGTTTTTGTTTTTGGGGCATGAGACAGATTTCCCTTCGTCGAATATTTGTAGGGGCGATTCACGAATCGCCCGTG
>JAZQWK010000208.1:0-1989 GCA_045632325.1 Eubacteriales bacterium
CGCAAACACCATTTAATAATTCTGCCGAAAATCATTTATTTTCAAATAATTCTCGCGGGATTTATAAATACCCCGTCAAATTACATTCTTTTTTCGCTGATTTCCCCCAAAACCTTCTGACACCACGAAAATACGGCAGAAAATGCCGCGTTATCATCGCTGTCATCCGGATTATCGCGTGCATCCTTCACCGCATCCCATATCGCACGGTCTTGCGGCGGAAGTGCCTTGAAAAGTGCCATTCTCGTCGGCGGAAAATCACCCGTCCGCAGATAATGCAGGTCCTGCAAAATGAAAAACATCTCTTTTTCGTGACTGCCGAGTGCATCTGCTCTTCCCTGCTGCGCGCCGTGTACATACCGGTGACACAGCGCGTGATAGAGATTGCCGAGCGACAGCTGTACGAAGCGGCGATGATCTTCCATCGTTGCCGTCGGCAGAAGCGCATCGAGTGATCCGAACAGATCGCGTGTGCTGTGCCGCAGATGGTGGATTTCCAGCGGATTCCACGCAGAAAGATCTTCCCTGCCGCAGAGAAATCCGCAGGACGGGATACCGTCACCGCGTCTTGCAAGTCACGCACGGTAAAGGTCAAGATCATCTTTGCCAAACCCATCAATCACGACCATCAGGTCGAGATCGGAGCCGTCGTGTGCCTCTCCGCGCAGGTAACTGCCCTGCAAACCGACGTATAAGAGCCGCGTACCGAATGAGGAACGAAGATCGGCGATCATGTCATCAATGTATTGCGTGACGTTCTGCATGGTTTAAATTCCCTCCGATGTACATCTTATTTCCTCTTAATTATACCGACATTCCCGCATTTTGTCAAGAGCACAAACACGTATATTCAAAATATCCAATCAACTTAAAATAAAACCGAAAGGAAAAGACTCCAATGAAAGCAAAAAACATCCCTTACCGCCAGGTACACCTGGACTTCCACACCTCCCCCGCCATTCCCTCCGTAGGTGAGGGCTTCTCCCGTGAGCAGTTTGCCGAGGCACTGAAGCGCGGTCACGTCAACTCCATCACCGTGTTCTCCAAGTGCCACCACGGCTATTCCTACCATCCGACCAAGGCAAATACCATCCATCCCGGTCTGAAGTTTGACCTGCTCGGTGAGCAGCTTGCGGTATGTAAAGAGCTCGGCGTCAATGCGCCCGTCTACATTTCCGCAGGCTTTGACGAAAAGGAAGCGAACCTCCATCCCGAATGGCTCGTCCGCTTCACGCCGAACGCAGGCCCCGACTTTCTGACCCACGCGGGCTATAAGCTGTTCTGCTACAACACGCCGTACATGGATCAGCTGGAAGCGCAGATCGAAGAAGTCATGGAACGCTACAACCCCGTCGGCATCTTCCTCGACATCTCCGCCGCCCGTTCCTGCTACTGCCAGAGCTGTATCAAGTCCATGCGCGAAAAAGGCATGGATCCGCACAATCCCGCAGACGTTGCCAAGCACGGCGAGATGGTCTACGCAGAATACGCGCGCCGCTGTGAACGTGCCGTTCGCAAGTATAACGCAGAAACCTTCATCTTCCACAATGCCGGCAACATCACGCGCGGCAGACGCGACATCGCCGACTTTGACACGCATCTGGAGCTGGAATCCCTGCCGACGGGCGGCTGGGGCTACGACCACTTCCCGATGAGCGCGGCGTACGTACGCAATCTCGGCATGGAATACCTCGGCATGACGGGCAAGTTCCACACGACGTGGGGTGAGTTCGGCGGCTTCAAGCATCCCAATGCGCTCCGCTACGAAGCAGCGCTCTCCATCGCGCTCGGCGCAAAATGCTCCATCGGCGACCAGATGCATCCGTCGGGTGAAATGAACCTGTCTACCTACGATCTGATCGGTGCGGCGTACAAGGAAGTCGAAGAAAAGGAAGCGTTCTGCCGCGACAAGATCGCCGTCTCCGACGTTGCCGTTCTGTCCGTTGAGGCAGCCGCACAGACCAACGACCGCAACTCCAAGCCCGACAT
>JAZQWK010000209.1:0-3908 GCA_045632325.1 Eubacteriales bacterium
GCGGTATATGCAAATTCTACTCGCATATCCTTTGATATTATACCACAATTTCCGCACGTTGTAAATAGGTTTTTCAAATTTCTGTGACAAATAACCACTTAGGACGCAGTATGAGTTTGGTGTTTCTGCACAAAACCCAAACAGGACTTTTGGTTATACCGCCAAAATCGTATTGCCTTTTGGATATTCGATGGATATGTGTTGTTTTTACAGAATAGATGTGATATAATTAACAAAAAAACGGGGGAAAATATAATATTTTCCAATGCGCAGAATTGAAAAGCCCCGGTAAAATTTCGATGTTTTAGGAGATTGCCAACATGAAACGACTGCTGTGTTTGCTGTTTGCAATGGTCATTACGCTATGTTCCTGTCATTGTTCAACTGCATCTGATACCGTCGATTCATCCATAGCGACATCGATCGCAGCATCCTCCATAAATACAACGTCTGCAGAAACGGAAGAACGAACGGAGGAAACGTCACCGCTCACGCCTGTCCGCACAAAACCGGTCAGTGACCGCATTGTACTGACCGAAAAATATCCGGACATGAAAACCTCGACGGTCTTCTATTTCGACAACGATCTTCTGTATGTACAAGCACAGAAAAACAACGACGGGGAGCAGCTGCTTCATGTTTTTGATCTCACAGGCGAACGTGTGGACATACTGAATATTCCAAAAATCGAAGGCGGGACTGTGGTATATGCTTATCCGCTCTCGGACGGCGGATGGGTCATCGTATACAAGCTTGTCAAGAACAGCTTTTCCTGCTGCGTGGCAATTCTGGATGCGGACGGCACGATTCTTCGGCAATCAGAACCGATGGACGGCGGAAACTTGGACGGCTCATACTATTATGCAAAAGAAGAAATCACGGAATACGGTGAAAAGAAGCTGCATATCCTTGTGAAAACAAAGCACGGTATTCACTGTTATGACCGAAATCTTCGAGAATCCTATATTCCCGACAGTGGGGTTCCCGGCGAGCTTGGGTTCTTTGTGATGAACGACGGTTGGTACGGTGTCTTCCCCGCATGCTTTACCGGCGGGCGTATGTATGACTCCATTCATCCATCCAGCGGAGAAATAAAAGCGTATTCCATACGGCTGCCTAAATCTTGCAACATCAATCGCGGATTCCGCGGCGCGGATAACCGCAATTATATCGCTGACGATTACGGAATATATCTGCTCGATGCCGACAGACTGCCCGAACAGGTTCTGGAGTTTGGAGAATGCGGATTGAATCCATCACGCGATTATATCAATGTCATGGATTTCAAAATTGCCAATCGGAATACATTTGTACATTTGGAAATCGGTGCCGGCGGTGCGCTCGTTTTGTATCGCACGGAGTCTGTACCGGATGCAGATCAACGACAGATCATCGAAATCCAGGCGATTCATACAGTAACCACACCGTGGATGACAGAGATGATTGCACGCTTCAATCGGGAAAATCCCCGATACCGTGTTGAAATTCGAAATCGAAAAGAAATATTGACCGATTCTCCTCTCGTATTAGAACAGACACAGGCAGTACTCAATGAAATTCTGTTATACGAACGACATCCCGACATCCTGTTTGTTCTGACAGAAGAAGCCATTGCCGCTCATGCGGAAAAAAACATCTACGTCGATCTGCATGACCTGCTGAAAACCGAGCTGCTTTCAGCGATCTCGGAATGTTATGCGCAAAACGGAGCGCTGTATCAAATTCCGTTTATGTTTCAGCTTGACACCCTCGCTGCCAATCCGTCCGTCACGGCGGGTGATCTGACCTATGATGCCTTTATTGACATCATGAATGACCTACAATACGGTGAGGTTCTTGCCGCCAGGATACCGACGAGTGTCTATCAGAATGCACTCTTGGATTTTGTGGATTTCGAGAATCAAATTTCAACTTACCATTCAGAAACCTTTCATAAAGTGCTTCAGTATATACGGAATATCACCCCTGAACTGATTGACTTTTATGCAGGGCAACTGTTTTTTAAACAGGACGCTGACGAGACCCCTCGCTATCTGCTCACAAACGGAACCGTTTCCACAGCTCTTGAAAACGGTACGCTGAAGTTTCTGAACACGGCATTTTATACCCCCACAGCCTACAGTGCTCTGAAACTGATCTTCGGTGACACGCCCGTCAATCTGTGCGGATATCCGTGTCTGGACGGATGCGGTGCGCGAATTGATTCACTTTTGACGTGTGCCGTCATGCAGGATACGGACGTTATGGAAGGTTGTGCAGAATTTCTGGAGTTTTTGCTCGCGAACGAGCAGCAGACCGACGAGCTCCTATTGGAAAAATATCTTCCTGTAACAGTATCGGCACTCCGTGCCGCGTTTGAGGACTGCCGTTATGTTTATTATGATAAATATACAGCATCTGCGGTTGCATCCGCAAATCAGACAGGTGAAATTGATCTGCAGGAAGCAGGACACTCCGCAGAATTTATTCCGCAATTGGATGAACGCGGCAATACTGAGGAATTTTATACCGTTGTTAAGACGACCGATGCGGAAATTGACGCACTGATGGCATTTTTTGACCGCTGTCACATGCGCGCCAATACCGATACCGTCATCAAAAGCATTGTCGAGGAAGAAGTATCCTTTTGGGAAGGAAATGCCCGCTCGCTGGAGGAAACCACCAAAATCATCGACTCCCGCGTTTGGATTTACCTAAACGAATAAACGCAATCACATCCCCGCATGACACAATCCGTGCCGGGATGTGATATTTTTTATCAAAATCCACGAATTTACAGAAAAGACTTGATTTTCTCCCGCAAAGAGGTTATAATAAAGGATATCAATAAAAGAAAGGAATGATTTTTCACAATGGCTGAAAATTGTACCCATGATTGCTCTACCTGTAGTGCCAACTGCTCGAGCCGCAAGCCCGAAAGTCTGCTGGCACCTGCGAACAAGGGCTCCAATGTCAAAAAAGTCATCGGCATCGTATCCGGTAAGGGCGGTGTCGGTAAGTCCATGGTCACCTCGCTCATGACGGTTCAGATGAATCGCCGCGAGTATAAGACCGCCATCCTCGACGCTGACGTCACAGGTCCTTCCATCCCAAAGGCATTCGGCGTTAAGGGTGAAATCTTCGGCAACGAAGAAGGCGCAATGCTCCCACTCGTCTCCAAGATGGGCACCAAGATCATGAGCGTCAACCTGCTCCTCGACGACGAGACCACGCCCGTTGTTTGGCGCGGATCTCTGATCTCCGGTACGGTCAAGCAGTTCTGGTCCGACGTCTGCTGGGATGAAGTCGACTACATGTTCGTCGATATGCCTCCCGGAACGGGCGACGTCCCGCTGACCGTCTTCCAGTCCCTGCCGCTGTCCGGTGTTATCATCGTCACCAGCCCGCAGGAACTCGTTTCCATGATCGTTGCCAAGGCTGTCCGCATGGCAAAGATGATGAACATCCCCGTTCTCGGCATCGTCGAGAATATGTCCTACGTTCTCTGCCCCGACTGCGGCAAGAAGATCCACATTTTCGGTGAATCCAAGCTGGAAGCAGTTGCAGCAGAATACGGTCTGCCGATCCTCGGTCGTATCCCGATCGATCCCGCTCTGGCATCCCAGTGCGACAACGGTCTGATCGAGCTGTTCGAAGGTGATTACCTGTCCGACGCGGCTGACGCTGTTGAGGCAGCTCCCGTTCGTACTTTCGCAGAACCCGAAGCAAACGCATAACAACACAAATGACGGCACTGCCGCAGGAAACATTCTTGCAGCAGTGCCGCTGCTTTTGCCTGCACTTGATTTTCCTGCATCAAACTGATCTTTTCTACCGCGCAGTTGACACCGAAATAAAAGTGTGATATACTATATTCATCCATATATTATAGACTCCATTCTTTGTCCAAACGAAAGGAAATCCGCAAT
>JAZQWK010000210.1:0-3688 GCA_045632325.1 Eubacteriales bacterium
GGTACCGATGTAGCCGCAGGTACGGCGGGCGACGTTCATCTTCGCCTGATCGGTATTGCCGCAGTTCGGACATACCCAGACGAGCTTGCCTTCCTCGTCCTTCTGAATCTCGATTTCTCCGTCGTAGCCGCAGACCTGGCAGTAGTCGCTCTTGGTGTTCAGCTCGGCATACATAATATTATCATAGATGAATCGGATGACACCGAGGACGGCCTCGAGGTTGTTCTGCATATTCGGAACCTCAACGTAAGAGATTGCACCGCCGGGAGACAGTGCTTGGAACTTCGATTCAAACGCGAGCTTTGCGAATGCATCGATCTCTTCCGTGACGTGGATGTGGTAGCTGTTGGTGATATAGGACTTGTCGTTGATGCCCTCGACGATGCCGAAGCGCTTCTGCAGGCACTTTGCGAACTTATAGGTCGTGGATTCCAGCGGCGTGCCGTAGAGGGAGAAGTCGATGTTATGCTCCGCCTTCCACTTCTTGCACGCGTCGTTCATGTACTGCATGACGGACAGTGCAAACGGGGTTGCCGCGGGGTCGGTGTGGCTCTTACCGGTCATATACTTGACACATTCATACAGACCTGCGTAGCCGAGAGAGATGGTCGAGTAGCCGCCGTAGAGGAGCTTATCGATCGGCTCACCCTTCTTCAGTCTTGCGAGTGCACCGTACTGCCAAAGAATCGGCGCCGCGTCGGACAGCGTACCCTTGAGACGGTTGTGACGGCACATCAAAGCCTTGTGGCACAGTTCCAGACGCTCTTCAAAGATCTTCCAGAACTTGTCGATGTCGCCGCCGGAGGACAGTGCAACGTCGGGCAGATTGATCGTAACAACGCCCTGATTGAAGCGTCCGTAATACTTCGGCTTGCCGTTTTCGTCAACGTACGGCGTTAAGAAGCTGCGGCAGCCCATGCAGGTGTAGCAGTTGCCGTTGCCGTTCTTATCGACCTTGAGCTCCAGCATCTTCTTTTCGGAGATGTAGTCGGGAACCATGCGCTTTGCGGTACACTTCGCCGCAAGCTTGGTCAGATAGTAATACGGTGCGTCTTCGGTGATGTTGTCTTCTTCCAGAACGTAAATGAGCTTGGGGAACGCAGGCGTGATCCATACACCCGATTCGTTCTTGACGCCCTGATAACGCTGGATGAGCATTTCCTCGATGATGATGGAAAGGTCGTGCTTTTCCTGCTCGTTGCGTGCTTCGCCGAGGTACATGAAGATCGTGATGAACGGTGCCTGACCGTTGGTCGTCAAAAGCGTGATGACCTGATACTGGATGGTCTGCACGCCCTTGGCAATTTCCTTGCGCAGGCGGCGTTCGGTGATTTCGTCGATCGCTTCCTCGGAAACGGCACCGACAAAGTCGCGCATTTCCTCAACGACGCTGCGGCGAATGCTCTCACGGGAAACCTGCACGAACGGTGCGAGGTGTGTCAGGGAGATGGACTGACCGCCGTACTGGTTGGAAGCGACCTGCGCGATGATCTGCGTGGAGATGTTGCAGGCGGTCGCAAAGCTGTGCGGCTTTTCGAGCAGCGTATCGGAGATGACCGTACCGTTCTGCAGCATATCCTCTAAGTTGACCAGGTCGCAGTTGTGCATATGCTGCGCAAAGTAGTCGGCGTCGTGGAAGTGGATAATGCCCTCGTCGTGTGCGTCGACGATTTCTTTGGGGAGAAGGAGTCTGCGGGTAATGTCCTTTGATACCTCACCTGCCATATAGTCGCGCTGGACGGAGTTGACGGTCGGGTTCTTATTGGAATTTTCCTGCTTGACTTCCTCGTTGTTGCACTCGATCAGAGACAGAATCTGCTCGTCGGTCGTGTTGGACTTGCGGACGAGTGCGCGGGTATAGCGGTAGGTGATATATTTGCGTGCGACGTTGTACTTGCCGCGCGTCATGATCTGGTCTTCGACGAGATCCTGGATCTCCTCAACGCTTGCGGCGCGTTCCATCTGCTCGCACTGTTCTGCGACGGCGTTTGCCGCGTCTCTGATCTCCTGTGCGGTCAGGCGCTCGACCTCGGGTACCTCATTGTTTGCCTTGGTCATCGCATTGATGATCTTTGTGATATCGAAAACTTCTTCAATACCGCTTCGTTTGATGATATTCATGCGGGGTCTCCTTTTTTGGGATGATCTATGATGTGGGATGCACGTCCCGTATCTTGTGTTCTCAGTGGGAACATAAATACAGGAAGCGCAGTATCTTGTGCTTTTGCGCTTCCTATTATACCATATTTTGTGTTATCGGTCAAGCGGTTTTCCTCATATTTTGTGTTTTTTCGGTTTTTCGCCGTTGTGCACAAAACGCGTTTGGGATTTTGTGGATTCTGTCCAATTTGTCCTTTTGCAATCCGATTGCCGTGCGGAATATATTGTACCACAAAAACGGGATTCTGTCAAGACAAACACAGCCGTTTTCTGAAAGTTTATCAAAACCGCAAGAAACACAAGATACGCGAACGCGCAACCGCATAAACGCAAGATATCGCATTTATGCGGTCACGGTCGATATCAAATTTTCGTATTGGCAGCATTGTCGGCGTCCACTGTCTCAAACGCTCTCGTTTCAGTATCGTAAACTGGATTCTGTGAGCCGTCCTCGTTATACTGCGCCATGATGGCTTCGTATTCCGCTTCCGAGAACAGATATCCGATACCAAGGAATTCGCGATCGGCAGCTTCTGCATTCTTCTGCTGCTCCTGGGGTGTTGCAGAGGCGCGCAGGAAGGTGATCAGATCAGCGTCGGTACCTGCCACGGTGATATCACGGGTCGGCGCGCCGTCAATGATGTGACGCATCGCATCTTCATAGGCATCGGGATCGGGACGGGTATCAACGTCGGTGACGTCAAGATCGTCAGGATCCAGTGCGGCAAGCAGGTCGGGATCAAAATCAGCGTCGCTTCCCTGCTCTCTGACAGGCGCGTACGATGCCTTGCGCTCCTGTGCACGGATCGCAGCACGGAGTGCATCCTCTTCGTCTGCAAGTGCCTCGGCGGCGGCGGCAGATCCAAGATCTTCCTCTGTAAACAGGCGATGGTTCTTCTTGTTTGCAGTATGCTTGATATGCTTGCTTTCCACGGCTTTGCGGCGTTTCTTTTTCTCATGCTTTGCAGGTGCACCGTCGGTTTCAGCGCCGTCGGATGCAGTGATTGCATCTGCGGCAGCGTCATCTTGTTTTGCACGCTGCGACGCGATGTACGCCTCCATCTCGGCGAGCTTCGCTTCGTCCGTCACGCGGCGCGCAAAACCGAAGCGCCTCTTTTTCTTCGCCGCTTCTTCCGTCGGCTGCTCTCCGATGGCCTGCGCATCCTCAATGACCTTCTGTGCACGGAACATATGGAACAGCGCTGCAATCTGGGATCTGCGTTCCGCCGCTTCCGCATCCTCCTCGTGAAGCTCCGGACGTGCACGCATCTGTGCCAGAACCTTGATACATTCCGACATGACCAGCGTGACAAGTGAGAAAACCGCCACGATCACAAGTGCGATCGGCGAGAACGACGAGATGCCGAACAGCATACCGAACGTCGGGAACAGGAAAAACAGCAGTATAAGCTCAAACAAAGCGAGCAGTGAAAGCGCGTGAATCGCGGTCATACGCACACCGGGACGGAGAATAAAATCCTCTCTCTGCTGGGAAAACAGCATCAGAACGCCTGTGACGATACCGGTC
>JAZQWK010000211.1:0-1775 GCA_045632325.1 Eubacteriales bacterium
GGATGCGCTGTCCAATTATGATTTCTACCGCGCAGGTGTCGTTGAGCGCCCGATCCCGTCGACGCTGCGGATTCAGCCGTTCCTTGACGGCAACGTGCCGAATCTCTGGACCTACTATTGCTGTACGCAGAACGTCAAGCTGTCCAACCGCTTCGTTGCGATGCCGGGTGCGCGGACGAGAATCCTCGGTGTTCAGCTGTACAAGTACCGCATCGCGGGATTCTTGCAGTGGGGCTTCAACTTCTACAACAGCCAGTATTCCGTTGAGCATATCGATCCCTACCGCGTCAACGATGGTGAATATTTTGCTCCCACCGGTGATGCATTCCAGGTCTATCCCGCACCCGACGGAACGGCTTACGAGACACAGCATTATCAGCTGTTTGTCGAAGCACTGCGCGATCTTCGTCTGATGCAGCTGGCGGAGTCGTACTGCGGACGTGACGCCGTCATGGCGCTCATTGAAAGCGGGCTTGATACACCGATCACCTTTGAAGAATACCCGACGGATGCGGCGTATCTGAATTTCCTGCATGAAGCGCTGTGCGTCATGATCGAGGAAGCGGTATCTTAAGATTTGACGCATCACAAAAAGAACCCCTTAACGCTTGTCCCGCATATTCGGGATTGCGTTAAGGGGATTTTTTGAATTATACGGAATACTTGGTGGAGAACGCTTCAAACTTATGCTTGAATTCCTCGTCACCGTACTTGAGGTCGTTGAGGTACTTATGCGTATCGAAGGAGGAAAGCTTCGCTTCGATGACCGCAACGGCGATGTTGGAGCAGTGGTCGGAGATACGCTCGAAGTTGTTGAGGATGTCGTTGAGAACGAAGCCTGCTTCGATGGTACACTGACCGCGCTGGAGACGGAGAATGTGACCCTTGCGGATGCCCGCGATCAGACGGTCGACGACCTGTTCAAGCGGTCCAACGTCGCCTGCGAGGACAGGATCGTTGTTCAGGTACGCATTGAACGTGATCTCCATGATCTCGTCGATGGCGTTTGCAAGGTTTTTCAGTTCAGCCGCAGCGTCGGGCGTGAAGGTCATCTTCTTTTCGGAGATTTCAAGCGCCGCCTTGGACAGGCTCAGTGCGTGGTCACCGAGACGTTCCATATCGTTGATGACGTGGAGCATCTTGGAAACGATCTGTGCGTCGTGGTCGGACAGATCCATACCGGAGAGCTTGACCAGATACGAGCCGAGCGTATCTTCAAACTGGTCGGTCTCGTCTTCGGTGTTCTTGATGATCTCTGCATCGACGGAAATGTCGGCGGTGTTATCGTCTTCGATCTTGTTCAGAACGGAGAGTGCCATATCGACGGATGCGTGAGCAAGCTCTGCCATACGGTTTGCGGCATTGTCGCACGCGATCAGAGCAGTAGGCGGGGAGATGAGCAGACGTTCATCGAGGAACAGAACCTCGGAGGTAGATTCGACGTGCTTTTCCTTTTCGGGAACGAGCTTTTCGGTGATGTTAAGCAGGAATTTCTTGCAGGGCATCAGCATAGCGGTATTGATGACATTGAAAATGGTGTGAATGACGGCGATGCTGACAACGGTTGCACGTTCGGAGAAAATTGCGGGAGAAATAAACGTATTTACGAGAATGAATGCGGTAAGCAGAACGACAGCGCCGACGATCTTAATGACCAGATGCACGATGGATACACGCTTTGCATTGGTATTGGCACCGATTGCGGAAATGATTGCGGTGATACAGGTACCGATATTCTGACCCATGATGATCGGAATCGCGGTGCTGACGGGAAT
>JAZQWK010000212.1:0-2118 GCA_045632325.1 Eubacteriales bacterium
AAGAAGTATCACGCAGCAGGCGGTCATATCGTCTTTATCGGCGACTGTGCGGCGCTGATCGACGCCGTCCCGTCCGAGGAGATCCGTGCACTGGACGATGCGTGCGGGCATACCGCATTCAACCGCAACGCGATCCTCGAAGCCGTTGAGGCAGACCGTATCGTTGATATCCGCAACGGCGACGGCACGCTGACCTCCAATCTGCTTTATCAGATGCGCCGCGACAACGACGGTGATTGGCTGTTCATCGCACATCTGAACGAAAATCAGAATAAGTTCATCACAAAGCCGCAGAACATCCGCATCTCCCTCAAGGGCGAATATACGCCCGTTCTCTATAACACCCTCAACGGTGAGACGGAAGCGCTGTCCTATACCACCGAAAACGGCTGCACCGTCATCAACCGTACGATCTTCTCCTCCGACAGTATCCTGCTCAAGCTTCTGCCGCAGGCGATTCCCGCAGTTGATCTGCCCAAGACCGTGCTCAAGCAGCTCTGCCCGGCACAGGTCATCCGCACCAAGGTTCCTTACGAGCGCACCGAACCGAACGTCCTGCTGCTCGATTATGCGGAATACAAGTGGGACGATATGGAAGAGTACCGCGCAGAGGAAGAAATTCTGCGTCTGGACAACATCGTCCGCGCAGAGCTCGGTATGCCGCCGCGTCAGGGACACATCGTCCAGCCGTGGGTCTTCCCGCCGGAAATCCCCGAGCATACGCTGACGCTGCGCTTCGTCATCCATTCCGAATATGCAACCGACGAGGTAGCGCTTGCCATCGAACGTGCGGAGGATATGGCAATCGAGTGGAACGGCGAAGGCGTCGACCCGTTCATCGTCGGCTATTTCACCGACGAATCGATCAAGGTTCTCCCGCTCCCCGCGCTCAAGGAAGGCGAAAACGAGCTCGTCGTCACGATGCCGTTCGGCAAGCAGACAAACACCGAATGGTGTTATCTGCTCGGTGAATTCAACGTCCGCCTCGAGGGCTTCGTCAAAACCGTCACAGCGCCTACCGACGAAATCGCATTCCAGTCCGTCACGACGCAGGGTCTGCCGTTCTACGGAGGCAACCTCATTTACAGAACCGAGGTCGACGTTCCCGAGGATTGCACGATGATCATTCGCTGCGGCACCTATCGCGGAGCCGTCGTCTGTGTCGAAATGGATGGCGAGGACCTCGGACATATCGCGTACGAGCCGTACACCATGACCGTTCAGAACGTGACCGCAGGCAAGCACGAGGTCGTCTTCTGCGTCAACGGCAACCGCTACAACTGCTTCGGTGCCGTCCACAACGCAAACCTCGAGGAGCGCTGGGCAGGTCCCGGCATCTGGAGAACCGGTGACCGCAAGGGTACGATCGGTGACGTCGTCATTGAGGACGGTACGCCCGCCGCAGTTTACTACGGTGCCGACCGCTGGTGTGACGAATACCGCGTCCGCGACCTCGGTATGCTGACCTCCCCGATGTTCTTCTTCGTCAAATAATATCATTCGTCATTCCCGACGTATTCTGTATACGGGCTGTCTCGTCCTCTGCGCGGCAGCCCGATATCACATCACCGAAAGGAGACCTGTATGCCGGAATTTGACCTGTATACCGTCATTGCACAAGGTATTGGCATCGTCGCCATGATCCTTGCGTATTTCATCTACTCCGCACGCACCCGTAAAACGCTGATCACGCTGAAGTTCGTCTCCAACGCCCTGTGGGGAACGCACTATTTCATGCTCGGCGCGTACCCCGGCGCCATCATGAACGTCATCAACATGGGACGCGAAACCGTGTTCCAGTGTAAGACAACGAAAAAATGGGCACAGACACCGATCTGGGTCGTCGTGTTCATCATCATCAACTGCAGCTCCACCGTCCTTTCCTGGCAGGGATGGCAAAGGGCACTTCCCGCACTCGGCGCATCGATCGGCGTCATTGGCTTGTGGTGCGCAAGTCCGCTGACGATTCGTCTGTTCAGCCTGCCGTCCACCACCTGCTGGCTGCTTTATGCACTCCTGTCCGGAACCGTTTCGGGCATCATCTGCAACGTCATCCAGCTCGTCGCCATTTTCGTCGGTCTGTATCACGACTTTAGCGAACGGAAAACCGCAAAAACA
>JAZQWK010000213.1:0-1787 GCA_045632325.1 Eubacteriales bacterium
CAGAAGACAGTCAAGGATGATCTCTCTCATGCGTCTGCACCTCCCAATCCCGTCGGTTTTTCCGCGGAGATCCGCACCAGATGCGCAATTCCCGCAATCGGCATTCCCTGCTGGACGCTCGTCGGACTCATCAGCGCACCCGTACCGATAAACAGAACGTTTTTGTATGCGCCGCTTGCAAACCGCTTCAGAATATGCCCGCACAGCACGCTTGCCGAGCATCCGCATCCCGAACCGCCCGCGTGCATATCCTGTGCGCCCGCGGCGTAGATCAAAAGCCCGCAGTCGTTGTAAACGCGGCGAATATCGTATCCCATAGAGCACAGCATATCTGCGGTGATATCGTGTCCGACCTGTCCGAGATCCCCCGTGACGATCAGGTCAAAATCATCGGGAGATGCACCCGAATCGGCAAAATACCGCGACAGCGTATCGATTGCCGCAGGAGCCATCGCCGCACCCATATTGGCGGCATCGGTCACACCCTTCTGCACGCTGATCCCCGGTAATACTTCCGTGACGTACGGACCGCATCCGTTTGCAGACAGCAGCACCGCACCCGCACCCGTCACCGTCCACTGCGCCGTCGGTGTCCGCTGACCGCCGTATTCAATCGGGAAACGGAACTGCCGCTCGGCGGAGCAGAAATGCGAGGAGCAAACGGCCGCCGCCTGTGAGAAATACCCGCCGCCGACGAGAAGTGACGCCAGCATCATACCCTCCGCCATCGTTG
Source organism: Eubacteriales bacterium (assembly GCA_045632325.1). Taxonomy (GTDB): domain Bacteria; phylum Bacillota; class Clostridia; order Oscillospirales; family CAG-272; genus RGIG3925. The sequence goes on from JAZQWK010000213.1 coordinate 734, forward strand.
AGCACGCGCCGTACAGACCGAAATACGGAATCTGTGCATCAAGCAGACCAAACGACGAGCCCGTGCACTGATTGAGCAGATCCCCCGCGAATACCGCGCCGATGTCCTCCTCCCGACAGCCGCTTTTCTTCAAAAGCACCCCAAGCGTCAGCCGCTGCATCTCCGATTCAGCCTTCTCCCACGTATCCATACCGAACCGATCGTCCTCGGCGTGCAGATCAAAATCGCCGCCCAGCGGTCCGTCGTGCTCCTTTTTGCCGACCACGCTTGCCCACGCGCGGATCGTCGGCGGGTTCGGAATGTGGATGATCCCGCGATTGTTGACAGTGGTTTCCATTGTTCCGCTCATACGATCCCTCTCATATGCAAAAAATAATAGATCACGCCCCATACGACCGATGCAAGCGTCCCGTACACGATCACGGGTCCTGCAATGACGAACATCTTCGCACCGACACCCATGATCATACCCTCCGCTTTGTTGTCAATGGCAGGTGCGGTCACCGCATTGGCAAAGCCCGAAATCGGGACGAGCGTTCCCGCTCCCGCCACCTTGGCAAGACGGTCAAACACGCCGAAGCCCGTCGCCAGTGCCGTCAGAACGATGATGGAAATCGGGGTGAGGATCCGTACCGACGCTTCCGCAGCTCCCAGATGCAGATAGAAGCGGTACAACCCTTCCGCCAGCAGACAGATACTGCCGCCGACGAGGAATGCGGCAATGCAGTTTTTCGGTGACGATGATTTTTTTGCGTAGGCGTTTGCGTACTTCTGATACGTTTTGGCGTCAAGATTCATGAAATCCCTCCGACTTTTGGTTTTGCTGATAGTCTTGCGCAAATCGTATCGATTCATACTGCCGCCGTCACGGAAAATTCTGACAAAAAAATACCCGTCATGCCGAATGACACAACGGGTAAAAATGAATGTAATTTTACTTTTCAGCCTTCGTTTCGCAGTACATACAGCGATAAACGCCGTTTTCGCGATCCGTCAGACGGAAAACGTGGGGCAGCTCCTGCTCACAGGAGGTGATGCAGCGCGGGTTCTTGCA
>JAZQWK010000214.1:0-7810 GCA_045632325.1 Eubacteriales bacterium
CGAAGCAACGTCCTCCGTCGATACCCGTACCGAGCGTCACATCGAGCACGGTCTGGCGCGTCTGATGAAGAACCGCACAACGTTCGTCATCGCACACCGCCTGTCCACCGTCCGCAACTCCGATGCCATCATGGTACTGGAGCGCGGCGAGATCATCGAGCGCGGCAATCACGACGAGCTGCTCGCCCTCGGTGGTCGGTATTACGAGCTGTATACCGGGGTCAAGGAGCTGGACTAAACACCATCATATTTTGCACCGTCATAGGTCATCACCTTTGGCGGTGTTTTTTTGCAATGTAGGCACTGCCGCGACAATTTTTCAACCTACAGTTCATAACTGTTATCGTTCCGGTACCTTTACAAAATCTGTTTTTGTGTTATAATAGAAACAGAAGCAGACGTCGGCTTACTATTATGAAATCGGAGCAATCAATATGGAAATAAGAATCGGAGCAAACATCAAGCGTTTGCGCACTGCAAAAAACATCACACAGGAGCAGCTTTCTGCGGCAATGAATGTCACCTGTGCGGCGGTCAGCAAATGGGAGCGCGGCGAAACATTCCCCGATATCACACTGCTTCAGCCGCTGGCTTATTTTTCGGCGTGACGCTGGATGAACTAATGGGATATGACGAGGAAAAAATTCAAGCGGAAATTAAGAATGTGATTGCCCTCTACCGACAGCACTGGCTGAGTGACTATGCAAAAGCGCGCGAAATCATCACAAAGGCATATCACGATTATCCCAACGACTACTTCATCATGCACTACTATATGTGGAACATCGGCGGCGACATGGCTGACAATGATCCTGCGGTTCTGATTGCACACAAGGACGAGTTTCTTGCCATCTGCGACAAGATTCAGGCAGGCTGTACCGATGAAAATCTGCGGCATGGTGCATGGAATATGCGCGCCAAAATTCTCCATGCAGAGGGAAAAACAGACGAAGCACTGGAAATTTACAGAACGAAATTCCCCGATTGGTTCTCTACATGGGGACAGAAAACGGAGCAGCTGTTTGCAAAGGATACCGACGAATACTACTTTCATGTACAGAAGAATATGTATGAGCTTGCGGATTTTGCGGCTGATAAATTCGGCAGAACCGTCTTTTTTGATCAGAACCGTTCCATGCAGGAAAAGACCGATCATGCCCTGCACTGCGGGAAGCTGCTTCTGAACGCCTACGAGGAAACCGAAGAACCCTTTTTCCTGATGCTTGCGGAATCGTTCCTTGGCAGAATGGAAAATGATCTTTCTTATCGCGGCGGTACCGATGAACAGATCACCGCGCTAATGGAACAGAATCTGTATGCAAAGCAAAAGATTCAGGCATTACGGGCGGAAACTGATGCGCTGAACCACGCTTTTGACCGCTACGGTCACGGTGCAAAGGAGAATTTGTTTCAATTTACACTGGATTACCACATTCATGCCGCAGGAGGAAGACGCGCGGAGTTGTTAAAGAATCCCGATTACAAAGCGGTTTTGGAGAAATACAGAACATAACCGTATGACACACAAAAACACCACGGAACGCAATCTCCGTGGTGTTCATCATTTTATACTCGTTTTTCAGCCAATCAGCCCTTTGACAACCTCAGCAGCAGCCGCATTGTCCTCGGAAATGACATAAACAACCGTGCAGCCCTTGACTGCAATGACAGGCTTATCCAGCTTCGGTACCTGACCGGGCGCATAATCGGAATACTGCGCAACCTGATAGTCAACGTAGCTTGTCAGCTTATCCTGCAGTGCCTTTGCATCCGCTTCCGTTTTCGTTTCAAACACGAGCACTTCTTCGGGCGTAATGCCTGCGGGAACGTAAGCGGCATAGGCATTGAAGATATCACCCATTGCCATAAAACCGTACAGATGATTTTCCAGATATGCGTTATTGAGCATCAGCTCCTCGGAAAACGTGCAGGATGCAGACAATGTCTGTGCCAGCGTCGGCACGTCGATCGGCTGAACCTCGGTTACCGCCGCAGTATCACCGGTCGCGATAGTATCGGGATTTTCAGTCGTTGTTGTATCACCACCGCAGGAAACAGCGGTCAGGGACAGTGTCAGAAGCAGGGTCGCTGCGATCAGTTTCAGTTTCATAATCAGTAAGTTCCTTTCGTTTTTCATTTCTTCGGTTAAGAAAAGCGATTCTCCCTCATCGAGCGGAATCGCTTTCCGTGTTATTCTGTGATTTCTTCGTTCTGATAGAACAGTGCGGGATCGACGTCGTCGACGGTGTGCGTGTACAGATACTCTGCCCAACGGCGGATATATGCCGCGTTCAGATGGATACCGTCTGTCGTCGCGACGGCAGGAAGAATACCGCCTTCGTCCGCAATCGCCTCACCGGGATTGAGATAGACGACCTGCTTGCGGGCTGCCAGAGCCGCCAGCTTTTCGTTGTACTCTGCAATGCGGGTGTTGGTAAAATAGTCGGACGGCGTTTCGGTGGAGGAAGCATAAACCGCTTCATTCATCGGAAGAAGTCCCTGCACGTAGATGACCGCATCGGGGCGGACGTTCAAAAGCAGATCGATCAGCCGACCGTAGTAATCAATAAATGCACTGCTGCTCGGCCAGCCAAGCTCGTTGATGCCGAACATCAGATAGACGCGTTTGTAATCGCCGTCACGGACAACCGCTTCCGCCGTTGTCACGATTTTGCCCGAACCGTCGGGATCAAGGAACATCGGCTTTTCGAAGAACTGCTTTACCGACATACCGATGTTGGCATAATAGGTCGTATCGATAACACCGACCTTCTGCATACCGACGACAAGCGAGTTTCCGATGAACAGCGTGTCCTCGGCGAAATATGTATCGTCTGCACGGTCGGACTTCGGCGGCAATGCACCGACTGTTTTCGCCGTCATCGGGATGATGGCATTTCCGTATAACAGCGGATTGCCGTCATCGTCAAAGGTAACCGCATTTCCCGTCCAGCCCTCCGGAGCTGCCAGATACGGACGTTCATATACGATCTGTGCGCTTTCTTCTGCAATCGGTTCCGGCGGGAACATCGCCAGCACGGCAGCTTCGTCAAGCGCCTGCTCGTTCTCCAGAACGTCGCTGATCTGCGCAGGAATCTGTGCAGGGAACGCATTGGGACCGGAGAGGATATCATTGTCAAGTGCGTGCGTCACACTGCCGAACTGCAGCTGTGTGGATGACACGATCAACAAGCACGCACCGCAGCCTGTGATCGCCGTTTTGATAAGACGCACCAGCGCCTGCATACCTTTGCTGCGCCGGGATATCGCATCTAATTTATTCATTCTGTTCTCTTTCAGACTGCTTGGGCGGCATCTCCGCTTCGTATGCTTTCGGCAAACCGATGCTGCCTGCGGGACGACAGCAGCGGGACGTTATCAATCTCTGACAGCCCAAAAACGAAAAAACGCACACCGTGCCGAGCCGCCGTGTTCAGGCACAAAGCATGTACAGATCGTTTCGTTTTCTCGTGTGTAACGATTACACGTATCTGTGTATCGTTTCACAATTCAGGGTAACGTATGCCCGTGGATTCTTTCACAAAAACAGCGGGAAGCCAAACGACCTCCGAAAAACGGAATATCGCATCTAAACCTTCCGCATGGCAATATTATAACACAGAAATTCCCACAAATCAACTGTTTTCAGAACATTTTTTGACTTTTTTTCAAAAAATTTATTCTCATTCGACGGCAGACTTCGACGAAAAACAGGTTAAGAACGGGCGGTGGAAAAAGAGCACGCCATCTATTGTAAAGCGATGAACGAAATCCCATGTGAAACGATACCGTTTCGGTGTATCGTTGTACCGATGATCGTACAATGGAAGGCGCACGATACCCCGAAAATTTCGGAATCGTCGTGCGCCTCAGGGAACGATCAGTCCTTCGGAATATGGAACAGCCGTCGGATGAGCGGTGTCAGCATCCGAGGAGATTTTACAACGACCACTCTCATCATACACTTCATCCTTTCTGCGGCATACAGCACTCTGCCGTCACCCCATTCTATGCACGACGCCGTCCTTCGGTGCGTCAATGCACGCCTGTTTGACCGCCGTCCCGCTGTGACTCTGACGGAGTCCCCGCAGCAACCGAAGCAACCGCCGCAGGTGTCGGTGCTGTCAGACGGTCGCCGCCGCGCTGTCCCGCATGGGCACGGTCGCCGCCGAGTCCGATGGAGACGGAAATGGCTTCGTTGACCCTTTGCATGATGCTGTCGTCAAGATGTCCCATTTTCTCCTTGAGACGCCGCTTGTCGATGGTACGGATCTGTTCCAATAAGATCACGGAATCCTTTGCCAGCCCGAATCTGTCGGCATACACGTCGATATGCGTCGGCAGCTTGGCTTTGGTCAGCTGGCTTGTGATCGCCGCCGCAATGACCGTGGGGCTGTATCGGTTTCCGACGTCGTTCTGAATAATCAACACCGGTCTGAGTCCGCCCTGTTCGGAACCGACGACGGGGCTCAGATCGGCATAATAAATATCACCGCGTCTGATCTGCACGGAAATTCACACTCCTGATTCTTTTCTGCAATCCCGAAGCAGGTTCTCTGCCGCCCATCGGCAATCCCCACTCCGTTGCAAAAAGTATTTCCCAACCGCCGTGCTTTCATGCAGGACGACAGGAAATGCCTTTTCGCAGAATCCGACATCGAACAGCATCCATTCCGCCGACACGGATTCCCGATACCATTGTATGCCGCGGCATGGGACGTTGATTCAGAAAAAACAAAATCGGCGTATGCGTAAATTCACTTACACATACACCGATCATCCTCAGAAAACGTCATCCGATAACAATTCGGAAAAAGAATAAATATAACGGTCACAAATCGCCATGAGAAGCTCGGAATTGGAACAGTGCTCGTCGTAGACGGCAACGGTATAAAATCCGCCTGCCGTCGCGCCGCGTATCCCGGGCACGATATCCTCAAACACGGCACAATCCTCCACGGCATACCCGAGCTTTTCTGCGGCGCGCAGATAAATATCGGGATTACCCTTGCCGCGCGATACCTCGGAGATCTCCGTCACCGAAGAAAACCAATCCGCAATGCCGAGCCGACGAAGTGCGGGAAGATAAAACTCCGCCTGCGATGCGGTTGCGGCTGCAAACGGGATCCCGCGTCGGCGCAGAGAAGAAAGATACTCCGCAACACCGTGCTTTAACCCAACGTCATGCGCATAGGCATCGACCGCCAGCGTGTGCCATTCCGCCATGATCGTTTCTTCGTCTTCAGGAAGCGAAAACCGCCGTTTGGTATAGGTCGCGGCGGCGGGAAACCCCATCGGAGCAATCGCTGCGGCGTAATCGTCGGGAAGTGCGATGCCGCGCCGCGCAAGGAATACGCGGTCCACCTCCTGCCAGACACCCATCGAGTCAAGCAAGGTTCCGTCCAGATCAAAAATCGCGGCTTTCTTTTTTCGCAGAAGTGTACTCATAGGGGCTTCACCACCAAAAGACATCCGTCCGCCACCGTCACGCGCGCAGAGGCGTCGGGCAGAAACTCATTGGAAATACCGAGTGCCACGTGCGGCTGAAGAGCGGCGTCCGTAAGCGGATATTTCAGATGTTCCAGCGTCACGCCGCGTGCTTCCCCACCCCATGCGACGAGCGACAGATAGCCGCGCGCCGTGTCGGGAAACGCCAGCGTACCGTTTTTGACCGCCGTAACGTACGACGCACAGCGACCGTCCTGCGTCTGCTCAAACGCATAGACCGAAGCGCCCGTCTCCGCGGCAAACGCCACGGTCTGCAAGGTGCCAACCGTATGGTCAAACCGTCCGCCAAATACGCCGAACAGAAGGAACTTCCGATAGCCAAGCTCCAATCCGTGACGAAGCGCAAGCATCGTATCCGTATCATCCTTGATCGGGCTGTAGCGTTTCGTTTCCGTACCGATGACCGTATCTGCAGGCAAAGAATCCAGATCTCCCATCAGAAGATCACAGCGCACACCGGCATTCTGTAAATAGCGGTATCCGCCGTCTGCCGCGATGACGAGATCGTCTTTTTGCACGTCAATTGCATAGTCGCCCAAATCTCCCGCACCGACAATGATGCAGGCAGGTGCACCGTCAAAGAAAACAGTCGGGAGAGCGTCATAAAACCGTTTCATTTCTTTGGCTTGCCCTCCATGAAGACGCTTGCTTCCATGTCGGCGGTATGCAGTGCAAACGCCAGCGGGAACTTTTCAAACGCGTCGCTGACGAGCCGTACCTCCTCGGTGCCGGAAAAGCCCATGTGGAAGCGGATTGCAAACGCTTCTTCTCTGGTCAGACGCAGAAAGCCGGAGAGAATATAGACCGACTTTTCGCCGTGTCCGTACGGAAGCGCATCCTCAAATTCGTATGAAGGTACCTTCTGCCAGACGCCGTGCTCGTCCTTGACGTTGCGGAACGACGGCTTATAGCAGTTGATCTTACAGACGTCGTGCAGCAGTGCCGCAATGGCAATCGTCTCCTCGGAGCAGGAAAGCCCGTAAAGCTCCTTGACGCGGTCACGGTGCATATAATCACACAGACAGTCATAGACGTTCAGTGAGTGCTCACAAAGTCCGCCCTCGTACGCGCCGTGAAAACGCGTCGATGCAGGTGCCGTGAAAAAGTCACAGCCGGGAGACGATAGATAATCCAGCAGCTTGTCCGCACCCTCCCGCTTGATCTTATCGGTATAAACGGCGTAAAAACGCTCTTTTGCAGTCATTGGAAATCAAAACCTCCTCAACGACAGTATGTTCTTGATATATTTATTATAACGGAAAACCCAAAGATTGTCAAGTGTCCGATCCTACGCACCGAAATTCCTTGTACGGAATACACTGACGGTGAGCCTCGTCATATCGGGGCATCCATCAGAAAACGAGGACCGATCCCATGACAACAATACCCGATTCTCCCTCTCCTCCGCGCAAGCTGGCTCTGATCGGCGGCGATCTGCGCCAGATGGTCACCGCCAAAACCCTTGCCGCAGAAGGCTACGAGGTCGCCGTTTACGCCATGGACACGTATGCCGGCGATTGGGGCAGCGTGACCCGTGCCGCCGATCTTGCGTCAGCCGTCGGCGGTGCCGATCTCGTGATCCTCCCACTCCCCGTGACGCAGGACGAGGAGCGTCTGCACTGTCCGCTGACCCGCCACACCGTGCTGCTGACCGATGTTTTTGAGACGTTAAACCCAGGACAGCGCGTGGTCGGCGGCAAAGTCAGTGCACAAGTCCACGCCCTTGCCGAGCGCCACGGCATGACCGTCACCGATTATCTTGAGCGCGAGGAGCTCGCCGTTGCAAACGCCGTCCCGACCGCAGAAGGCGCACTGGCGATCGCAATGGCGGAGGTTCCCTATACCATCCACAGCGCACGCTGTCTGATTCTCGGCTACGGACGCGTGGCAAAAGCACTTGCCAAAATCCTCTCTGCCGTCGGCGCGATCGTCACGGTCGCCGCACGCAAGCCCGAGGACCTTGCGTGGATCGACGCAGGCGGACAGACGCCGCTTCCCTTTTCCGCGCTGACGCATGGAGACGCGCCGCTCGATTACGACATCGTATTCAACACCGTTCCCGAGCAGATCGTCGGGGCTGATCTGCTGTCCAGACTTCCGAGCGACGTCCTGCTGCTCGATCTTGCCTCAGCCCCCGGCGGATTTGACCACGATTGGGCAAAGGAACACGGCTATCACGTCATCTGGGCGTTGTCGCTTCCCGGCAAGACCGCACCCGTGACCGCAGGACGCATCATCTGTGACAGCATCCGCTATATGCTGAACGAGGAGGTGTCACCGTGATCGGTTACGCTGTCTGCGG
>JAZQWK010000215.1:0-15460 GCA_045632325.1 Eubacteriales bacterium
TGAAAAAAGGTATTGACAAAACGGACAAAAAATTATAGAATATAAGATGTATGTAAAAATTAGCCTATTTGGAGGATTTAAAAATGAGTTTGATGAAATCCGAACTGACCGATAAGAGCGTATATACTCTTGAATTTTCGGTTGACAAGGAAACATTTGACAAGGCGGTTAACAATGCTTACCGCAAGCAGGTTGGAAAAATTTCCGTTCCCGGCTTCCGCAAGGGCAAGGCTCCCCGTTCCATCATCGAAAAGATGTACGGCGAAGGCTGCTTCTACGAAGAAGCACTGAACGCAATCATTCCCGACGCATACGAAGCTGCTCTGGCAGAATCCGAGCTGAAGGACATCGTCAGCCGTCCCGAATTCGACGTTAAGACCATCGACGAAAACGGCGTTGTTCTGCTGGCAAAGGTTTACGTTAAGCCCGAAGTCATCGTCAAGGATTACAAGGGTATCGCAGTTACCTCTGCTCCCGTCGTCGTTACCGACGAAGCAATCGACGCTGAAATCGAAAAGCTGAGACAGAGAAACTCCCGTGAAATCGAAGTTACCGACCGTGCAGCAAAGATGGACGATACCGTTGTCTTCGACTTCGACGGTTCCGTTGACGGCGTTGCATTTGACGGCGGCAAGTCCGAGGGCTACTCCCTCAAGCTCGGCTCCGGTCAGTTCATCCCCGGCTTTGAAGAACAGATCGTCGGCAAGTCCATCGGCGAAGAATTCGACGTCAATGTCACCTTCCCCGAAGACTACCACGCAGCAGAACTCGCAGGCAAGGCAGCAGTCTTCGCATGCAAGCTGCATGAAATCAAGGAAATCGAACTTCCCGAGCTCGACGACGAATTCGTAAAGGACGTTTCCGAATTTGATACGCTCGATGCATATAAGGCTGATCTCAAGGCTAAAATGGAAGAGCAGCAGAAGAAGGTTGCTGAAAACGCAATCCAGGAACAGCTCATCGCTAACATCGTTGAGAACATGGAATGTGACATTCCCCAGCCCATGATCGAAAACGAAGTTGAAAACCAGGTCAGAGATTTCGATATGCGTCTGCGCCAGCAGGGTATGGACCTCAAGACCTACTTCAAGTACACCGGTCTCGACCTCGACGGCATGAGAGAACAGTTCGCGCCGATGGCTGAACGCCAGGTTAAGGCTCGCCTCGCTCTCGAAGGTGTCGTTGCGGCAGAAGGCATCGTTGCATCCGACGAAGAAATCGCAGGCGAATACGACGAACTCGCAAAGGCTTACGGCATGGACGTTGAAGAAGTCAAGAAGTACATCGACGACGAATCCGTTGCAAAGGACATCTGCGTCCGTAAGGCTGTCGATCTCGTACGTGAAGCTGCTGTCATCACGGAAGCTGCTGAAGAAACCGACGCTGCTGAAACGGTTGAAGCATAAGTTTTCATAACAATCAGACATTCCGACATATCATCGCGGGTGGTGGGCATCATGCAGCCGCCCGCGATTTTGATATTTTCAAGTACACCTATCTGTGACACCCAAACCGCACAGACGGCATCCGATTGCCGCAATGCAAAGAAAGGAAACCCATATGGCAGTAATCCCAATGGTAGTAGAGCAGACCGGACGCGGTGAACGCTCCTATGATATTTATTCCCGTCTGCTTAACGACAGAATCATTTTTTTGGCTGACGAGGTCAACGACCAGACCGCATCGCTCGTTGTCGCACAGCTTCTGTTCCTCGAAGCACAGGATCCCGACAAGGATATCAGCCTGTATATCAACAGCCCCGGCGGTTCCGTTTCCGCAGGTATGGCAATTTACGACACGATGAACTTCATCAAGTGTGACGTTTCCACCATCTGTATCGGTATGGCGGCAAGCATGGGCGCGTTCCTGCTTTCCTCCGGCGCAAAGGGCAAGAGAATTGCGCTTCCCAACGCAGAGATTATGATCCATCAGCCGCTTGGCGGTATGCAGGGTCAGGCATCCGACATCAAAATCCATGCCGATCACATTCTGCGCACCAAGAAGCATTTGAATGAGATCCTCGCTGCCAACACCGGCAAGCCGCTGGAAATCATCGAACGCGATACCGACCGTGACAACTTCATGACCGCTGAACAGGCAAAGGAATACGGTCTGATCGACGAAGTCTTCACGCACCGCGCATAAACCGATCCGAAGATCAAGGAGAACGATATGGCAGAAAACAATCAGGGCGGACGCGCACTGCGCAGATGCTCGTTCTGCGGACGCACCGAACAGCAGGTCAACTTTCTGATTCCCGGTCCCAACGGGGTCTATATCTGTGACGTCTGTATCGATGCGTGCAACCAGATCATTGAAGAACAGTTTGAATCTGAATCGGAAGGCGTAAATCTTGATTTCGCAGAGCTGCCCAAGCCTGCGGAGATCAAGGCTCAGCTGGACGAATACGTCATCGGTCAGGATGCGGCAAAGATCGCGCTGTCCGTTGCGGTATATAATCATTATAAGCGAATTCTGCAGAAGACGAAGAAGACCGACGACGATGACGGCGTTGAGATTCAGAAGAGCAACGTGCTTCTGCTCGGTCCGACCGGTGTCGGTAAGACGTATCTTGCGCAGACGCTGGCAAAGACGATGAAGGTTCCGTTTGCGATTGCAGACGCGACCACGCTGACGGAAGCCGGCTACGTTGGTGAAGACGTCGAAAACATCCTGCTCCGACTGATTCAGGCGGCAGATTTCGACATCGAACGTGCGGAACGCGGTATCATTTACGTTGACGAAATTGATAAGATCTCCCGTCTGAGCGAAAACCGCTCGATCACCCGTGACGTTTCGGGTGAGGGTGTTCAGCAGGCACTTCTGAAGATTCTGGAAGGCACGACCTCGAACGTTCCTCCGCAGGGCGGCAGAAAGCACCCGAACCAGGACTTCATCCAGATCAACACCGAAAATATCCTGTTCATCTGCGGCGGTGCGTTTGACGGACTTGCCGATATCATCGCACAGCGCGAAGGCGGCAAGACGATGGGCTTCCAGGGCAACATCAAGAAAAAGGCTGAGAAGGAAAAGGCAGGCATTTACAAGAACGTCGAAGCACACGACATCGTCAAGTACGGCTTGATTCCCGAACTTGTCGGTCGTTTGCCCGTCATTGTGTCGCTTGACGACCTTGACCGCGATGCGCTTGTCCGCATCGACCGTGAACCCAAGAACTCTCTCGTTCGCCAGTACACGAAGCTGTTTGCACTCGACGACGTGCAGATCACCTTTGACGACGATGCACTCGACGCCATTGCGGAACGTGCCATCGATCGCGGTACCGGTGCGCGCGGTCTCCGTGCGATCATGGAGGAGCTTCTGCAGAGCATTATGTACGAGGTTCCGTCCAAGAAGGATGAGATCGGCGGCGTTGTCATTACCCGTGCGGTTGTGACCGACGGTGCAGAACCGACGTATCTTCCCCGTGCGGAAGGTCTTCTGTCCGACGGCGGCAAAAAGGCATTGAACGCATAAATCAAAATAAGAAAGAGCGATTTCCACCGAATGAATGGAGATCGCTCTTGTGTTTTATCAAGAAAGCATCGTCAGAAGATCTGCCCACAGCGCTTCGTAATCGTCAATATCGCAGGAGAACGAATCGCGCTTGTCCTCGTTGTGGATCAGCTTACCTTGATCCTCGGTGCGCAGAACGCGGAAGATCGCGGCACGGTGCTCGTCGGTCAGACCGCGCTTTTTCAACTCTTCCAAAAGGACAAAGAAGCGGATACCGCGGCGGAGAGCATACCAGCGCAGCGTCAGCAGCGGTGCGCCGTTTCTTGCGGGATAGACGAAGTGCGTGTCGCCGTTGTTCCAGTTGTGCGTGACGGCGTTGGTACGCGGATCGTCGTTGAAAACCGTGTAGTTCCAGCGCAGAAAGCCCTGTAAATTTGCAAACGATGCGTAAATACCGAGGAAGTACGATTCAACGAGCTCCGACACGAGGAACGTATTCGGGAACAGCGGACCGCAGCAGACATAGTAGAGGAACCGCTTGTCGGGATGTGCGGTAAAGACGTTCTGCACTTCGTCAAATCGGTCGGCAACCGTGTCGATGTCAAAGATAAAATCGTCCATCAGATGCGCAAATGCGTCGACAAATTCGGGCAGATTGCAAGCGGTCTTGCAGCGGAAGGACGGCGCTGCTGCGTGCAGGCGTTCAAGACTTTGCTTGAACGGCTCGAGCACGGCAGGCTCGTCTGCCGCAATGCGAATGCGGTCGATCTGTCCCGTGGTGATGAAATACTGTTCCAGTGCGCGGATGTAGTCTTCAATATCACAGCCGCAGCGCATATATTTGTATCTGCCGTCGGCTTCGTCGAAATAGCGGATGTTCATGCCGTCGGGATAATCGGGGTTGACGACGAGTCCGTCAGGCAGATATGCCATCGTGCGCCAGACGTTGGCAAGACCGAAGACGGAGATACATTCGTCAATGCCGTATTTGGCACAGAGGTCGATATACCGCTGCATCGGCGTATAGTCGTAAGTAAACGTGCCGTCAGTATGGCGAACGACACCGATCATCGAGTATTCATAGAGATTTGCTTTCTGCCGCATCTGATAGCTCCACTGACCGTTCCACGGAATCTCCGATGCAACGACGGTGACGCACTTGACACCGAGGTCGGCAAGCGACTTGACGTAAGGCTCCAGCACAGCAAAGTGTGCGTCAGACCACAGCGGAACCTCATGCTTTCGGGCAAGATTGGAGCAATGCTGCCAAAGGTCGAGGTGGAAGCCGTTGTCTTTGTTGTCGGGGAAGATAAACGCACGGACGTCGACGGAGAATTCTGCTTCACAAAGCAGTTCTTCGTCAAAGATCCCGTGGCTGATATAGAAACGGATACGGCAGGGATAGATACCTGCGTCAGCATCGGCTGGAATTGTGATATGAAGATAAACGGACGCAACTTCACCCGCAGGAATCTCAGCGGCGGGAAATTGCAGAAGTGCGTCGGCGCGATAGGTACCGTCGTTTATGATATGCAGATCAATATGCGACAGTTCTGCCGGAAACGGAGTGTCAATGACGGCACGGACGGATGGCAGATCATGGTTCTGCGCAAAATAGGGATTGCTGTCCAAAAGCAGGGAAAACGCCGTGTCTGCGCAAACCAGCAGCTGCAGATCGGCATCATCGTTTCTGCCGCAGACGATATGAGTGAAGGACGGATGATCCATCAGTGCGGGATCGGTATGACGGTTGGTATCGGCCGTCAGCTTGAAGGCGGCGGGACGCAGGGTATGACGGAGCGTGAATGTCTGCATGGAAGGATCCTTTCTGATGTCAGAAGATGTGATGCATACATTGTAATATAAATTGCGGGATTTGTCAAGTATCAGGGACAGAAAAGCAGGGACGATTCCCACTTGCAAAAGACGGAAATGTGTGGTATAATAAGACGATCAATGAAATGTAAAAATCGAGAGGAATGATAGCAATGCAGACGTTAAGAGAGCTTTATAAGATCGGACGCGGACCATCCAGTTCCCATACGATGGGACCGGAGAGAGCGGCGAAGCTGTTTTCCGAGCGTTATCCGGAGGCAGAACGATTTACGGTGATTTTGTACGGTTCGCTTTCCAAAACAGGTGCGGGACACGGTACCGACCGCGTACTTTCGGAAACCTTTGCGCCGCGACGTGCAGACATCGTGTTCTCCGATGATGCAGGTCCGTTTGAGCATGAGAATACGTTGGATTTGCAGGCTTATTGTGGTGATAACTGTATTGGGACGATGCGCGTCTACAGCGTCGGCGGCGGTACCATCCGCATCGACGGAGAAGCTGAGCACAAACCCGAGGAGCGATACGAGGAATCGACGTTTCACGAGATTGCAGAGATCTGCAAGCATCGCGGTATCCGTCTGTCGGAGTACGTCATGGAACACGAGGACGCGGATTTTCACAACTATTTGCATGACATCTGGCAAACGATGAAGCTGTCTGTCCAGCAGGGGCTGACAACGTCGGGAACGCTTCCGGGCGGTCTCGGCGTGGAACGCAAGGCGCAGTTTCTTTATAATCAGCGGCACATTGACGAAAGCCCGTCGACGCGCGAAAACCGCATCGTATGCTCCTATGCGTTTGCCGTGACCGAACAAAATGCGGACGGTGGTACGATCGTGACGGCTCCGACCTGCGGCGCGTGCGGTGTTCTGCCGGCGGTGCTCAAATATATGCAGGAAAAGAACGGCTTTTCCGAGGAAGATATCCTGCGCGCTTTGGCTGTGGGCGGTCTGATCGGCAATCTGGTCAAGCACAATGCGTCGATTTCGGGCGCGGAATGTGGATGTCAGGCGGAGATCGGAACTGCGTGCTCGATGGCGTCTGCCTCACTTGCAGAGCTGTTTGAAATGGGTGTCGATCAGATCGAATACGCCGCGGAAATGGCGATGGAGCATTATCTCGGGTTGACGTGTGACCCGATATGCGGTCTGGTGCAGATTCCGTGCATTGAGCGCAACGCCGTCGCCGCAATGCGTGCGATCAACGCGCTCAGCCTGGCAAACTTCCTGTCGGGAACGCGTAAGATTTCCTTTGACGTCGTTGTGCGCACGATGTATCAGACGGGACGCGATATGTCCTCGAAATACCGTGAGACGGCGGACGGCGGTCTTGCGGCGATGTATCGATAACGCGTTGTGAGGTACTGATATGACATACCGTGAAAATATGCTGCGCAATATCCGTTTTGAGCATCCCGATCATATCCCGATGACGTTCGTTATTACGGAAGCGGTCTTTTACAACTATGATCCGTATGCGCTTGAGGAGCTGCTGGAATCACATCCCATCATTGCGGGAAAGCATTGTATGCGCTGGGATCTCGTGGAGAAAAAACGTGCGACAGACGAACAGATCACCGAGTTTCACGATGCGTTCGGCGTTGCCTGGAAGGGTGTCATCGACGGAATCCGCGGCGCGGTACAGAAGCATCCGCTTGCCGACTTGTCGCTCGTTCCCGACTACCGTTTTCCTGCTCATCCTGTGTTTGATGCGGAAACGGAATGTGTCCGTGTACAGGCGGAAAAGGATGCAGGGCATTTCACCTGTGCAGGACTGGAGCACGGTCATACGTTCCTTCGTCTGACGGACCTGTGCGGCTACGAAAATACCTTGCTTGCGATGGCAGACGAGGATGAAGCAATGATTTCGCTGATCGAGCGGCTGGAGGAATACAACCATACGTTTATTCGCCACTACGCGAAATGCGGCTACGATATGATTTCCTTTCCCGAGGACCTTGGTATGCAGATCGGACCGATGATTTCGCCCGCTCTGTTCTGCCGATTCATCAAGCCGTCCTATCAGCGCATGATGAAGACCGCACGCGACGGCGGTGCGATCATTCATATGCATTCCGACGGCGATATCCGTACGCTTGCAGACGATCTGTTTGACGGCGGTGTCGACGTTCTCAACCTGCAGGATCTCGTCAACGGGATTGATTGGATCCGTGATCGCTACGCAGGCAAAAAGTGCATTGAGCTGGACGTTGACCGCCAAAAGGTTACGGTCTTCGGTACACCTGCCGAGGTCGATGCGCTGATTCGTGAAGAGGTCGAAAAGCTGTCCTCGCCCGCCGGCGGTCTTTCGATGATTTTCGGTTGGTATCCCGGAACGCCGCTTGAAAACATCGATGCGTTGATGGGCGCGATGGAAAAGTATATGTACTATTGGAACTGAAAACAATCAAATAGAGAGAAGCACTGCTGTTTGTTTTACGCATACAGCAGTGCTTTTTGGGTTTATTCGTCCGCGGGCGGAATCAGATCAACATAGGTCGGTACGTGTCCGACGGCGGGAAGATATTTGTTCAGAAGATCGTCGGTGGAAAACGCGACCGTCGCCGTGTTGATGCACGGATGTGCACCGAAGCGCGGTTCGGACAGCAGTGCGCGGTCGATGAGGAGTTTGACCTTGTGCTCGGGATCAAAGATCAGACCGAGTGCGGAAACGGAACCGGGAGTGAGATTGAGCAGCTCGAGCAATTTCGTCTCATCACCGAACGACAGACGTGCGATGCCGAGTTCTTTGGACAAATACTTGGTTTTGAACGGCTTGTCGGCGGGCATCAGCAAGAGATAAAAGACTGTCTTCTGCTGATTGCAGAGAAAGAGATTTTTGCAGATCTTGAAGCCGAAGCGCTCGTCCACGGCAAGGCAATCCTCCATCGTCATGAGCGGTTCGTGTGCCGTCCATTCGTAGGGAATGCCGCACTTGTCAAGATAGGCAAAGGTATCGAGTTCCTTTTGCAGCGGGATGTGACCGTCGATACCGTCGGCGGTCGGTGCTGCGGTGTAGAGTGTATCAGTCATGTTGTTATATCCTTATATTCAGAAAAATCGCTGCAGCAGCGTCATTTTTTTGCGCCCCGAGGGAATGTATTTCCAGACGGAGAGGGCAAGCGTATCGGAGTGATCGGTTTTGACAAAGCCGCACTTTTCCAGCACGCGATCGGAGGCGGGATTGCCGTCCTGCACGCCTGCGATCAGACCGTAGACCTTCGGCTGTGAAAGCGCCCATTCCGTCATGGCGGCAACGGCTTCGGTCATGTAGCCATGTCCGCGATAGGCTTTTTCGGTGGCGTAGCCGATCTCGATCAGCCCCACGCGGTCGGGATCCTTTTCAGGAGAGTTCATAAAGGCGATCGAACCGACGTAAGCGTCGTCTTCTTTTCGGTAAATGAGACGGTTGGTATACCACGCAAAGCGCGATTTGCGGTCGTGTGCGGCGCGCTCGGCAAGTTCTTCCATCGCTTCTCGGAACTCGTCCGTTCCGAACTGCGGATCGTCTGCGGGTGCATGGAGCTTTTCGTCAAACGAGGCGCGGTCGAGCGGCACGATGCGCAGACGCTCGGTTTCGATCGTAATCAGCGGAATTGTTTTGTCAGCCATCAGTTTTTTCTCCGATTGTAGACGTTTTCAAACCAAAGCTCTGCATCGGGAATCGGTCTGACGGGAACAAATTCGCTTGTTACCTCACCCGTCATGCGCTCAAAGCGCGTTTCCTGTACGTAGGATGCGTGTGCTATGTCGATTTCCTGCGGTTTGTCACAGGCAAGCAGAGCGTCGACCGTGTCCTGCGTATAGACCGCAGAGCCGCGGGAAATGCCGCCGTGCCGCAGATAGTCAAGCATTGCGCCGATATAGACGTACTGTGTAAGCAGAATATCGTGGTCAATAAACAATTCCTTCAGTGCGCGGAAATCCTTTGCACGGTGGACGGAGAAGAAGCCCGCAAGCTGCATATGGCGGTGGGCGTACAGGCTTTCCAGCTCTCCCGCATGGCGCAGGAACGCACCGCAGCGGGACATTTCCTCGGCAAACGCATCGCGGACTGCAAGCAGCTCCGATGTCGACATACCGTCGGTTTTGTCAAGCAGTGCCGCTGTCAACTGAAGCACCGTTTCGCTTTGATAGTAAACCTCGTCGGTCATCATACGCGGCGTCGGTGCGGCAGTATGGTGCAGTGCTGCGAAGATGCCCTGCGCGGCAGGCGTCACTTCTTCCTTGGGCTGTGCGGATTTGCCCGCAATGTGCTGTGCTGCGCGCGTGGATCCGACCTGCGTGGAGTTTAGAGCCGTACCGCCCGGACGGCAGATACCGAACGTGCCTGCAGCTTCTCCTGCGCAGTACAGACCCGCAACCGAGGTCTGCCAATCACAGTCGATGGCAATGCCGCCGTTGTTGTGCTGGGCGCAGACGGCAATTTCGAGCAGCTCCGAGGTCAGGTCAATGCCGTGATCGGCGTAGAGCTTGATCGCTTTCGGGTTCATCTTCTGAAGACGTACGATCGGCGTATCAAGTAAGGCATCGGAATTGGAGAGATACTGCTTTGGTGTTTCCTCCAACAGGGAGAAGTCAAGCACACCGTCCTTGTCTGCGCAGGTGGGATTGTGCATGAAATCCAAGTAAACACGGCGACCCTTCTGCAGTTCTGCAAACACCGCAAGGTCAACGGCGGACGAGCCGCGTTTGCCGTCACGGTAGATCTTGCGCGGGTCAAAGGGCCATTCGTAGCCCTTGAGGAAAATCGCAGTGAGTTGATGAGACGCATCGGGGAAATAATCGTTCAGAAATTCGTGTTCCGTGCCGTCCCGATCAACGGAAATATAGCGCGGGAGGACCTGCTGATACGTGCCCGACAGATTCCAGCGGAATTTCGTCGATGCAATGCCGTACTGCGATTCGGTCAGAGACGCACCCTTGACACCGGAGAGAAACAGTGCGCCGTGTGCACAGGTCTGGCTTTCCGGGTAAACGGTGGATTTATAAATGGCAGAGGGACCGCCTGCCGCCCAAATGAGATTGTCGCATAGGAAAAAGACGAGTCCGGCGGGGTTGTCGGGCGTGATGGCATCCTCGCAAAGTGCAGCACAGCCTGCGATCTTGGTCGTGCGGGTGGTGTCATCCCCATCGTTCTCATCGGTCAGAAGACGGATTACGCGGCAGCCGTCGACGATCGGAACGTTCTTGGCGCGGACGCTCTTTTCCAGCGCTTCTGTCATTAACTTCGATGTCAGTGGACCGCAGGAGGTTGCGCGCATGGCAGGGTCGTGGTCGGTTTTGTAGCCGACGTATTCGCCCATTTCGTTTGCGGGGAAGGGAACACCGAGGGAAACGAGCTTGAAGAAGGCTCCTGCCGATCCTGCCGCTTCACATAGTGCAATATCACCGTGCATGGAGCCGCAATCGAACAGCGTTTCTGCCATGCCGCGCACGGAGTCGGGCATACCGCCTGCCAGTGTCAGTTTGTAGTAGGTCTGCTTATCCGATCCTGTGTTGCGCGAGGTGCCCATGTTGACACCCTCTGTCAGAATGGCGATGTCGGTGACACCGAGATTGAAAAGAGTATCAGCCGCGTTGAAGCCTGCCGCACCTGTGCCGACGATCAGGGTGTGATAGGAAAAGGAGGGAATCTTGTAGACCGATCCCCAATATTCGTAAGTTAATAGTTCCATTGTTTGCTCCTGTTACAGGCGGGAAATGTGGAAGCCGCCGTCGAGGTTGATGACGTCGCCCGTGGAGTATGCAAACAGACCCGAGGTCAAGCCCAGTACCGCCTGTCCGATATCGGAGGGCTGTCCCATGCGCTTGATCGGGAGCAGACCGCCCTCGATCAGTGCGGTGTACTTGTCCTTAACAACGGCGGTCATATCGGTTTCGATGATGCCAGGACGCAGCTCGTAGACGTTGATGCGGTCTTCTGCCAGACGGTCGGCGAACAGGCTGGTAGTCATATGCAGACCTGCCTTGGAAATGCAGTATTCGCCGCGGCTTGTAGACGAGGTTTCGGCGGAAATGGACGTGATAAACGTAATCATCTTAAAGTCGGTATTGCCGTTTTTGCGTTCTTCGAGCATACGGCGTGCCGCCAGCTGGGAGAGGAAAAACGTACCCTTGAGGTTGATATCAAGCAATCTCTGCATCGATTCCTCGGACATTTCAAGGATATCACAGCGGTTCAGCGGTGCAACGCCTGCGTTGTTGATGAGGAAATCAAGATGACCGAAGCGTTCGTATGCGGTTTCGATGATACGTGCACGGTCGTCGGCATTGGAGATGTCGCCCTGTACGTAGAAGGAGTCGGCGTCGTAGGATTTCAGTTCGGTTTCGTATTCCGCAACAGCGTCAGCGGGTTTGGTGCCGACACCGCAGACGGCAATGCCGTTCTGTGCAAGAATGGTGGAAATGCCGCGGCCGATTCCGCGGGAAGCGCCTGTGACAAGGGCTGTTTTTCTCTGTAACATGGTGTGCGTCCTTTCATATAAAGACGCCGCGGATGCCGTGGTATCCGACATACGCGGCAATATGATTTTTTGATTACTTTCTGATTACTTTCCCTGACAGTACTTGCGGTAGGGTGCGAGATACAATTCGGTATCGCGGACGGGACAGCCTGTTGCATGATGCGTGCGCATCAGCTCCGTGCACTTGGAGCAGGTCAGACAGGTCTTGGAGCGGTCAAAGGTACCTGCGATCATCGCGGATGCGAAGTCGGGGTACGCAAACGCCATGCGTCCAAATCCGATGAGTGTGGTCAGCCCTTCCTTGATCGCGCCTGCGGCAACGTACGGTGCAAATTCACGGAAGAAGGAATAGCCGGCGCCGACGAGTGCGACGTTCGGGAACCGCTTCTGCAGTTCACCCGTGTACTTGATCATACGGTCAGCACCGATCAGCGGATCTTCGGGGATCACGCCGCCGAGCGTGTGCGGACGGTTGATGTGGGGCGTCAGATAGGGCGTACCCATCGTGATGTTGATACAGGAAATGCCGAGCTTTTCCATTTCGGTGACCAAAGCACCGATCTCATCAAAGTCGGGAACCATGTAATCGTCGCGGCTGCAGCCGAAGCCATAGGGATATTCCATCGCATCGTAGAGGTTGAAGCGGGACGCTAAGAAGACCTTGTCGCCGAAGGCATCGGCAGTGTTTTTGATGATCGTGCGGAACAGACGGGAACGGTTTTCCAGAGAACCGCCGTACTTGCCCTCGCGCTCGTACGCTGCCAGCGTTTCGCCGAGCAGATACTTATGGCAAGCCTTGACGTCGATGCCGTCGAAGCCTGCTTCTACGGCAAGTGCCGTTGCTTCGTGATACTTTTCGATCAGAGAATCGAGATAATCGTCGGTGACGAGCGGAATGTCGTCGATGTCGTGGAACTTGGTTTTGTCAAACAGCGGATTTTTGTAAAGCACCAGCGGATGGAGCGTGCCTTCGGGTGCGGAGAAGCGTCCCGAGTGCGTCATCTGCGCGATGATCGGCTTGCCGCCGGACTTTTCGTGGAACATATCCACCATGCGCTTGTAGGCATCAAGATTGCCCTTGTGAATCCACATCTGGTGCTTGTTGGAGCGACCTTCCTCACAGACGGCGATGGCTTCGCACCAACCCATCGATGCACCGCTCTTGGCAAAGCGTTCGTAACGGCGCATGGTAAGTTCATCGGGCGCACCGTCCTCGGTCGTGTCAAAGCCTTCCATCGGGTGGACGATGAGACGGTTGTCAAGGGTAACGCCGGAGGAACCGAGCGATGCCTTTTCACCAAGTACGGAAAGATCCTCGGAGATCGGGATCTGCAGACCGAGCTTGTCGGAGGCAGCACGGAGATCGTCCAGTGTTTTGTATGTAAACGGATATGCGGTCATATCAATCAGATTCCTTTCGGAAATATTTTAGGAAAGCCAGGAGAGAAGCGTTTGGGCTTCGGTTGGCAGCTCTTTGGGGTCATTGTTCGGAGTGAATTCCATCAAAAGATAAATGTCCTGCTCGGCACCCTTGAGAATCGACAGATAGTCAGCCCAGCGGCCTCGGTGCTCGGCAAGCGTAAATCTTTGGCTGTTCTTGCCTTCCCATGCGAAAACGTGGACACAATCGATATACGGAAGCAGAAGAGAAAGTCCCTCGCAATTTTCCTCGTGCGTCAGAAACTGACTCGGCTGCCAATGGGTGCGGACGTTGTCGCGTCCGATTTCCTTGATCATCGCAAGAGCCGATGCAGCGCGGTTGGTGAGTGTGCCGTTGTGCCGCTCAAAGGTGATGAACTTGCCGTGTTCTGCCGCCATATCGGCGCAGTCACGCAGTTCACGGATGAGAGATTCGCGCTCGTCTGCCGAGATATCCTCGGAATTTTTCGAGCCAGCCCAAAGACGCAGCGCCGGTGTGTCAAGCGCGATGGCGGTTTGCAGAATCTTTTCAAACTCTGCGCGGTAGTTGTCGCCGTATGCTCCTGCCTTGTAATAGGTGCCGTAGGAGGGCATACAAAGACCTGCGGCACGGGTTTTTGCGGCGATCTGATTGGCGGTTTCAACGTCGCCGTGCGGGATGTGAACGTCGCCTCCCCATTCGATGGCAGAAAGGCAACTCTCACGGCAGAGCGAGAGGAGTTGTTCGGGATTCAGCTGTCGGTAAGTGACGGATACAAGTCCGGGATACAGCATGACAGTCCTCCCTTACGCCATGGTCTCCAGCATCTTTTCGGTGACGCCCCAGTAGGTGTTCTCACCGTTCAGCCAGCGGCGAGATTCTTCAAACATATACTCACCCATACGCTGTACTTCGAGCCCGATGGAGCCTGCAAGGTGCGGGGTCAGAATGATGTTGCGCATCTTGTACATTTCAGAGCCTGCGACGGGCGGCTCGGGCATCGTAACGTCAAGCAGAGCCACGCGTTCGGGATATTCCTTCAGTGCGGCGATCATATCGTCTTCTACAACCTGTGCACCGCGTCCGGTGTTGATGAAGACTGCGGAGGGCATCATGCGGTCGAAGCAGGACTTGTTGATCATGCCGACCGTCTGCGGGTTGTTGGCAAGGTGGTTGGAGATGACGTGACACTTCTCAAACAGCGTCGGCAGATCGTCTACCATCGTAACGCCGAGTTCATCTGCGACCGCCTGCGGCAGGAACGGGTCATAAACAAAGACATTGAGCTTGTACGGTGCGAGCATTTTGATGACGAGCTTACCGATCATACCGGCACCGATGATACCGACGTTGGTATTGTAGTTGCCAAGAGGCGCGTTCTTCATGCCGCGGTTGGACCATGCACCGTCTTCGTACTGCATACGCTGGTAATAGCCCTTGTTTGCAAGAATGATTTCAGCGACGGTGACCTCAGCCACGGGAACGGCATTCGCTGCCCATGCGGAGAAGATTTCAACGCCGCATGCCATGTACGGACGCGCGAAGTACTGCACGCTTCCCGCACCGTAGAAGACAGCCTTGAGGTTCGGCAGAACGGTCTTGATCTGTTCTTCATCAAGTCTCGGCATACCCCATGTGGAGAAAATGACCTCGACGTCGGCAAGCGCGGCACGGTCTTCGGATTCGTCCTTCAGCGTGTAAACGTCGGGCAGGAATTCAAAGACTTCTGCCATTTCCGCACGGAGGGATTCTGCATAGGCGTTCGGAATTGCGGCTTTGTTTTCGGACATAAAAACGGCTTTTTTCATGATGCTTTGTCCTTTCGGTTGAATTTATTGATAAAGAGATTGCATATTCGGTTGGGAAGGAGATCAGCCCATATCGCGGAAGACGGGGTCAAAATCGTCATCGTCTTCTTCCGGTTCCGTGTAATACGGATCGATCATAACTGCCTTGATCTTGGGGAATGCAGCGTAGGTTGCTATGAATCCGCAGGTGCCGAAGATGAGCAGAATGGGCGTGAGCAGTCCGAGCGGAACGTAAATGAGCAGAACGGCATAGCAGAGCAGACAGAACAGTACCATACCGATGACGGCGGTGATATTGCGCTTGAAACCGAGCAGAGCAAAGATCAGTGCGTTTTTGAGCATCTTAAAGATGGACAGATCGAACGTGACCATCATCGGATAGATATAGAAGCGCATGACAAAATACAGGAAAACGATGAAAAGGCTCAGATAGAAGCAGACGTTGGAGAAGAAGGAAACACCAATGTTGTAGTAGAAGAAGATCACGTCATAGAC
>JAZQWK010000216.1:0-3776 GCA_045632325.1 Eubacteriales bacterium
GCATAAAAGACCTCGCTCCCGTACGTTTCATGGCGCAGAGCAGATCGTAAAACAATCCTGCGGAAATACGCGGTCTGCAGAGCGGGTCGGCAATGTACGCATCGAGCATCGTCTCGTCGGCACAGAGCCAATCGGATGCGGTACGGTTCGGCTTGAACCTTGCGTTGTAGGTATCAAACGACAATTTTTGTACGAGCGGTGTGGATGCATCACAGCCGTACTTTTTGACCTGTGCGCGGACGATGGCACAGATGACGGACAGAACGGCAGGCGGCTGATGCCCCGTACCGACGATGAGGGCACCTGCAAACCGACGCTCGGATGCGGCAAGATACTCCCGCAGCAGAAAGGAGCCAAGCGAAAATCCAAAGCAGAACAGCGGCGTATCAGGAAACCGCTCCGTCATCAAAGACGTAAAGACGTCGAAATCGGACAGCGATTTTTCCCAGCCGCCGACACCGAGGGTGGCACAATCCGCATCTGCGGCGTGCTCGCCGTGACCGCGCAGATCAAAAGCGGCACACGCAATGCCGTTTGCCGTCAGCACATCGGCAAGCGCGGAATAGCGTCCGCGATGCTCGGTCATGCCGTGAAGGACCAGAAGAACGGCGCGCGGCGGGATATCTTCGGGCGTCCACAGTGTATACGGCATGGACAGCCCGTCCGTGCCGGAAAAAGCGTTGTGTTCAAGGTGCATGGTGTGTCTCCCTGTCAAATCAAAGTTGGTGTTTTTCCTATGGTTCTTTCATTATATCACAGCCGTCGGGGCGTGTCAAGGGAGATGCTTCAAATTTCAGATTGGTTCGCAGATGCACGCCGTTCCGCGCAGCTGAAGCGGCGTCGGGCGAAAACGGTGCGTTTCACGATGCGTTTCCAAACGATGGTAATACGCCGTGTTTTGCGTATCCATGACCGCAGAATATACCGTAACGATCGGCTGACCGTTCTCGGCAAGAGAAGCACCGCGCGGGACTTTCACCGCATCGAGCAGGGAAAACGCCGATTCCGCCCCGTCAATCTGCATATGGAGGCGCAGAAATGCCGCACGGACAAATCGGGAGGGAGAACTCCAATCACCCGGTAAACCATACGCACCCATGCCGCGCAGAGAGATGCCGTTTTCCCGTTTCGGATACGGCGTGAGATGCGTGTAGCCGTTCAGACGTTCCGTCTGTTCGGGGAAGGTCGGTGCGTTGGTCATCACGCCTGCGGGATTGTCGTATATGACGATTTTGCCGTTCTCGTCGGTTTCAAGGACGACGGAGGCTTCTCGGTCGGAGATCATCCAGTGCATCGGCTGATTGGGAAGATCGTCGGAAAACGGTCGGTCAATCAATACAGCGTCCCGAAGCCTTGTCCGCGCATCATCCACCGTGCGGCATTGGGTCAGCGTATAGGGAATCAGCTCCCACGGGGCAATCCTGTAACCCTTTGTGGCTGCTTTCTCGTTGGCATAAGTGCAGAAGTGGGCAAACGCAAGTCCCGCCATGCATAGCCCGTGCTCGTTCATCGCGTCGTAGTAGAGTGGATAGCCATCCATGACGTACGCCATGCCGAGCAGAGCAGGATGCTCATGACTTGCGGTGCCGTCGGTGAACGAAAACGGATAACGGCGCGGCGTGAGCGTGACGGATTCATTGTAATGGTATTCTAAATCGAGCGTGCGTGCGAAATAATGATGTTTGTCTGTGGTCAATGAAACTGTGGTACACATAAAAACGGGAAATTCCTTTCTTTGGTTGGTAAGAAAAGCATTTCCCATTTCGGTTTATATTATTCTGTTTTTTGTTTTGCGGCTTTGTGTTCGTTGTAGAGCATCCGCGCGCCAAGGAGGAGAACAACATACCACGCAAGTTTTCCGACATAGATGGTAAAGGACAGAAGCTGGTATACCCATCCCCACGTAATCAGGTTGATTTTATTCAGTATAAAGTGTGGCAGAGCAGCTTCCAAAAGAACAAAATACAGAAGATACCCGACAATACAGCCGATATACGCAGATATCATCTGCTTTTTGCGAAGATGCATATGTTGCGGTACCCGAATCGAGCGGAACGAAAAGAACGTCCACAGGTACAGCAGCGCAAGAAGCAGCGTTTCGATCACCGCCGTGATTTGTGAAAAAATATTGCCGTAAATCCAGAACTGACGGTTAAAGACCGCGCCCTGTGAGGTTCCGGTTGCATAATAAAGATATCCGGAAACCATGAGAAAGACCAGCCAGCAGCAGGATAAACCAAGCCGCTTGCGCACGGTCAGACATAGAATCCCGCATCCCCAAAGCGGTGAGGACAGAATCAGTCCTGTCAGCAGTCCACCCCAAGCAAAGAATGTAAGGCAGATCAATGCGAACAGCGAAGAAATTCCGATGAGCATCAGCCCGACAAATTTCTGCGTCTGTGAGATCGGTGTTTTCTGATAGCCGAGGCTGACGGACGCCGACATCGGTGGAACGATCTGCGATTCCGGTCCGTTCTGCGGTGATGTCGGCGCGGGTTCGTCTTTGCCGAGAATCAGCGCGTCCATCGACAGATCAAACAGTTCTGCCAGTCGGATCAGCTTGTCAAGTTCGGGCGTCGAGATGTCATTTTCCCATTTTGAGACGGATTGGCGGGAGATGTCGAGCGCATCGGCGAGCTCCCCCTGTGACATACTGCGCTCTGTCCGCAGGCGGATGATGCGTTGTCCGAGTGTTTCGGTCATAGTAAAAAGTTCCTTTCATTTGGTTTTTGTTGGTGTCATTATAGCAAAAAATCGGAAAAAAGTCAACCAACCCGACTTGAAAACCGCGCAACCGCCGGTTGCATCGTGTAAAATTGCCCGTTTTTCTCGCGTTTTGCACACGGAAAACGGAAAAAACGCAAATCGCATTGACAGAACGCGGGAATTGGATTATAATATAAGTCATCAATGACGATCAAAGGAAACCTGTTATGCACATCAAAGAAAAACTTCGCGGCACCGTCGATCTTGCGATGCTGTCCACCGTCTTTGCCCTTGCGTGGCCGACGATGCTGGAACAGCTGATGCAGACTACGGTGCAGTATATCGATACGGCGATGGTCGGCTCACTCGGTACGCAGGCAACCGCCGCCGTCGGTGCAACGTCCACGTTCAGCTGGCTGGTCGGATCATCCACGTCCGCACTCGGTGTCGGATTTTTATCGTTTATCGCAAAGGCATACGGTGCCGGAGACAAAAAGACCGCATCGCGCGTATCGACGCAGGCGGTTTTGGCGGTGCTTGCCGTTGGAACGCTGTTCACCGTTCTGACACTGTCCTTGGCGGGTGTGATTCCCGCATGGATGCAGGTTGATGAATCCATCCGACCGCTGGCATCGACATACTTCTTCATTTTGTATACGCCAATGCTGTTCCGAGCGGCGACGATCATTTTCGGCGTAGCCCTGCGTGCGACGGGAGATACGAAAACGCCGATGCGCGTCGGTATCGTCGTCAATCTCGTCAACGTCGTGCTCAATTTCTTTATGATCTTTGAAACACGCACAACGAAAATTTTTGGCATTACGCTGACGATCCCGGGCTTTGGCTGGGGTGTCATCGGCGCGGCTGCGGCGTCTGCGATCGCATTTGCGGTCGGCGGTGTTTACATGACGGTCGCGTTCTGGCGTCATCCCGTGATCTCTCCGCGCGGACAAAAGCTGAAACCCGACCCGGAAATCTTAAAGCCGTGTTTGCGTGTCGCCATTCCCAATATGCTCCAGCGCTTCGGAACGACGCTCGGCTACGTCGCGTTTGCTTCGATGGTCAACGCG
>JAZQWK010000217.1:0-5883 GCA_045632325.1 Eubacteriales bacterium
CTCTGCGGAGAAGGCGGTGTTCCCGCACCCGACAATCTGCTCGCGCGCATCATCTATACGGTGGTCGCACTGTCCGGTGTCTGGTGCATTTCGCTTCTGTTCCGCGAATCAAGTGACACGTATATCGCAGAGGCACGCTGAAAAACGAAAACTGCTGCTCACGGATTGCTCCGATGCAGCAGTTTTTTGTATTATTTTGCAAATTCGCCGAGACAATCGACATAATCAAGGAATCTCTGGATATGCAAGTCCCAGAAGTCCCAGGTATGTGCACCGGGATGCTCTTCAAAGTGATAGTCAAAGGGATTGCCGTCGAACGACTCGAAGAACGCACGGGTTTTATATGCGGATTCGAGCAGGAAATCCGATGAGCCGATGGCGTGATAGATGCGCGGGATGGGTTTGCCTTCCTCAATGATCTTCTTTGCGTTGCCGAAGCAATCGCGTGGGGTACCTTCCACCGGAATGCCGTCAAAACGGTTGAACTCCCACATGCTGTAGGCGTTATTCGGATCGGGATTGGAAACGTCGCGCGGCTCGTGATTGTACGCGCCTGCCGACAGACAGCCGATGACGGAATAGTTTTCGGGCTTGGACAGACCGATCTTACAGGCACCCTCGCCGCCCATCGAAAGACCGACGACGTAGTTGTCCTCTCTTGCTTCAGACAGCGGGAAGAACTCACGCATGATGCGCGGCAGCTCGTCCGTGATGAAGGTGTAGAACGGATAGCCGTGCGCCATGTCGGCATAGCAGGAAAGCTGTACCGCGGGCATAACAACGGCGACGTTGTGTGCATCGGCATAGAGTTCAATTGAGGTACGGCGCTGCCACATCGTTTCGTTGTCGCTCATGCCGTGCAAAAGCCAAACGGTGCGGTGACCGCGCGGCGGGACCTCGCCCTGCGGGAGGAGAACGTCAACGGAGATGTTCAGACCGTAGAGCGCCATGGATTGATATTTGACGTGCATCAGTGCCATGTCACATTCCTCCTTTCAGGGGCAGCTGCAGAATGAACTCTTTGGCTACGCGATTCCAGAAATACCAGTTGTGGTCACCTGCAGATTCACGGTAGACCACGTCGTAGTCTGCATCCTGCAATGCCTTTGCAATCGAGCGGGATTGCGGCAGATAAACGTCATCCGTGCCGCAGTAGAGGAAGAACTTTGTGTTTTTTGCCGCCTGTGCGCGAAGCGGAGCCTGCGTATAGAGATCGCCGTCCTCTGCATGATATTCTTCAACGGTGCCGAAAATATCATGATAGAGCCGATGCTCCCAGTCGGGAAATTCGGGATTGTTCATGTGATGCTCCATGTCCGGCGGCGGAGAGAACGCTCCGACGTAGGAGAACATATCGGGGCGCATCATGCCGAACTTGATTGCGCCGTACGCACCCATCGAAAGACCCGCGACGAACGTGTCCTCGCGCTTGGTTGACAGTGCAGGGAAGAAACGGTGAACGAGCTTGGGCAGCTCCTGTGTCAGATGCGTCCAGTAGCGGAAGCCGCGTTTCATATCGGCATACCAGCTCATATTGGCATCGGGCATGATGACGGCAACGCCGAATTCATCGGCGTACTGCTCGATCATCGAAAAGCGTACCCAATCGGAATAGTCCTGCGACATCCCGTGCAGCAGATACATGACGGGAATCGGACGTCTGGCAGGTGCGCCGGGGTAGCCGGGAATGATGACGTTCATTTTCGTCTGTATACCCAGCACTTCGGAAAAATAATTGGTTTCGATCAGAGCCATAGTTATGACCTATACTTTCTTTTGATTGATGTAACGATATCGGTTTGAGATACATATCATGTGCGCACTGTAAAAACCTTCCCTCGGGGGGAAATGATGTCAACTTAAGGAGCAGGCGGTGGTGACTCGCACTGCCCCCAACCTTCTCCAGCGGAGAAGGGGGACCACGAAGTGGTGGATGAGGAGAAACCTTGTTTCCATAACAGCATCAAATTTGCCACTTTTCCCCTCATCCGTCATACTTCGTATGCCACCTTCCCCGCCGGGGAAGGTGAATATGCAAGAATTGTCGCCGTCTGCGCAAGGGATCCGCATGACGGTATCATTCTGTCTGAACTCAAAGACCCGTATACGCGCCGGTTTCGGTCAGGATCGCCTGAATTTTTGCGACGTCAGCATTCTGAACGGACGTGCCGCCGTCAATGGCGACAGATGCGCCGATACCTGCCGCTTCACCCGTCGTTGCACAGATGGGCATGATGCGGATGGAAGCCTGTGCTTCGTGGTCAGCAGAGATACAGCGACCGCCGACGAGCAGGTTATCACAGTCTTCCGCCTTGGGAATGAGAGAACGGAACGGGATGGTATACCACTGACCGTCGGGGAAGTAGTAGTGGCTGGTGCCGGAGCCCTCGGGATTGTGGATGTCGATATCGTAGTTGCCGGCGGCGATTGCGTCGTCAAACTTTTCGCAGGCGACGAGGTCCTTGCCTGTCAGGACGTAGTCACCGATCAGCATACGGCTTTCACGGACACCGATGGACGGAGCGGTATAGACAAGACGCGCGTTTTCCATACCGGGGATGTTTTCTTCACGGAAGAAGTTCATCAGCTCGATGACCTGCTTGCGTGCGGTCATTTCTGCCTTTGTTACGTCAAACGGATCAACGGGATTGTGCTTGACGACACGGGTGGTATTGAAGTGCAGAAGTCCTTCTACCGGATGGTCAAAGACGAGGATGTTTTCACGCGGGTTGGTGATCTTGCCGGCTGCCTGCCATTCGAGGTACTTTGCCTGCCACAGATCGCGTGCGGCAAAGAATGCCTTCTTGTCGACGTTGGCAACGCGGAAGCACAGCGTCATCGGCTGGCAGAGGTTGTCCTGTTCACGACCGAGCATCATCGGCATACCAGCCATTGCGCACAGGTCGGCGTCGCCCGTACAGTCGATGAACATCTTTGCAGAGAAGGTCAGGATGCCTGCCTTGGTTGCAACGGAAACGGAGGTGATGTGTGCGCCGTCCTTTTCAACGCCGCAGAGTGTTGCGTGGAACAGAACCTGAACGCCTGCCGCGATCATGTGCTCGTCGAGGATGACCTTCAGCGTTTCGTCGTGGAAGCCGCCGCGAGCAAACAGCTCGTCGTGGTATACGGTAAACAGACCGCGGGACAGATCGTGGCGCTTCATACCGCCCTGACCGTCTTCCACGCGCGTCCACCACATCATAAACGGATAAATGAGGCAGTTGGATGCCGCGCCGCCGAGATAGCCGGACGCTTCGAGCAGCAGAACAGACTTGCCCTGCTTTGCCGCCGCTTCTGCTGCTGCACAGCCGGTAAAGCCGCCGCCGAGAACGATGATGTCAAAATTGTTCTGATAATTCATGATGGAATCTCCTTTGCGATTCGATTTTTCATTGATACCATTATATATAATTTTGAGAGAAATAGCAAGGGGTTTTGAAAAATTTCCGCGAAAAATTCCGCTGTGTGAAACAGGTGTGAAAACCAGATGTAAATAATCTGTGATACGTCTTGCAATTTATCGGAAAATCGGCTATAATAAATTGATATTTTAAGATGATTGGCGGAGGTTTATCCTTATTATGATGAAATACCTGTATACCTTCTTTATTTCCATGCTCCCGATCATTGAGCTGCGCGGCGCGATTCCCGTCGGTGCGGCATCGGGTCTGCCGTGGTACACAAACTATCTTCTGTGCTGTGTCGGCAATATGGTGCCGGTGCCGATCATTTTGTTCTTCGTTGAGATTGTGTTAAATTACATGAAGAAGATGAAGCACCTTGACAAGATTGCGTTTTGGGTTGAGGAAAAAGCGGAAAAATACAAGGGACAGATCACAAAATACGCGACGTGGGGTCTGCTTCTGTTTGTCGCCGTACCGCTTCCCGGGACAGGCGCGTGGACGGGTTCGCTCGTTGCGGCGTTCATCAAAATGAAGAAGAAGACCGCGTTTTTCTCGGTGCTCGGCGGTGTTTTGATTGCGGGTGTGATCGTGACGCTGATCTCTTACGGCGTTCTCGGATTTTTGGCGTTTTTGTTGTGATGTCAGATTTTTCCCGTTGTTGGGTCGATTCATGAATCGACCGCCGCACGTCATCTGTGGAATTATTGGATACAGAAAATCTGCAATGTGAATTCGTGTATTGCACATTTAATTAGACTAATGTGGATCAAGAAGAAAACGGGCGAAGAGTGAATCGCCCCTACAAATATTGAAAGTTTATGTTTGGATGGCATACATATTGCCATAGAGAATACGCAAAAAAACCGATAGTTTCGGTATCTTGCCCATTGCAATTTTCGTGAAAATATGATATAATATATAATGCTTATCAAGAGCGGCGGAGGGACTGGCCCGATGAAGCCCGGCAACCTGTCATACAGGATATCAGACGATATCTCTGTGATAAGGTGCCAATTCCCGAGAGATGAGATTCAACCAAACAATCAGTCCTCGGTGAATCCTGTAATGCAAGGCAATACAAGAGAACCGAGGTTCTTTTTGCGCATAACTGATTTGCGCGATGATAAGCGCGGGAGCAGTTCGTTCCCGATCCATACGTTATACTGTCAGAAGTAGAGAAGAAGAAAGGAACCAAGAAATGAGAAAGCTGTTTACATCCGAGTCCGTTACCGAAGGACATCCCGACAAAATCTGCGACCAGATCTCCGACGCCATCCTTGACGCCATGCTCGCACAGGACCCCATGTCCCGTGTCGCATGCGAAACCTTTGCAACGACCGGTATGGTCTGCATCATGGGTGAAATCACCACAAAGGCAAATGTTGACTTCCAGTCCATCGTCCGTGAAACCGTCCGCGGCATCGGCTACGACCGCGCAAAGTACGGCTTTGACTGCGATACCTGCGCTGTCATCTCCTCGATCCACGAGCAGTCTCCCGACATCGCCATGGGTGTTGATAAGGCACTCGAAGCAAAGGAAGGCGAAATGCAGGACGCTTACGATACCGGTGCCGGTGACCAGGGTATGATGTTCGGTTATGCGTGCAATGAAACCCCTGAACTGATGCCGATGCCGATCTCCCTGTCCCATAAGCTCGCACTCCGCCTGACCGAAGTACGCAAGAACGGCACGCTGTCCTACCTCCGTCCCGATGGTAAGACCCAGGTCACCGTTGAATACGAAGGCTCTACCCCTGTCCGTGTTGACGCAGTTGTCGTTTCTTCTCAGCACGATCCGGAAGTTACGCTGGAACAGATCCGCGCTGACATCATCGAAAACGTCATCAAGCCGATCATTCCCGCAGAATTCCTCGATGACAACACCAAGATCTTCGTCAACCCGACCGGCAGATTCGTCGTCGGCGGTCCGCAGGGCGATACCGGTCTGACCGGCCGTAAGATCATCGTTGACACCTACGGCGGCTACGCTCGTCACGGCGGCGGTGCATTCTCCGGTAAGGACCCGACCAAGGTTGACCGTTCTGCTGCTTACGCTGCAAGATACGTTGCAAAGAATATCGTTGCCGCAGGTCTTGCTGACCAGTGCGAAGTTGAGCTGGCATACGCAATCGGCGTTGCAAAGCCCGTTTCCGTTCTGATCGACACGTTCGGTACCGCAAAGATCGACGAAGAAAAGATCTCTGCGCTGATCTCCGAGCTCGTTGACCTCCGTCCCGCTGCGATTATCGACCGCTTCGGTCTGCGCCGCCCGATCTACCAGAAGGTTGCTGCTTACGGTCACATGGGTCGTGAAGACGTCGACGCTCCGTGGGAGAAGACCGACCTCGCCGCAGAACTGGCAAAGGCTCTGGCATAATTTACATAACTTCATTGTGACCCGGATCTTTGCCATCCGGGTCATTTTGGGTAGGATGGATATGCGCAAGAGCGATGTAGGGGCGATTCACTCTTCGCCCGT
>JAZQWK010000218.1:0-9887 GCA_045632325.1 Eubacteriales bacterium
TATAACTTGAGTTTCAATCGTTTCTTCTTCTTCCTTTGTTCGGTTTTCAATGAGCATTTCATGATTCAATCCTGTACGTAAGTACAGGATTTTTTCTTTGCAGAAAATTCATAGTTCGTTCATGCGTTAGGATGGAAACCAATTTCATTCTGTTGTATAATGTAGAAAAAAGAGTGCAGAGGAGAACAATATGGCTTCATGGGTCACACATTTGATGATTGCAGACGGTGTTATGCAGCGGTTACCGAATTTACACAGGCGCGGCTTTTGCGTTGGCAATATCGCTCCCGACTGCAACGTCGAAAATGAAGACTGGACAGCGTTTACACCTTCCAGAGAAATCACGCACTGGATGCAGGGAAAGAAAAAACAAATGTCCGACAGCGATGTGTTTTACGATGAATATATTTTGAAAAGGGATACACAAATCCGTTCTGAGGAAGAGTATGCATTTTTGATCGGTTACTTTACGCATCTGATCGTCGATGCCGCCTTTCAGGAAATGATCCGAGATGAAAAAAGAGTAAGCGAAGTCTGGGAGAGAATCAAAGCGAACGGCACATTCGCAAGCGCTACTCTCGGCATGGATCAAACGTGGGATTCCGTCAAAAAACTGGTTCCGACGCATCAGCGTAAGGCAGAAATGGATACGTTGGAAGCGAACTATCTACAGGAGCATCCGAATTCCGGCTATCTGACGGAGATCTTGCCGCTCAAGCAGTTTCCCGATTATATCGATTATCTGCCGAAGGGAAGCATTGTCCGAAAGATCGGCGTGATGGGATATATTCCGAAAGCAGATATCGATCTTAATTCGCTGATTTCCGTATCCGAGAAAGAATTTAT
The DNA here is from genome assembly GCA_045632325.1 of Eubacteriales bacterium. GTDB lineage: Bacteria > Bacillota > Clostridia > Oscillospirales > CAG-272 > RGIG3925. The sequence goes on from JAZQWK010000218.1 coordinate 847, forward strand.
GGCATTTGCTTCGGATGCGGTTAGTCTGACCACAAAGAAAATCCGGGAAAAAGCACTTTTGTAATCCAAAAACAGCAAAATAATTTTGAATATTTGTGTCAGAAAATGACATTTTTTGCGTCTTATATGGTGAAGTGATCAAAACTGCGGAGGTGATAAGGCAGTGCAGGACGAAGCAATCGTTGCGTTATATTGGGAGCGCGATGAGCAGGCGATCCGCCATACCGACGAAAAATATCATATCTACTGTCAGACGATTGCAGATCGGATTTTGCGAAGTGCAACCGATGCTGAAGAATGTGTCAATGATACGTGGCTGCGCGCGTGGAATTCGATTCCGCCGCAGAAGCCGTCCAATCTGCGGCTGTTTCTTGGAAAGATCACCAGAAATCTGTCGCTGGACCGTTACCGCCGTCTTCATGCGGAAAAACGAGGCGGCGGAGAAATGCCGCTTCTCCTGGAAGAACTCGGTGATTGCGTTTCGGGAGAAGATACGGTCTTTGAGGAACTTGCCAAAAAGGCGCTTGCTCAAACCCTGCAGAGTTTTCTGTCTGCACTGTCGATTCGCGACCGCACGATCTTTTTGAAGCGATATTTCTACGCCATGTCGGTATCGGATATCGCACGGCAGATGGGCATGACGGAAAATAACGTGTCAAAGGTTCTTTCGCGGACACGGGAAAAATTAAAGCTTTGCTTGGAGGAGGGTGACGTATGAGGGCTGAACAGATCATGGATGCGCTGGGCGATCTTGATCTTGCGTTGCTGGAGGAATGTGAAGCCTACACCGCAGAACGCGTAAAACGGCGCAGACAGCTTCGGTATGCAGCAAGCGGTCTCTGTGCCGTGCTTGTGATGGGCTTGGGAATTCGGATGCTTCCGATCTTTGCTAGAATGACGACAGACAGTGCCGCGGTGGAACATGCAAAGGATGAAGCCGAGATCAGCGTCACGATAACGCAGTCCACGCAGGCGGAAACGGGCGTGAAAGACGACGATCTATACGGCAGTACAAAGGATGCGGTTGACTTCGTTGAGGAGTCCTACGGCGGAGTCGGTGCACCTTCTGAGCCTGTGGACGATGTCCTGCGAGATGAATGTGCCGAGGAGGAAATGGTGGAGGACGTACCGGCAGAAGAAGCTCCGATTGAGGCACCTGCCGCGGATGCGTCTGAGGAAACTTTCGTTGTAGATCAATACAGCGATAAGATTCTGTCGGAAACGGAATCCGTCACGGAGCTGCCGATGCTGTCTGTTTCGGTCGGTGACGGAGGATACGGCTTTGAGGGAATCTTGTTGTATGAGGAGGATGTTCGGTGCAGCGTCAATCTTCTCGACACCTACGGCACACCCGAAACATTGCCTGTCTACCGCAACCTTGCGTTCTATGACATGAGCGGTAAGCCTGTGTATCTGTCCGATGCTGAAATGCTTGCCATTGGCTCCGATTATGCCGAATCGCTTGGTTTTGAAGTGCTGTCCTATGAAACTGCGGATCCGTGGGAAGATGAAGATATTGAAGATTATGTGATTCTGCAAACAACCGGCGGTGAGCTTCGTGTGGATGGCAGCGGCAATGCGGTCATCGAATTTGCGTCTCCCGTGCCGATTCCCGCCGATTTGTCACTGGACAGAGATACCGATGCGGATACTGCTGAAAAAACGGCGGCTTATCTGACAGAACAGTATCAAGCATTGCTGTCCGATGCGGAATATGAGGTCATCACGACGGTTTCCCGTACCTTTACCGGAGAACAACACCGTTCTGTCTATATATATCCGATCGGGGAAACCGCAGGGGAAACGTACGTCAACCGCGATTTTTCAGAGGTGACCTTCTACAGCGGCGGAGATGCGGAAAATACACTCGGCATGATCCAAATTGCCAACCGCAGACTGTCCGCGGAGGAGATCGGACAGTATCCGCTGATCGACGAGACGGCGGCAACGGAGATGCTGGCGGCAGGGGAATATATCACGACCGTACCTGCGGAATATCTTGGTGCGGACAGTATCACCGAGGACATGATTTTATCGTGTGAGCTGGAATATCGCTTGTCCAATCTGGATACGTATTTTATTCCGTACTATCACTTTTACGTGCGGCTGGACGGATTTCCAAAGAATCACGCCGAAGGACTGACCAATTACGGGGGTTACTGGGTACCTGCCGTGCATCCCGATTATCTCGGGTTCGATATCGGTTGTGAAATGCCGTTTAATTAAGGGGCTGATGGCGATAGTAGATGATGCAGAAGCGTCTCTGATTTTGTAGGGGAGGGGTTACCCCTCCCGAACATAATCTTTTGATGATGATTATACCGGAAGCTATTCATTTGTTGTAAATGAAAGACACAAATTTCAATCTTAAACATCATCAAATCTCAAGGTGCGGGAGGTGTCCCCTCCCCTACAAGATTGTTAGAGCGATCTGCCTCAATCTGACAATATAGATACCGTTTGATTCAACAGAATAAAACGCGATGCGCCCACCGCGGCAGAATAACTTCTGTCGGGTGGGCGCAGTTGTTATTTCAGTGCATCGGCAATTGCGATGAAATCGGGATCGTTGCGCAGAAAGTCGTACCATTGGTTGGACAGGGCGTTTTTGAGCGTTTCTGTTTCGGTGTATGGAATACGCCCGTTGGTTGCATCTGCCGCGCAAACGACGCTTACAGATCGATCTCCAGACGAACGTCACCGTCAGCGGCACAGCGGTAGTCTCTGCTGCCGTCTACGGTTGCGCGCAGACCGCTTTCCTTGTTCCATTCGATGGCAAGCGTGTGTCCGTGGTAATGGACGTCGGTGAGGGAGAACGCATCAAGCGAGGTACCGAGCGGATGAATCACCAGATGATCGCCCTCAGTGGGACAAATACCGCAGATACCCGTCATGACGAGGTCGATGAACGAGGAATGGTTGTAATACTGTCCGCGGGTGGGATCCTTGTCGGGGCGATTCCAATTGCGCATGATTTCTCTTGCCAGCCAGATACCCGTATCGGGATCCATGTTTTCATCAATGCACGGTGTGCCGTCGGTATCTCTGTGGGAGTATGCAAACTGCAGCAGCAGGCGCGTGAAGTCGTCCGCCGTGATCTTCGGCTGCTGTTCTTTGTGCAGATAGGCAATGACCGCCGTCAGCGTCTGCGCGGTTGCAAACGGCCAGATGGGTCCGTTCCAAAGACATTCGTGGTCAAAGGGCTTGTTGTATGCGGGATGGGTTACGTCGGCAGTGCGCAGACCGTACTTTGCAAGGAAGCAGTTGGGATCGAGAAGATTGGCAAAGCAACCGTCTTTGCCCGCGGTCGGAATCCCGTAGATCCACGGGATATAGCCGATCTGTTCGCGCACGTTTTGGTAAATCCCGTCGTCGGAGATGACACCGAACATCCCGATGTCCTCGTTCCACAGCGTTTCGTTGATCTGACGGGCAAGCGCGTCACCGCCGGCACGGTAAGCCTGTGCCTCGTCTGCCGCACCGATTCTGTCGGCGATCCGCGCAAGGGCGTATTTGTCTGCGGTCATGTAGGAGTTGATCGTCGGACGGATGCCGTCGCCGGAAATGGAATACTCCATGCCGTCGTAACCACATTCCTGTCGGTACATACCGCTCTCGGTCTTGTGGTCGTCCCATCCATCGTGAATTTCGCGCAGTCTCGGGTAAAACGCTTCTGCCGTGGTGTAATCGCCCGTCACGTCGGACAGTGCCAGAAAGCTGTCAGCAATCGGGAAGCTGTAGTGTCTCGGATTGCCCGCCGTGCACCAGAACCGTGCGTATTCCTCCAAAAGGTACGTTTCGTGAAGCCAGCGTCCGTCTCGGAAATGGTGGCTTGCGGCACAGTTGATTGTGTTGTATATGCCGCCCCATCCGACGTTCGGGAGAAATTCCGTGATGACGTGACCGTCGGGCGTGTCCTTGACGTGACGTTCATACACTTCACAGCGGTAATTGTAGGTGATATTCAGTTCTTCGTCGGAGGACGTAAATTTCGGGAAATGAATTTTCATTTTGGATGCTCCTCTCATGGTTTGTATCTTTTGTGCAAAACGGACACCGCACAATGCACGGTATCCGTTTCTGTATATTATGCCGATTTCAAGGATGGAAGGCTTACGCCGATTTTGAACGGTGAAATGGTTTATGCCGATTTAAACGGTCTATTGGCTTATGCCATCTGTCCGGAAAGCTGCTCACCGCCGAGAATGTGGAAGTGCAGATGCTTGACCGTCTGACACGCGTCGTCGCCGCAGTTGGAGACAACGCGGTAGCCGTTTGTGATGCCGGCTTCCTTGGCGATTTCGGGAATCTTGGCAAAGATCTTTGCGACGACGGCGGCGTTGTCGGGATTCAGACCGTCAATGGAGGGAATGTGTTCCTTGGGGATGACGAGGATGTGCACCTTTGCCTGCGGTGCGATGTCGTAGAAGGCGAGCATATCCGCGTCCTCATAAGCTTTCTTGGAGGGGATATCGCCTGCGATGATTTTACAGAATAAGCAATCCATAACGATGTGCTCCTTTCGGTTTTTGAAGATACCAATATTATAAACGATATCGCAGAAAAATGGAAGGGGCTTTTGAAAATATTCACAAATCGTTTGAAATTGCGATTTTGTAAACAAATTATTTCAAATGTTGGCATAAAATTTACATTTTCCTGTGGTATTTTTTTCAATTTTATAGTATAATGTATCTATCTATAATTTTGCGTGTCTCGGTGCGCAAAATCATGAATATAATATTAACAGAAATGTGAGAAAAAAGAACATGGGACTCATTGATAAGTTGTTCGGAACGTATTCCGAACGTCAGGTAAAGAAACTGATGAGCACGGTTGCACGTGTCGAGGCTCTTGCCGATAAATATAAGAATATGTCTGACGAGGAGCTGAAGAAGCAGACCGCCAGACTGAAGAACCGTCTGCGTGAGGGCGAAGGTCTTGACGACATTCTGCCCGATGCATTTGCCGTCGTCCGTGAAGCGGATGACCGCGTGCTCAACAAGCGTCCGTTCAAGGTGCAGATCCTCGGCGGTATCGTCATCCACCAGGGACGTATTGCCGAAATGAAGACCGGTGAAGGTAAGACCCTGATGGCTACCATGCCTGCGTATCTGAACGCGCTTTCCGGCAAGGGCGTACACATCGTTACGGTCAACGATTACCTTGCGCGCGTCGGTGCGGAAGAAATGGGTCGTGTTTACGCGTTCCTCGGTCTGAAGACCGGCCTGATCGTTCACGAAATGAACAAGCAGGAGCGTATGGATGCGTACAGAGCGGATATCACCTACGGTACGAACAACGAGTTCGGCTTTGACTATCTGCGCGACAACATGGTCATCTACAAGGAAGAAATGGTTCAGCGCGAGCATAACTTTGCCATCGTCGACGAAGTGGACTCCATTCTCATCGACGAAGCAAGAACGCCTCTGATCATTTCCGGTCAGGGTGAAAAGTCCACGATGCTCTACGACCTCGCCGATCGTTTCGTCAAGACGCTGTCCTGCTTCAAGGTCAAGGAAATGGACGACAAGGACGATATGGAGGAGATCCAGGAGGATTATCTGGTCGATGAAAAGGCAAAGAACGCCGTTCTGACCGGAAACGGTATCAAGCACGCCGAGGAATACTTCCACGTTGAAAACCTGTCTGACTCCCAGAACTCTGCACTCTTGCATCATATCAACCAGGCGCTTCATGCACACGGCTGTATGCAGCGCGATGTCGACTACGTCGTCAAGGACGGCAAGGTCGTCATCATTGACTCCTTTACGGGTCGTCAGATGCCCGGCAGACGCTTCTCCGACGGTCTGCACCAGGCAATCGAAGCAAAGGAACGCGTCAAGATCGAGCGTGAGTCCAAGACGCTTGCGACCATTACGTTCCAGAACTTCTTCCGTCTTTATAAGAAGCTGTCCGGTATGACCGGTACTGCACTGACCGAAGAAGAAGAATTCAGAGAGATCTATAACCTGGACGTCGTTGCGATTCCGACCAATATGCCGATGATCAGAAAAGACCATCCCGACGCCGTTTTCAAGAACACGCGCGGTAAGTACAACGCGATCATCGCACAGATCAAGGCTTGTTACGAAAAGGGACAGCCCGTTCTCGTCGGTACGGTATCCGTCGATAAATCCGAATATCTCTCCCAGCTGCTCAAGCGAGAGGGCATCCCGCACAACGTCCTGAACGCAAAGTATCACGATAAAGAAGCGGAGATCGTCGCGGAAGCAGGTAAGCTGCACGCCGTCACCGTTTCCACCAACATGGCAGGACGCGGTACCGACATTCAGCTCGGCGGTAATCCCGAATTCTATGCAAAGCGCGAAATGCGTGCGATGGGCTATGCAGAGGACGTCATCATCGACGCGACCGGTACTGCCATTTCCGTCAGCGAAGAAGCGATGGCGGCAAGAGTCGTATTCAACGATCTTTATAAGAAATATAAGGAGCAGATCGCGCCGGAAGCTGCGAAGATCTGCGAGCTCGGCGGTCTGTTCATCGTCGGTACGGAGCGTCACGAATCCCGCCGTATCGATAACCAGCTGCGCGGTCGTTCCGGCCGTCAGGGTGACCCCGGTGAATCCCGCTTCTATCTGTCCTTTGAGGACGATCTGATGCGTCTGTTCGGTTCCGAGCGTATTCTCGGTATGGTTGAAAAGCTCGGTTTGGAGGAAGATCAGCAGATCGATGCGCAGATTCTGTCCAACTCTCTGGAAAATGCGCAGAAGAAGCTGGAATCCATGAACTTCGAGCGCAGAAAGCACGTTTTGACCTACGACGACGTCATGAACCAGCAGCGTGCGGTCATTTACACGCAGAGACAGGAAGTGCTTGACGGCATTGACCTGCAGCCCAAGATCAAGAAGATGATGACCCAGACCATTGAGCACGCCGTTGCAAGCTTCACGACGCAGGAGGTTGCGGACGATTGGAATTACGACGGTCTGCGCACCTACTTCTTCGGTACGCTCTGCCGTGCGGAGGATTTCCATTACACGTCTGACGATTTCAATACGCTGAAGCGTGAGGATCTCGTCGCGGTTCTGCAGGAACGCTGTGACGCGCTGTATGCGGATAAGGAAGCACAGTTCGGCTCGGAACAGATGCGTGAGATCGAACGCGTTGTCCTGCTCAAGAACGTCGACTCCAAGTGGATGGATCACCTCGATGCGATGGACGAGCTCAAGGGCAACATCCGTCTGCAGGCGTATGCACACAGAAATCCCGTAACCGAATTCCGTCTGCAGTCCGGCGATATGTTTGATGAAATGATCGCTTCCATCCGTGAAGATACCACAAGAACGCTGCTTTCCATCATCCCCAAGGCGGATCAGGAGATCAAGCGTGAAAAGGTTGCCAAGGCAACGAGCGAAGGCTTTGAGGGCGGTGAGACCGTCTCCTCGAATACCCCTGCTCCCGCACCCAAAAAGGCAGACGGCACCAAGGTCGGCAGAAACGATCCGTGTCCCTGCGGCAGCGGCAAGAAGTACAAGAAGTGCTGCGGCTTCAATCCGCACAACCCCGACGAATATACGACGGAGAATTTTGCTATGGGATTTGGTATTCTCCTGCTCGGCTATCCGCTGATCCTCTCGGTAACCTTACATTCCATGGGCTTCTGCTTTGAGATCCTCGGATATCTGATCATGCTCCGTGCACTCACGGTACTGAGTGAATACGGGAAGTATTTCCGATATGCAAAATATGCGGTAAGCGCGCTGATTCCACTCGGCGCGTTTTCCCTCGTTTTGCAGGCATTTTCCTGGTTTGGTGCAGACGCGCTGTATGAAACGGTACAGGCGGCTGTTTCCGTACCGTATAATATCCTGCTTGCCGTTTTGCTGGTCGTTTTCCATATGCTTCTGCTGATTGCCGTCAGAACGATCGCGCATGAGGTCGATCTGCCCAAGCTCGTCGCGGAGGCAACGCGCAACATCATCGTCACATGGCTGTATTTTGCTGCGTCCGTCGTCGTATCGTTTCTGAACGTACCGGCGGTGACCGATGTTCTGCCGTATTATAAGCTGCTCGGCTATGTGTCGATGTTCGGCGTTCTTTGGATGCTTTTGAATCTGAAGATGATCTTTGTCTGTTATATGCGTATCTGTCTGCCGGAGGATCTCGATATGCCGGTCGGTGACCGCAAAATGCCGCGTCTGTTCGGTAAACCCAAGGAAGAACCGATGACGGAGGAAGCACTTGCGGCGGCGGAAAAAGCGAAAAAAGAACGCGAACGTGCTGCATACGATGCGGCTATGAAAGAGCGGCAGCTCGAGCGCACCAAGAAAAACAAACGCGGTAAGAAAAAATAAACGATCAAAAGGAGTAGCATGACATGAACATCACGGAAGCGCAAAAGAAAACGCGTCAGATCCGCGGCGGCTTTGGTCTGATGATCGCGGCAATGCTGTTTTTGTGGAATCCGCACGTGAATGTCATTGACGTTCTCCCCGACTGTATCGGCTGGATGCTTGCGGCGCTTTCCATGACGCAGCTTGCGTGGGCCATGGACGATTTTGCCGCTCTGCGCCGCCGTGCGTGGATGCTGTGCGGTGTCACGACCGTCAAGCTCGCACCGATGGTGTTTTCGATCCTCGGTGTCAAAAAGCTCGAATTTTTAGGCGAACCCACTATGGTGCTGACGTACACCGTTTGCTTCGGAGCGTTTGAGATGTTCTTCGGTATCGGTGTTCTGCGCGGCTGGATCGATGCGATTGCAAAGTTCGGTCTTCTGCATGACAGCAACGTCGCCCTTTACGGAACGAATCGGGAACCGAAGCTGTCAAAAATGAAAAAGAAGCTGGCTGCCAATCCGCGCCGTGACGTTTCCTCGATGCTCGGACGTCTGACCTTTTGGTTTTTCGCCTGGCGTTACGTTTCCTCCTTTGTGCCGGAGCTGGTCTACCTGCGCTCCACCGAATATCTCGGCAACGTCATTTACGGCGTTGTCATCGACATCCCGATGGGGCCGGCCGTGCTCGCTACGATGGTTTGCTTCATCAACGGCGCAGCCAACCTGTATTTTAACAGCGGTG
>JAZQWK010000219.1:0-5600 GCA_045632325.1 Eubacteriales bacterium
CGCGACAAGTCTTCCCGAAAAGCACTCCGTTCCGCGATTCAGAAGAAAACCTCTGCCTTTCACACTTGCAATCTGTTCTTTTGTTAAACTCATAGAGCCATTCTCCTTTTCTGATCTGTTTTTCTGTTTGTCCGCACACAAGCGGTTTCCCGCCGATTGACATGCGCAAAAATATATGATATAATGAAACATACCATATATCGTTATCAGATTTATTATAACATCGGATGCGGTATCTGTCAATCATTTTCATGCAATTTGAGGTATTACTGATGCGTTTCAACCCAAGTCATAAACTTCTGTTTTCGTTCCTGTCTATTTTCCTTGCCTGTTTTCTCGGTATGAGCGTATTATGCGCCTGCGGGAACGGACCAAATAACGGTACCACAGCTTATATTGTTTTCACCGATGCACTCGGACGCACGGTATCTTTGTCATCACAGCCGCAGAGAACCGCATGTCTGCTCGGCAGCTTTGCCGACGTCTGGATGCTTGCGGGCGGAGACGTTTGTGCCGCCGCCGAGGATGCATGGGAGGATTTCGGGCTTGCACTTTCGGATGCCGTCAATATCGGCGGCGCCCATTCCCCGAACACCGAACTGCTTTTGTCTGCCGCACCCGACTTCGTCATCGCGTCGTCATCAACGGCAAGCCACGTGGAGCTGTGTCCGTTATTGGAAGCCGCAGGCATCACCGTCGCGTATTTCGACGTCATCAGCTTTGATGACTATCTGCAGATGCTAAAGGTCTGCACGGACATCACGGGACGCAAAGACCTTTGGGAACAGAACGGCACGGCACTTGCCGCAGAGATCGTTTCACTGAAGCAGCAATTTGCAGACGCAGATATCGATGCCGCCCGGCGAAGCATTCTGCTTCTGCGTGCGTCGTCCGGCTTTGTGAAAGCCAAGGGCAGCGAGGGAACCGTGCTCGGTGAGATGCTTGCCGATCTCGGATGCATCAACGCAGCTGACAGCGACACATCTCTTTTGGAAAACCTGAGCATCGAATCGGTCATTGCCAACGAACCGCATCACATTTTCGTCATCACAATGGGAAGTGACACCGATGCGGCGATGCGTTCCCTGTCCGATCTGTTTTCGCAAAATCCCGCGTGGCAATCCATGGATGCGGTACAGAACGGTCGGATTCATATGATGGATAAAACTCTTTTTCACTTAAAACCGAACGCAAAATGGGCGGAGGCATATCGGACGCTATATGAAATTCTCATCGGTAAAAACACGTAAAACAACGTATCTCTGGATCATAGGGATTCTGTTTCTGCTGTTGTCCGTCGTCATGGGATTGCTGGTCGGTGCTGCAGAGCTTTCTCCGTCGGAGATGTTCACCGCGCTTTTGGACAGTGACAGAACGACCGCGGCAGGACGAATTCTGTGGTACGTGCGGATTCCGCGCGTTTGTACGGCGGCTGTCTGCGGTTCGGCACTTGCCGTTTCCGGTGCTGTGATTCAAGGGATATTGTCCAATCATCTTGCGTCTCCCGGTATGATCGGCATCAATGCAGGAGCGGCACTTGCGGTCACCGTCTGTGCGGCGTTTGGCATCCTCGGCGGATGGCAGTTATCCCTGTTTGCGTTTCTCGGCGCATTCGGTACGGCGATCGCTGTCAGCGCAGCGGCAAAGCATTGGGGGGCATCCGACGGGGTCGTCATTCTGATCGGTGCGGCACTCAACAGCCTGCTCGGTGCGTGTACGGATACGGTAACAACCTTGTTTCCCGACGTCAGTATTATGAACAGCCAGTTCCGCTCGGGGGACTTTTCTGCGGCAACGACGGCAAAGCTCCTTCCCGCCGCCGCAATCGTCCTGCCGACGGTCGGAATTCTGCTTCTGTTATCAAACGAGCTTGACATCCTGACGCTCGGCGAAGACCACGCACGGTCGCTCGGCATGCGTACCGGGAAAATGCGGCTTTTGTTTTTGTTGCTGGCGGCACTTTTGGCAGGCGTTGCGGTCAGCGCGGCGGGATTGCTTTCCTTTGTCGGTCTGCTCGTCCCGCATGCCGTCCGCCGTCTTGCCGGTGGGGACGCCGCACGTCTTCTGCCGTTCTGCGCGATATTCGGCGGAGCGTTTACCGTGCTGTGCGATACGGCGGCGAGGGTTCTGTTTGCACCGTACGAGCTTCCCGTCGGCATCCTGCTTGCATTTCTCGGTGCTCCGTTCTTTTTATTCTTACTGCTTCGCGGCAAAGGAAGGAGGAATCCGTCATGATCGAGATGAACGGTCTTTGCACAGGCTATGGCGAAAAACAGATCCTTTTTGATGTCTGTGCCGCACTGGAGGTCGGAACACTCGTCGGCATCGTCGGTCCGAACGGCTGCGGCAAAAGCACCCTGCTGAAAACCGCCGCAGGGCTTCTTCCGTGTCAGCGAGGAGAGATTCTGATCAACTCCATTCCCGCCGATTCTCTGTCCCCGCAAAACCACGCCAAGCAGATTGCGTATTTATCCCAGGGATACCGTATTCCCGACATGACCGTCGGTCAGATTGTTCTGCACGGACGTTATCCGCATCTGCATTTTCCACGGCACTATTCCGTATACGACCGTAAGATCGCGGCTGCGGCCATGGAAACGCTCGGAATTGCGCCGCTTGCAGATGCACCCCTGTCCTCTCTTTCGGGCGGTATGCGGCAAAGCGCATATCTTGCAATGGCACTTGCGCAGCAGACAGATTACGTTCTGCTCGACGAACCGACGACCTATCTCGATATCGCAAATCAACTTTCTTTGATGCGTCTGCTCTGCCGTCTGCGGGACAGCGGAAAAGGTCTGGCCGCAGTCATGCACGATCTTCCGATGGCCATGAGCTTTTGCGATGCGTTATGGGTCATGAAGGAAGGCAGGATCATCGCACGGGGAACGCCGACGCAGATCCATGCATCCGGTGTTTTAACCGAGGTATTCGGCGTTGCTCTGCAGCATGAAAACGGAAATTATTTCTATCAATACGCATAAAACGGCATCCCGTAAGCGCAGTGCTCTCGGGATGCCGTTCTGCTTCTGCAATAGACAAATCCGTTATTGAATTTCAAGATCAGCTGCGAGAATGGCATGATCATCCATCCACGGCTCATATATAACGTCGACGTTCTTGATTTTGATATTGGGCGTAACCACGATATTATCCCACGGATAAGGACTTGCCGGTTCCCCTTTTTTCATGATCGTTCCGAACGTACCGAATGTGCCGCCGTTCGCATACATCATGCCCGCATCGTCAAATACCTTCCAATCCACGCGGTACATATTCTTGGTGTCGGGTGCAACGCTGTCACCGTCGTACTGCTGCTCTCCGTTCACAAGATTTTCGGGATTGAAATCCCCGATCAGAATACAGTATTCCTGCGCTTTGGCAAATGCGACCAAACTTGCAAGCTGCTTGGAGCGCCGTTCCTTGCAGCTCCAATCCAAATGAAGGCTGACGACCGTGATCTCCTTTCCGCCAACGGAGATCTTCCCCGTCAAAAACCACGGATGTCCGTAGCTTTTGGTTCCTGCAGGAGCATAGCTTGTCACCGCCGCAGGATATTCCACAGGCTTGACGTCGTACAGCGCATATTTGGAGAGAAACGCTTTTCCGTTATAGGAACGCGTAAAAACTCTTTCGTAATTGGGGAGGATTTTGCTGTACAAAGCGTCGTTGGGGAGTATTTTTTCAGGATAAAAGAAAAATTCCGAATCCTCCTGCAGTCCCCAAAGATCCGCACCAACCTTGTTGAAAACGGCAAGATATTCCTCAAGCGTCTTTTTCGTTCCGCTTCCGTATTTGATATCGTTGCCGGCGTGCTCGGTTGCCGTGGTAAAATCGCCGATATTAAACGACGCAACCCGTATACTTACGTTATCTTTCATCTTTCTTCTCCTCGTTTTTGGTTTCTTTACGCGTGAGCTTCCGACGTCGAATCCGCACCGATCCATCCATACGGTATACGATGGTCGGTAAACCGATTTGCCGCATTGCCCCAAACCTTCAGCGTGACGGTATTCTCACCGCGCTTGACAGAATCGGTGACGTTGATGCGATGCGTGTTCCAAAGACTGACGTCCACGAAACGGTCATTCACGAAACATTCCACCATTTCCTCGGCGCGAACGGCAATCCACAGCTCGTCAGAAACGGCGTCGTCAACCGTAAGTACGCCTTCATACGTCTTGACAAAGCGCATTTCATCATGCGCAACGAGAGAAAAATCGACGGATACATACGTTCTCTCCCGTTTGAGCGGTGCCGGAAAATCACCCTTGTCATCAAAAAGGAACAAGATGCTTTCTCTCGCTTCCAATGTCAGTGAGAAACAGGTCTTTCCGCCTTGTACCGTGCTCTCCTCACGCCAATATCTGCCGTTCCAAAGATCGTAAGCAATCAGTGTCGTCTCCCCGTCAATAGATGCTCGGGTGCTGACCGTTTCGTCTCCTTCGTTTGTGAGAAGCATCATGCGCACACCCTCCTTTTTCAGACGGGTCACACGCAGGGAGGGACACGGTGTCTCGGTGTTAAGATCGCGATACGGCAGATCGTGAACGCCGCTGATGTGCCGAACACCGGGCACAAGCGCACGGTCGTCACAGTATACGTATTGGTAGGCATTTTCTCTGACCGTCAGAGTATCACCCCCAACCATGCTCGGATCATAATCGCCGTAGGGAAGATAATTGAATTCCACCTGATTTTCGTAAAATTCTCTGACACGCTCGATGCGCATATCACGGTTTTCGCAAAGGACACAAACGCGCGCCTCGTTGACGGAATCGGTCATGATATAGGAGATGCGCTTCATGTAGTCCGCAATTTTCCCGTAATGCTCCCACCAGATGTTGTTCGGACCTACGTCCGGCGGACGCTCGTCACGGCGCTTTCCGGCAACGCTGTAATAAAAGGCGTGCGGAATAAACAGATTGACACCGCGCACACCGAGATAGTCGATATACCACTTCATATCGGCACCCGTGAAATACCACGGAATCTTATCACGCACGCAGACGCCGAAGCACTCGTTGGAGTTGCGGCGTTTACCGCTGATACGCGCCGCATCGGAGGAGCACTTGCCCTGTCCGCTTTCGTGTGTCCCGAGCGGGTCTCCCTCGGGTGCGATCCAACGAAGCACCATATCCTGCCCCGGAACATCGAAAAATCGCTCACATTCGATGTCGTCGCCGCGGTGCGGATGTCCCATCAGCGCAATGCCGTGCTCCTGACAGAAGCGGTGCAGAGACGCATAATAAATATCAAGTTCACGGTCAAAGATCATTTTGCTGTAAAGTGCTGTGCCGTCGTTGTCCTCGCCCGTGAACAGTCCCGCAAGATCTGCAAGATTGCCGCCTGCGCGCACGAAATCGTCCTCAAAGCCCCACGTCCACGGCTGGCAGCTTCTCTTTGCACATCTGCCGAGCACGGACGGCTCATCGGTGAAAAAGCCAATCACGGTACTTCCGAAGTAATCTCCGACCACGTCGTAATATCGCTCGTGCGTCAGACGGATGAAGGTATCGACCGCCGCCTGCGGCAGAAGATCGGCTGCCGGGGGTGCGTTTTTCTCGCCGTCGTCCTCGCCGAAATGGATGCCTCGGATGGTA
>JAZQWK010000220.1:0-4340 GCA_045632325.1 Eubacteriales bacterium
CTTTCCAAAGGAGAACCACGTATTATGCAGAAACGCATCCTCGGCGTCGACCTCGGTGACGCAAGAACCGGGCTTGCCGTATCCGACGCACTCGGATTTCTGGCAGGCGGCATCGGCTACATCAAATCGGGACACCCGCCCAAGATCGCCGAAGAAATTTTGGCAGCGGCAAAGGAACACGACGTCGGTCTGATCGTCATCGGCAATCCCATCAACATGAACGGCACGCTCGGACCGCGCGCGGAAAAGATCCAGGCATTCGTCGAGCTGCTGGAGAGCATGACCGACATTCCGATCGTCAAGTTTGACGAGCGTCTTTCCACCGCCGCGGCACACCGCATCCTCAACGAAACGAACATCAAGTCCGGCAAGCGCAAGACCGTCATCGACACGCTGTCCGCGCAGATCATTCTGCAAAACTATCTCGACGCCAACCGAAACAAGACCACGTAAAGGAAAACGACGATGAAACCGAACAACCAAATTCCAACCGTGCAGGCGGAACGCGACAAATCCCGCGCGTTTTTCCGTGCCGAGCACAAAATGCTTGCCGATATCCGCCTGGCATCGATCATTTGTATGCTCATCTGTCCGCTGCTGATCGACGGTCTGCTTCGCGCCGTCAACGTCTACGTTGATACCTACATCGCGGTGTTCTATCCGACGACCGCCGTTGTGGTCCTGCAATGGATCCTCTATTACCTTCTGCTGATCCTCTCCTACGTCTATCAGTGTGCCTCCTATGGGATTTTAGGCTACTCCGTCATGCGCTACGGCGTGAAAAAATCGCGTCTGCCGATCGTTCTGATCCTCATATCGGCAACACTCAGCTACGCCGCGGGTATTTTTGAGGTCCTCTATCTTTCGGGAACCACAGCCGTGAAAAGCAATCTGATCTACTACGTGTCCTACTGGGCGCTCAACTATCTGCTGTCGCTGTTCACCTGCCTGTGTCTGATCTTTCTGTGTGCGTTTTTGCGCTATGCGTTCCAGAGAAACAAGCGCACGCAGACACCGAAGCAGAGCTTCCGTCAAAATCCGTCTGCGTATACGACCCTCTCCCCCGACGAGAACGCCCACCTGCGCGTGGAGATCGTCGAAGAAGATGCCGCTGCACGCAGACGCAACGTCCTGCGCCGCCTGTATCTTTGGATGACAGCACTTCTGTTTGTCTTCCGCTTCCTGCCGAGCATCACGAATATGGTCATGGAAATCAGCCGGGTCGGTGCACCGCGGGATATCTGGGACGTCATCACCTTGCTTCAGCCGACGGCGGAGATCACCCTCTTTTCTGCCATGGGCTATTTCGTCATGCTGTACGTAGGCTCCCGCTTAACGGAGCGCAATGCATCGGCAAAGGAAATGGCAGAGGAAGCGGCAGCTTCGTGACAATTGATATCTGAATAAAGGAGAATCCGCCATGACGTACACCGTCCAAAAATCAAGCTGGTCGCTGACCGTTTCCGTCGATGAACACGGCGTGACGGTCACAGGCGGTCATTTCGGAGAACTGTCCGTCCTCCCGTCCCCGCTGTTTTCCATGAAATACGCACCCGTCAAGGAATCCGCCGTCCGCCACTCGATCCCCGACGAAGGCATCACCGAGATCACCTCGTCCGATGGCTGGGAATCTGTCCGCGCAGTCGTCTCCGATACGCTTTTGCAGTTTTGGTTTGTTTGTCCCCACGGGCATACCGACGTTACCGTCGTGCTCACGGGCAGTGCGGATGAAACGGGTGTTTCGTGGAAGTGTGACGTTGCCAATAACAACCCCGACCTCTCCGTTCACGAGGTCACCTACCCGTCGCCGCGCGTCACGGGCAAGCCGCTCCACGCGTTCATCCCCGATTGCTCCGGACGTGCGCTGATGCACGCGGGCGAAACGGGCTTTTCTGGTCGCTGGGACTATCCCGGTCACAACATGGCAATGCAGTATTTTGCCTTTTGGGGCGCGTGCGGCGGTCTCTATCTCGGCATCCACGACCCCGACGCCGCAATGAAGACGTTTGCAATCCAAATCGGCGGCAATGCGGGTGTGCTCACGCCGATCTTCCCTGCCGTCGGCATCGGCTGCAGAGCCAATTCGTTTGCACTCGGCGGCGTCATGCGCTGGGAAGTGATTGCGGGCGACTGGTACGACGCGACGATGATCTACGCCCGCTTCGTTCACGCAGAGGCGAAATGGCTGCCCGTCAAGGGTCGTCCCGACACGCCGCGTGCGTTCAAGGAGATCCCGTTCTGGATCTGCGACTATATCCCCAATTCCCCCGAGCAGATGGAGGCGCGCCCGATGACGCTTGCGACCGTCTCCGAACGCTACGGCGCGGATTACTGGGTCGATGCCCCCATCGCGCTCAAGGAAGCACTCGGTGTTCCCGTCGGCTATCACGTCTACAACTGGCACGCAATTCCGTTTAACATCAACTACCCGCACTTTCTGCCCGCGCGCGATACGTTCCTCGACGGTGCAAAACGACTGCGGGACGCAGGACTTTATCTGTTCCCGTACATCAACGCCGTCAGCTGGGAAATGCACGACGCGGACGAAGGCTTTTCCGAAAACTTCGCGACCGTCGGCAAATACGGTGCGGCAACCCGCTCCGACGGCTCTGCGCTTGACGTCATCTACCCGCAGAAAAAGCGCGACGGCACGATGACGCGGCTCGTTCCGATGTGTCCCTCCTGCCTGCGCTGGCACGGCATCATCGAGGAGGTCACGCGCGGCATGGAAGAAGCACTTCCCATCGACGGCATCTACTTTGACCAGATCGCCGCAGTTCCCTCCTTCCCCTGCCGAAGCAAAACGCACGGTCATCTGCCCGGCGGCGGCAGTTATTGGTCGGACGGCTATAACCGCCTGATGGATGCGATCAACGCCAAGAAGCCCGCAGATAAATTCTACTTTACCGAGTCCAACGCCGAGCCGTATACAAAATCGTTCGACGGCTTTCTGACGTGGGTATGGACGACGGGCGACGACGTTCCCGCGTTCTCTGCCGTTTATGCAGGCTACATTCAGCTGCTCGGACGGTATACCGACGGTGCCAAGCGCGACGACGATGCGTATTTCCGCTACCATCTCGGAGAGGGTCTGCTGTTCGGTCAGCAGCTCGGCTGGATCAACGCAAACGTCGTCTTCAACGAAGAACGCATGAAGTTCTTGAAAACGCTCGTTCACACGCGGTATGCGTATACCGACCTGTTTACCGAAGGCTCTCTGCTTCGACCGCCCGTGGTCAAGACCGACCTTGAGCCCGTCACCTCGTCCGGCATCACGATGCGGCAGGTCGTCGCCGGTGCGTGGAAGACGGCGGCAGAAGACAAGGTCGTCGTATTCGTCGTCAACGTCTCGGATAAGGAAGCCGCTGCGGAAATCAGGCTCCACACCGCCGAGTACGGCATCGATGCGCCCGATACGATTTCGCTGACGATGGAACCGGCGTCTTTGCGGGTGTTTGAGTATGTCATTTGATGGTGGTTATGATTGGCGCAGATGCTTCCCTATGACCGTAGGGGCGATTCACGAATCGCCCGAAACGCTGCAATTCGCTGCCGTTTGTGGTTGGCAATTGACGTGAAAATGATATCATATGCGGTATGTTCAACCCGTAAACAGGATCTTTTTTCATGTGGCGGCGATTCGTGAATCGCCCCTACAAGGTAATGTACAAGGTAATCAAAAAATCCCAAAAAACTTTTCCGATCCATGCAAGATTTCCCATGATTTTCCGAGTAGATAGATGTCGGAACATCATGCAGAAACGGAGGAAATCAATATGAAGCAAAAACCGATGCCCGATGACCGTATTGTTGCGCTGTACTGGGCGCGTGCGGAGGACGCCATTGCCGAAACCGACGCCAAATACGGCACGTATTGCCGCGCAATCGCCTACAACATTCTCTTTGATGCGCAGGACACCGAGGAAAGCGTCAACGACACGTATCTGGACGCGTGGGACTCGATGCCGCCGCACAAGCCTGTGGTCTTATCGACGTTTCTCGGCAAGATCACGCGCCGCATCTCGATCGACCGTTGGCGGTACCGTCATGCAGAAAAACGCGGCGGCGGTCAGATGGAAGCGGTGCTTGACGAGCTTTCGGACTGTGCTTCTCCCAACGACGTAGAAACGGCAATCGAGCAATCGGAGACGGCAAGGCTGATCCGCGATTTTCTCGGCGGACTGACCACGACCGAGCGCCGCGTGTTCCTATGCCGTTACTGGTATATGGACCCGATCGCCGACATTGCCAAAGCCTACGGCTTTTCGGTGAGCAAGGTCACGTCGATGCTGCATCGCACGCGGAGCAAGCTGCGTACGCTTCTGGAAAGTGAGGGATAC
>JAZQWK010000221.1:0-3762 GCA_045632325.1 Eubacteriales bacterium
GCCGTTGTCCTCAAGCGTCCCGCTGAAATTGCGGTTCAGCGTCGCGCCTTTGGCGTTGATGATGTTCGTCTTCCCGGTCGTTCCGCCGCCCGACGCCTTCGCCGAAGCGTTGATCTGCGCTTTCAGCAATTCCTGCTCGGCTTTGATCCGCGCCTCCTCGATTTTTCGCGCGTTCTCGACGTCCGCCTTGTAAGCGTTGTTCGCCGCGGTCGTCGCCATATTCTCGTAATTCTGCCGGATTCCCATCTCCGCGCTCGACCGGGCGGATTCAATATCGGCGAGCTTCGCGGTCATGGCTTTCGTCAGCGCGTCGACCGCGTTCTGCCTCTGTACCTCGATGCGGTTTTGGCTGTTCGCCGCGGAGAGCTGCACAGCCGTCTGTTGGGTGCGGTTCAGCCCGGAATCCGTCAGCCCCATGTTCGCCATGTTCTCGGTAATATTGCGCTGGTTGATATACTTCTGCACCTCGTTCTCGCGCAGAAGATCATTGTATTGCTGACCCTGTTGGTCGATCTGTTGCTGATAAATCTGCGATATCGTATCAGCCTGACCCTTGTACGCGGCGTTGGATTTGTTGACCGCATTCGTGATCGATGGCTGATACTGATCCATGAATCGCTTGTAATACTCATCCGCCGAAACGATTGCCATTACTTTGCACCACCCAAAAATTTATACCGAATCGAGAGACCGTTCACGACGGTCGCCACCTCGCATTCGATCCGAACGCCGAAGCGGATCACAGACCGAATACACGGGAACAGCGGAAAATCAGTAAGATATTCCGTCCCTTGCAAATCCGTGTCGGGGTTGTCCGGCGTAAATTCGTCTTCTTCCGTTCCGCAATCCGTAACGTAAGTAATACGGAGCGGATACCCGCCGTTGTTCCCGACGGAAAGCCGTACCGTTTCGATGTTCTTGCGATAGCCCTGAAGAAAATCAAACAGTTTGGTTTGAAGCATAACCGGGATCGGGTCTTGCTGATACACGATTCCGGTATTATCTGCAAGATCGTCCGTGATGCTGTCCCGGCTGTAAACGCTGTAATAGTTTTCATCCGTTCCAATATCGTTTTCGGTCGAAAAAACGCCCATGTGCTGACCGAAAACGACGCATTGCGCCGGAACGACGGGAAGCTGCCACCTGAACCACGGTATACTCTTGTTTGCGTCCTCGGATTTATTGAACGAGTACGGATATTGATACCCACTTGAATTGTAGTCCATAACGTAGACGCGTCTGGAATCTCCGCTTCCGACGAACAGCAGATAATAGTCTTGCCAATCCGATGATACGGCGAGCTTGAGATCGCCCGGATCGTAATCACGCAGACCGTTGTAAACCATCTCGCCGACCTCATAGATCGTCCGCTCGTTGTATACGTTTGAATAAACGAATGAATAGACCTTGCCGTCGCTATTGAGCCATACAAGGCGGTTGCGGCACAGTTGCACGGTGCCGGGGCAATCACACCCGATAGAACCGTTGATCAGCGTCAGCGGGAAATACACCGAATTGGCTGGGTAATCGACCACAGTTTGATTGATAAGGTCTTCAGCATTGATGTTCTCGTTCCGCTCATACTTCGTGTAGAAGGTTTCGTTTGGCTTGAAAATGACAAGCATATCGGACTGCCTTCCAAACTGCGTGACCGGGGTCGCGCTCGTCCCAACGTGGAAATAGTTGTTCTCATCGAAGTACAGCGGATTGTTGACGTCCGACCATATGACAAGATTCGCGTTCCCGGTTTCGGTGTTACCGCCGAGGAAAACGCGCGTCCCGCCGTTCAATCCGGAGATGCTCCCGCCGAACCACGCGGATTTTGTCATTTTGAATACGCGGTCGCGCTCCGTATTCGTCAGGTTGAACGGAGCAAGTATTTCGAAATTGTTCGGAACATAACTTTCAGAATAGAACGTCCAAACGCCGCCCGGAGATCCGGCGTTAAGGAAATGGAAAGACATATCGCTTATTATTTGTAATGTCAAAAAATCTCCCAGCTCATGACTTTCAGTCCCCGAAACATTTCCGTATTCGTCTTCAACTATTACCGCTGTGTGATGATAAATCGTTCCGTCTTCTTTCGTATGGTCAACTTTTAACAGTTTTCCGGCACAGCCTTTTAAACTATGCGTAAGTTGGAAAACTTTGATGTCCCTTTTTTCGTTGTACGAAGACCCGATCATCTTATAATACGGGGAGAGAAGGCTGTAACCCTCAAGTTGCGTTCCAGTAGGCATGACGGTGTTTTTTGAAGTGCTTTTGTATCCGGTTGATTGATAATTGATCAGCACGGTCGGAATATAAAATTCGCTATCCGCGACCGCGACCCACCGCCATGTGTTCGCGCTCAAATCGCAGTAAAACACCCGATAATCATCCACAAAGCAATACAGATCATTGTTGTACTGAAGAATGAAATAACTATACTGCGTCGGGTTGCTCCCGGTATACAGAGTGATTTCCGGAGTGGATTGAACAGTATCCCCGCACCAGTACATGGATATTTCGACGCTGTATGTCGTTTCGTCTGTTTGATGTTTCGCGCAAACCGTGACGAGCTGACCGACCGAAGAAAAAACATCATGCTTTTGGATTGAGTATACGCGCATACTTAACGCGCGGTCGATCTCGCGCTTTACGCCCCCCGGGCGCGTTTGAAGCAGACCGTCCTTGAACCATACGTTCAAGCAGTCCGTCAGCTGATTATCGTTGACGTTGGAAAGAGCGTCGCGCAGATTCAGCCCGCCGTTCAATGCGGGGATCACCGCCGCGTTGGATTTCTTTTTAGTCAAAATAGGGTAAGTCAAAATAGCCCTCCCAAACTCTCGGCAAGCGGTCATGCACATGGTAAGCGTGCGTCAGACCGGCTCGTTTCCGGTTATACATTCCCATCCACAAGGATTGCGCGTCCGAATCGTCCTCGCCCTGCGCGAGAAACGCCGCAAGCCCAAAGGCGATTGCGTCCGCCGCTCGCTCGCTGACCGAGATGATCGACGTCATGTCCTGTACCGGGACAAATCGGCACAATTCTTCAAGGCGCACCCGACGCTCCCGCGGATTCATCAGCTTGAACTCCTTGAACCGGTCCGGGTCGTAAAGATAGTAGTGCTGCATCAGATTGTTCGGCGTTGCCTCGATGTGCCACACGTCTTCGTATACGGTGTTAAAGATCGGGATGATCTTGTTCGTGATGCGGTTTGTAAACCGCTCGTTGCCGTTTTGCCCGGTGTATCCGAGCAGATTCATCGCCCTGTCCGTCAATGCCTTGACCGTCGTGTTGATAAGCATACTACCCCTCCATGATCGGCGAGCCTGTCGCACCCGGGATCTGTACGTTCTTCGTCTCCGGCGCTGTCGGTTGCCCGGTCTGTGCGCGGATCTGCGCGAGCATCTGCGCCTGTTCCTCCGGCGGCATATTGATGAATTGCTGATACAGCTCCGGCCGTTGCTGTGCGAACTGCGCGAGGATTTCCTCGTCGGACAGCATGGCGGCTTGCTGTTGCTGTGCGATCCGCGCCTTGATATCCTCGATCAGCCCGTGCTTGTCCGGGATCACGTTTTCCGGCATCCGCTCCAAATACTGGAGATCGTCGATGATCCCCGCCGTGCGAAGCGCGTCGAGCGAGGATACGATAACCGCCGTAGAATACAACGTGGATTCGCCGACGTCGACCCGCGCGTTGACGATCAGATTTTGGTACCGAGCCGCGTGGAACGGAACGTAAGCGTACCCCTGCGGCGTGTTGACCTTGAGCATAC
>JAZQWK010000222.1:0-5940 GCA_045632325.1 Eubacteriales bacterium
GCAAAATCGACGTGTCCTGCGCCGATCGGCAGGGTACGCAGATTCTGCCAATCCATATAACCGCCGCCGTAATCGTTGATATGAAAATGACGGATATTGGAAAGCAGATGGCGGTAATCCTCCTGATACAGAAGCGGAAGCTGATTGTGAAACGCCGCCATTTTGGTATCAAAAGTAAAGCTGATATCGGGATATGCATCCTTGAGGGCAAGCAGATGCGTCATCGGGTCGGCGTGATTGCAGACGACGTTTTCAATGGTCAACGTCAGACCGTAATGCTCAGTGATTTCACGCAGATAGGGATATACGGCGATGTTGTGTTCGATATTTTTATCGGAGTGGATGCCGTTCCAAAGATGCAAAACGAGCAGGTTCGCACCGAAGTCTTTTGCCAGCGTGCAGTTGGTTTCAAAATGAGCAAGCGCCGTGTCGGTATCACCGTCTTCATTGCGGCTGATACATTCTCCAACGGATTTTTCAACGTGGAAAACGGGGATATTCACATTGCGTTTTGTGACGTATCTGCGCAGCGCATCCTGCGTTTCGTACCAGCTGTCGTACATCATGAATTCATAGCCGTCGCAGCAGAGTTGTTTCGTGCACTGTTCCAGGAGTGTGAAGTCTCTGCCGTTGGGACGACCGATGAGTGCGCCCGTCGAGCAGAGAATTTGGTTGTGTATCATCGTTGCCTCCGTTGGATATTGTCAACAAGCGGCCGGGAACCGAAATTCCAAGCCGCTCGAATGGGTTATGGTGATGGAGGATCAGCCCTGATCCTTTGTGTGATATTCACGAACCAGCTTGACCAGCGTACCGCTCAACAGGAAGAGTGCGATGAGGTTCGGGATCGCCATCAAGCCGTTGCAGGTATCGGCAATGCCCCACAGCAGATCGAGATTGACGATCGCGCCGGGAATGGCGACCAGCGAATACAGGATCATAAATACCGTGTTTGCCTTACTGCCGACAATGAATTCCAGACAGCGAACGCCGTACAGACCCCAGCCGATGATGGTGGAGAATGCAAAGCAGCACAGTGCAACCGCCGTAAAGATGGAGACCCAGCCGCCGTAGGTATTGACGAAGCCGCTGATGGTCAGCTCTGCTCCGGCCGTTACGCCGTAGGTGATCGCGGGTGCACCGAGCAGAACGGTGAATGCGGTCAGAGTGCAGACGATGATGGTATCGCAGAAGACCTCGAAAATGCCGAAGTAACCCTGCTCAACGGGAGACTTGATATCGGACGCTGCATGAGCAATGGAGCCGGTACCGAGACCTGCTTCGTTTGAGAAGATACCGCGGGAGACTCCGCGGCGCATACTGATGAACAGGCTGCCGACGACACCGCCGGTAAAGCCCGCAGGTGTGAACGCACCGACAAAAATGCTCTCAAGAACAGCAGGGACATGACCGATGTTCAGAACGATGACGCCCAGACTGAGGATGACATAGAGCACTGCCATGAAGGGCACGAGTTTTTCGGTAAAGCGACCGATACGCTTGACACCGCCGAGCAGAACCATGGCTACCATGATGGCAATCAGGATACCGACCACGAGATTGATGCCGAATACGGAATCCTCAGACAGCAATCCGAAGTTTTTCAGCGCTGATCCGATGGATGCTGTGATCGTGTTGACCTGTGTTGCGTTGCCGGTTCCAAAGACCGTGAGGACACCAAGTGCCGCATAGAGATATCCGAGGAAATGCCAATGTTTTTTCAGACCGTTTTTGATGTAATACATAGGACCGCCGACCCAGTCACCGTGGACATTCCTTTCACGGAAGTGCACTGCCAGCGTGACCTCTGCAAACTTGGTGCACATACCGAGCAGGGCACTGATCCACATCCAGAAGACGGCACCGGGACCGCCAAGCGCGATGGCACCCGCGACACCTGCGATGTTGCCGGTACCGACCGTTGCTGCAAGCGCGGTACAGACCGCCTGGAACGGCGTAACGGCACCCGCCTGTGCGTCTTCACGGCGGAAGATGCGGCCGACCGTGGCGCGCATTGCTGTGCCGAATTTGGTGATCTGGACGAATTTGGAGCGGCAGCTGAGCCACAGACCGACGCCCAAAATCAGAACCATTGCGGGGACACCCCAAACAAAATCGTTGATTTTGGAGTTGATGAGTGTGATGATATCGATCATGATATGCGTTCTCCTAAGAAGGTATGGTAAGTATTGTAAACATTATACCACAATTTGTATGCATTTGCAATATCATTGCATAAGAAAATGCCCGAAAATACAGTGATTTTCGAGCATTTAGCGAGTTTTTGATCCGTTATGAGCCGGTGGATGAACGTGCCGGGATCAATGGGTCAGCAGCAGCATCGCAATGAAAAGACCTGCAATGATCCAGGAGCTTGCCTTGATCTTCTTGAAATCACCGCAGAATACGCTGATCACGATATAAGAGATCAAACCGAATGCAATACCGTAGGAAATATTGTATGTGAAGGGCATGACGGACAAGGTCAGAAACGCGGGAATGGCGATCTTCAAATTGTCCCAGTTGATATTTTTAACGGACACCAGCATCAGAAATCCGACGTAGATCAATGCGGCAGCGGTCGTGCAGCTGGGAACGAGCTGTGCGATGGGGCTTAAAAACATGGCGATGAAGAAGAACAGACCGCAGAACACGGAGGTCAGACCGGTGCGTCCTCCTGCGGCAACGCCTGCGTTGACCTCGCTGAAGGTGGTGACGGTGGACGTGCCGCAAAGTGCGCCGATGGTCGTGGAAATGGCATCGGACAGCATACCGCCGTTCATGTTCAGGGGATCGCCGTTTTCGTCGAGCAGATTTGCGCGCTCACAGGCGGCGTACAGGGTTCCGAGGGTATCGAACATATCAACCATGCAGAACGCCAGCGTGGTGGTCAGGATCGTCAGAACGAGATTTGCGCTGCCGTGCTGCTCCGTGAAGGCGGAGAAATCAAAACCGCTCTTGAGGACTGCCAAAAAGGATTGAGACGAAAATTCCCGGAATGCCTGGAAAGGGCTGACGAAGGAGATGTTCAGGGATTCATAAAAGCCGTCAACGGTAAAGCCCAGCAGATAATAAAGTCCCATGCCGCCCAAAATGCCGATCAGAACAGCACCGCGGACGTTTTTGTGGCTCATGATAACGATGGCGAGAAACGTGCAAAGCGTTACTACCATCGGCATAATGCTGCCCCAATGCTGTGTCAGCAGATTAAAGGAAGCCAGATCAACGCAAGTGGAAGGGCTGTTGACGACGATGCCCGCGTTCTGTAAACCGAGCAGTGCGATGAACAATCCGATACCGCCGGGGATCGCAACTCTTACTGCGTCCGGCAGGGACTCAAAAATCTTTTTGCGCAAGCCTGTGACGGTCAGCAGAATGAAAATGATACCTTCTGCGAGGATCAGTACCAAGGCGTTGGAATAAGACAGACCGAAGCCGATGCATACCGTATAGACAAAGAACGCGTTCAGACCCATGCCGCTTGCCTGCGCCAAGGGAAGGTTGGAAATGATACCTGCCAGCGTTGTGCCGACAACTGCTGAAATCGCCGTGGCAATGTAAATGGCGCCGTAGGAAACGCCCAGTGGATT
This sequence comes from Eubacteriales bacterium, assembly GCA_045632325.1. Taxonomy (GTDB): domain Bacteria; phylum Bacillota; class Clostridia; order Oscillospirales; family CAG-272; genus RGIG3925. The sequence continues at coordinate 3,591 of JAZQWK010000222.1, forward strand.
GGAACCGTCGCCGAACGGATCTGCAAACATATTGGCATTGACCATCAGGATGTAGACCATTGCAAAGAAGGTCGTCATACCGGCGATCAATTCGGTTTTTGGAGTGGTATTGCGCTCTTTAAGCTTGAAAAAACGTTCCATTTGTTTTCTCTCTTTCCATCATTCCGTGATTCAGACGGCCGAGGCTGTCTGTTTTGGATGTTCTGCCGTTGTCAATGCAAAGATTGCGGCAGCGGCGAGCCTCTTAAAAAATTATTTATATTATATCAGATATTACGGCATTTTTCAAGAGAAAATCGGTAATTTCGCAGATTGTATTTTCCGCACAGCGCACTTGAGAAATTCAACGGAATATGGCAGAAATCTTGAAAAAATATGCAAAGTATGGTATAATCATCTTACTGTGAAAGCAGAATTTCAGGAAGGGAGTGTGATGCATGATGCGGAAGAATCATAGAACAACGAAAACAGGGAGGGTATCTGCCCGATAATCCCTCCATATAAATAGGAGATTACGATGTATATTGAAACGGAAAGATTGATCGTTCGTACGTTCCGCGTGGAGGACGTGTCGGCGCTGTATCAAATCGCTTACGACCCGGACGTATTGGAGTATTGCCCGGATCTTCTGAAGCGCGACGTCACCGAGGCGGAGGTTTTGGCGTTTATTGTGGATTTCATTCGCTTTGATGCGGAAAACGACATCGACAGTTGGCGATGTTATGCCATCGAAAACCGCGAGACGGGCGACGTCATGGGCTGTATTACGTTTGGGAAAAATCATATGCTGAACGAATACGAAATCGGCTGGATGATGCGAAAGAAGTATACGCGGAGAGGGTATGCATCCGAGGCGGCACGGGCGTATGCCGAGTCCTTTTGTGCGGCATACGGCGTGGATTATCTCATCGTCGTGATGGACGTGGACAATCCGGCTTCGTACAAGGTGGCTGAGAAGTGTGGGTTCAAGCTGTTTGAGAAGCGCACGGTTTACGACTATCACTATCACCGATACGGTGACGATTATTTCTATTTCAGACGTTATGCAGACGGATGCACCAAGCGCGAGCGGTTTTACGGTGATGTGCCTTATACCGGGCGCGGTGCGGATGTCTGATTGTCTCAATGTAAAAGAAAGGAAGTTCAAAATATGGAAACGATCATCCGTAAATATTTACCGCATGGCGCGGATAGGCTCAAACCGTTTGAAAACGTGCCGAATAACAGCGTCTATTCGTTTGAATCTGACGGAGAGGGCTATATTTTTAAGCTGTTCCGCAGCAAGTACTGGCCGGAAAACGATAAGCTGCAGTTTGTCAACCGGGTGCTGCGTCAGCACAAGATCCCTTGTGCCGAGCTGATCGTCTTTACCCGTGACGATCCGGAATATCCGAACGGATATCTGATCGAGCGGAAAATTGAGGGGACGACTGCGGACAAAATGCACTTTACACAGGAGGAAGAAGCTGCCTTTTACAAAAAGCTGGCGGTTCTCGTGTCCGAGATTCACCGTATTCCGCTGAACGGCTTTGGTTACATCGGAAACGGTGAAGGGGGAGAGGACAGTATGTATGCCTGTTTCGTAGACGAGTTCGATGAACGGGTAGAAGGTCTGGAAGAAAAAGGTGTGTATACTGCGGAGGAACTGTGCAGCATGAAAGCGATTCTGATGGATGCCTTCAAGTGTTTTGACGATCTGCCTGCGGTGCTTTGCCACGGTGACCTGTCCAAAAAGAACGTGATGGTGCAGGACGACGGCGCGCTTGTGCTGATCGACTGGGATGACGCGATGGGATACAACTGGATGGCTGATATTTCGCGGTTTACCTTCTGGATGAAAATGACATACAGTGAGTCTGAGTATCAACGGTTCCGTGGTGCGTTTCTGGAAGGGTATCAAGGTGCGCGCAAGGATGAATTTGATGATTTTGAAAAAGCATACCATATCTATAATGCGCTTGACAATCTCGTCTATGCGATTGAGATCGGAGACGAAAAGATTGCTGCATTTTCAAAAGAATATCTGAAACGGTTTGTGTAACTGCGCTGTTTGTACTTGAACAGGGTAGGTTTCTGAATTCCGTTACGACCATGTGCTAATAGTAAGAGCTAACTGACTTTATTCTATACGCAAATGCTCTACAATATATGGATATATACAAAGATGAGTATATGGATTGACGCTTATAAAAATGCTCTGACGAAAATGCGCCAGAACATTTTTCTTGACCATTAACTGTTCGACAAATTGGAATTTACTTAATTCTTGATACCTTTTTACTTACCAACTTCGCAAGAAGATACAGCAGATACCCAATGATGAAACCTAACGAATTTAATAATAAATCAT
>JAZQWK010000223.1:0-5958 GCA_045632325.1 Eubacteriales bacterium
AAGACCGGCATGTCGATAAACAGCCCCTGACCGGCAATGAACATATTGACTTCCTCCGGGTGAACATTTTCTTCTTCCGTATAATGATGCCAGACATTGCTGTCATAAACCAGATCGAAAATTTCCACAAAGACGGTCTGGAACTGTTCATCCGACAAAAGAGAATACGTCGGGTAGTCGTTTGCATCCATTTTCATCGATTCCTGACCTGCGGCGATCCAGAAGCACGGCAGAATCTGCTTTGCCGCCGAGAGCAAGCCGTAACGGTCCTGTCTGTCCATCGTACCGTCACCGTTGATATCGGCAACGACCGTCTTCATCATTTCACGCATGGCGGCAAAGGTCCAGCTGCCGTCCTTAACCGCGCCGTAAACGTCGAAGTCGTTATTTGCAGCAAGCTCCTTGTTAAACGCCAAAAGATGCGTATACTCATAGCCGGAGGTATTGAACGCACCAACCGCAAAGAACGGGACGTTGCCGATGGACATCGCGTCGGTCAGTTCTTTGTCCCAATAGGGCTTGGACAGATCAATTTCGGGCAGTTCGGAAACGGGACGGAGCAGACCCTCCATCGCGTAATTGAACGCATAGACACAGCGGGTATTGATGATGTCGTAGGTATCTTCACCTGCCATGACCGCAAGACGCGCCTGCTTGGTGTCATTTTCTTCAAAAATTTCTTCAAACTTGAAATTGTACTGCTCCATCAGACGGACGTTACGTTCGTAGATGGCGTCGTTGAGCGTGGAACCGTCAGCAGCTTCTGCGTGCATTGCGCTGTTCAGATGCATCAGCTGACGAGCATACATCGTAAAGGTCTCACCGCCGAAATCGTAGGTGCCGAGATCGTGGGCATAGATATTTTCGGTAACAGCGGCGGTTTCGGTGGTACTGCCCGCATCGGGAGACTGTGTGACGGTGCCGCTGTCGGTCGATGCATCGCCGCATCCGACAGCCGTAATTGCCGCGATGGCAAGCAGAAGCGAAAACGTACTTGTCAGAGTATGATGTTTCATGATAGGAGTTTCCTTTCTTTCATTCATTCTGTATTTATGTTCCTAAAAATTGTTTCATACGTTCGGGGAAGGTGCGGTAATCGGTAATCGGCAGGAATGCAATATCGGAGACGTATACCGCCTCGTCGTTTCCGCCCGCACCGAAATCGTCGCCGACGAACAGCACCTCATCATGCACATAACCGTGCTGTGCACAGTAGCGGTCAAGTGCCTGATATTTGTCGTATTCCTTCGGTGTCATATCAAACGAGGACGTTCCGCCGACAAAGACGTTGTATTCGGGATTTGCCGCCTGTACGATCGGCAGAAGCGGTCTGCGGCGGCTGCGGTCGGGGTCAAACGCAAGCTTATCGGGCAATACAGCCTTCGTTCCGAGAATCGGGAACGTCACGCAGCCCGATGCGTGAAACTCGACGTTGTCGCCCGCATATTCGGTAAAGCCAAACTGCTCACGCAGTGCGGTAATACGTGCTTCCATCACTTCGCGGTCACACAGCGCGACGTGTGAGAATACCGCCCGTAAATCGCCTGTTTCAGCGTCATATTCCGCATATTCCATACCGTAATTGCCGATGATATCGATGGGATAGCCGCCCATCTGCGAAAAAATGCGCTCGCACCGCCCTGCGCCGACCATCAGGAGCTTATATTTTTCGGAAAGTTCATCGAGCGTTCTGCGCGCATCTTCTTCCAGCGGACTTTTATGCTGGGTCAGCGTTCCGTCCAGATCAAACGCGATCAAACGGGGTGTTTTTGTGTGTACAGCGGGATCAAACAGCATAGCGAAAACCGTCCTTTTTTCAATCAGAATCCATCAACAATGATAGTATTATTATATCAATTTTTCTCCCTACCGTCAAGATGTTTTGGACTTTTTCAAAAAAACAAGGCGATGCCGCTGTGTGCATCGCCTTGTCATCATGTTCGTTGTTTTCCGATCATTCGCCAATCGGCATTTTTTCAAATTGCTTGTTGATGGTCTTCTCTCTCTTGGCAACCATAGAAACAATATCACGGTTATTCTGCTTGTACATCTGCGCAACGAAACCGTCACGGATGGTCGCACAGAGAACGGTGTCACCGAGGTCAACGACACGGTTTTCAAAAATCAGATCGAGCATTACCGCAGATTCCTCATCGCGGGAATACTTGGTCTTCAGCGCGATATCATAGTATGCGGGAACGACGTAGTTTGCCGATTCGCAGTTGAGTGCTTCCAGAATCGCACCGGTCATCTCGAGCTTGGTATTGGTAACGGGAACGATGTTCGCCCAGTAGTAGGAAACACGGGAATAATATTCGCTCTGTGCTTCATCGTACTTCGGATACGGCAGAACGCCGAAGTCGGTTTCCATATCACGAAGCGTGCTGATATGGAAGAACGAAACGTCCATAAACATCGAGCGGCCTTCCGAGAAAATCTGAATATTATCGGTTGGAACGTCAAAGTCGCCGCAGGACTCGGAGAACCAGGTTTCTGCTTCCCACGTAATATCAAAGAACTTGTTCCAGACGTTGACGAAGCGCTCACCGGTCATGTTGATGTACGGGATGTCATCGTTGTCCTTGAGGATACTCATTTCCCCTGCAGCAATCCAGAAGTTCGGGGCAACCTGCTTGGAGTGCGCAAGATAGCCCCAGCGGTCAGACACGTCCATGGTGCTGTCACCGTTGATATCGGCAACAACGTCCGTCATCATCGACAGCATCGCGTCCATCGTCCATTTGCCGTCCATGACCAGCTGATACGGGCTTTCCATATCGTAATCGGCAACCAGCTGCTTGTTGAACAGCAGTGCATAGGTCAGATCAAGCACGTTGATGTCGTAGTCACCGATCGCGACGTACTGATTGCCGTCGATCGTCAGTGATTCGTTGAGCTTGCCTGCCCAATAGGGCTTGGTCAAATCGAGGTTCGGAATATCGGAAATGCTGTAGGTCAGACCGTCCGTATAGAAGAACATCGCATCGTCACAGCGGAGCACGCCGAGATCAAACGCATCGTCGCCCGCCTGGATCAGCGTACGGACGGGAGCGCTCTTGTCCTCACAAATGAGCTCCGTGATCTTGATATCAAAGCGTTCTTCAATCTTGCGGTTGCGCTTGTAAAGAGCGTCATCGTAAACCTCACCCGATTCCTGCGCAACGTCAACGTAGCTGTGGACGTTGGCATTTTCAATGGTACGGATACGGAACTCGGCGCCGCCGAAGGTGATATCGCCGAGATCGTCCGTGTACAGAAATTCGGTTTCCGTTTCGGTCACAGCCTCAGTCGCCGAAGCCGTATCGGCAGAGGTTTCAACAGGGGTGGATGCGGCGTCCGCACAGGAAATCAGACCCGCACACAGCAAAAGAAGCAGGGAGGTAAGCGTCGTGTTTCTCATGATTCTTTCTCCGTTTTTCTATCGTATTTTTTCGGTATCAGTATTTCAGAGGCGTCCAGACCTGCATATCGGTCTCGCCGCGGTTTTCCATTGCGTAGTAAGGAATGAAGTGCAGCTTACGTTCTTCATACTTCACAGCATCAACGGCGGTATAAAGCTGACCGTTGTCAACCTTGAGATAACCGTCTGCCGTGATGACAGGCATACCGAAGTAGTCGTCGGGCTTCAGCTCAAACGAGGACTTGGGATCAATGGAAAGCGCGAAAATGTCGTCCTTGTTGTCAACGCCTTCCATACAGTAAACAACGGGACCGTACAGCAGTGCCGCTCTGCCCGCATTGTCATGGACACCGGGAGCGGAAACGACGAGGCGCGGACGGATGTGGAAATCAAGCGCAAGCGTATCAACCGCATCAAAATATGCGTAACCGTCCTGCATGGTATACGGCGCAGATGCTTCAAATTCCGTACACCAGCCGGGAACGCGGACAGCAAGCTTCTTGTAGCCGCCGACTTCCAGCTTGACCTTGCCGCAAGCGGGATATGCCGTTGTCTGGCGGATGGTCTTTCCCTCATATGCGGTCGTACTATTCATGTAGTGGTGGACGTACAGGGTATCGCCGTCTTCGGTATACAGGAAATCACCAATGGCATTGATGAAGCGCAGAATGTTGGGCGGGCAGCAGGAGCAGCCAAAGACCTTCAGACGCTGGGTGATCGGATAACGTTCCTTGTCCTTGGTCGCGGGGTTCTTGTTGTGGTCGGTCAGATCAATGGTCAGCGGATTTTCATAGAAGAATTCGTCACCCGCCATCGAAACGCCGGAAATGGATCCGTTGTACATCGCAAGCTCTGCTGTGTCACCGTACCAGCCCATCGGCTTGATTTTCGTCATTCTCTGACAGAACAGAGCAAGTGCCAGCGTTGCGCAGGTTTCCGTGTAGGCAGGTTCGTTTTTGAGGTCATAGTCGACGGTAAACGCCTCACCGATGTGGGAGGAACCGATTCCGCCCGTGATGTACATACGCTTGTATGCGACGTTTTTGAGAATCGTCTCGCAGGCGTGCAAAAGTGCTTCATCGCCGTATTCCAGCGCATGGTCTGCCATCGCAATGTACAGATACATTGCGCGGACGGAGTGACCTTCCGCCGTCGTCATTTCACGGACGGGCAAATGGTCCTGCGCATAGTTTGCCGTTGCAAAGCCGCAGTAACCGGCAGGGTCGAGATCGTTGCATCCGCGATGATCAATGAAGAACTTGGACAGCTCGAGATACTTCCGATCGCCTGTCGCATGATACATTCTGACGAGTGCCAGCTCGATTTCCTCATGACCGGGCGTCATAAACTTCGCCGTTTTTTCGACGGTAAACGCACGGATAACGAGATCGATATAGCGCTTGACAAGTCCCATCAGCTTGTCCTTGCCCGTTGCATGGTAGTATGCAATCGCCGCTTCCGTCAGGTGACCGAGGCAGTACAGCTCGTGATGGTCACGGGTCTGGAAACGGTCATCCGTTTCGTAGATCTTGAAATAGCAGTTGTAATAGCCATTTTCCAGCTGGTTGGCACACATATCGTCGATGATCGCGTCAACCTTTGCTTCCAAAGCCTCATCGCGTCCTCGCTCCAATACGTAAGCCGCACCTTCGATCCACTTTGCAATATCGGAATCCCAGAAGAAGTGTGCATGCCAGCCCTCGCGCTTCTGCTGTTCAAGATCGCATTTCAGTGCTTCAAAACGCTTGGTTTCCGCAAAACGATCGTATACTGCGTCGATGGTAACGTCCTTGGAAACGCGCTGTTTTTCACCCCAAAATGCACCGTCCAACTGTGTATGATAAAAAGGAATATGCTTCATGATGATCCTCCTGACGATCTGTATATTTTATTCTTATTATATCAAGTTTTCTTCCTGTCGTCAAGGTGTTTTCATAAAAAAGCGGGATCGCCGCACCGCAATGCCGCAATCCCTTCATGTTGTTTCTTATTGATTTTCATCCCGCACAAATACATAATGATGCGGTTCTCTGCCGCCCCAGATGTAATCGCCGCTTTTCCACTCGATAAACAAATACGGTCTGTCATCGATCACACGGATTTCATACGCACATGCAGTGCAGTTCCATTTGCGCAGAACATACCCGCGCGTCCACGTCTGCATCGATTCCCCGGAAATCACACGGTCGCCGTAAACCGATTCGATCGCGCCTCCCGCCCCAAACGTCACACGCGAGAAAAAAAGATTCTGACGTGCGGGTGCCGACGCATCAAATGCTTCGGGGTTGGACACCATGCCGATCGCCTTCCACGTTCCAAGCACATCGGGATCATCGGTAAACGGCAGATCGATGTTGTCTTTGCGCGCAAGCATATCTGCAGTGTAGAAACGGGTATCACGCTGACGGAGCAGCAGCACCTCGGGCTTTCCGCCGCACCGATAAGCATACGATTTCCATTCGACCCACATATATCGGACACCGTCAATCATCTGCGTCGTATATGGGCAGACATAGGATGCGTCCCCATATCGGCATAACAGCTTTCCTTTTGTCCAT
>JAZQWK010000224.1:0-5689 GCA_045632325.1 Eubacteriales bacterium
GAGGAACAACGTCATGAAGCGGTTTATCCTCCTTGTGATGGCAATTATGTTCACGGCAACCTCCTGCACCTCCTTACGCGATGCATGGCAACCGACCGCGCTGTTTCAATCCGACAAACCGATTGCTGAGCAGACACTTGCATCACCCGTTGCCGCGCTGCCGGCGTCCGCATCCTCCGATGACGGCAGTATTCCCGTCCCGTTATCCGACGCACCGCCCGAATACGACAAAATCGTTATGAATTTTATCGGCGACGTTATGCTGGCGGCGGAAAACGGAGATGACGGCTTCTGGTCGTTCAATCTGTTTGCGTACGACACGCCGACGGACTACTATTTTGAAAAGATGCTGCCGCTGTTCTCGCAGGATGATTGGACGCTTGCCAACTGTGAAAACGTCTTTACTGACCGAGAGAACCCGACGCCGACCGAAAAAGACGGCGAATTTACGTACTGGTATTATTCCGGCACCGAAAACGCCAACATCTTCTCCGCAGGCTCGATTGAACTTGTTTCCCTTGCCAACAATCATGCACTTGATTACGGTTATGAGGGACGCGACGATACCGCAAAAGCACTGACCGATGCAGGGTGTACGCCGATTCTGGAAGGTCGGTCGATCATGCTGGAAAAATCCGGGGTAACGGTGGGACTGCTGTGTATTTCGATGTACTCGGAATACTATCTGACACCGATTCTCGACTGGCTTTCGGAGAACCGCGATACCTGCGATTTCCGTATTGTTTACTATCATGGCGGTACAGAGCGGGTACATGAACCCGATGCATGGCGTGTCCGTGCGTCCCGTGCAATGGTCGATGCCGGTGCCGATCTGGTACTGGGCAATCATCCGCACGTGCTTCAGCCAATCGAGCAGTACAACGGCAAGACAATCGTCTATTCCCTTGGCAATTTCCTGTTCGGCGGCAGTCATACCTGCGAAAACCGCACGATGGTCTATACGCTGACGCTTGATATCACCGATCGCGAATTAACGGGAGTATCGGAGGCAATCACTCCATGCTACTGCTACGGCGAGCTGTGGCAGCCGACACCGATCGAAAACGAAGAAGAAACATCCCGCGTCCTGTCGTTTTTGGCAGGGGAACGGGAGAAGCCGTATTGATACGAGTGAAACGACGACTCATCCGTCACGCTTGCGCGTGCCACCTTCCCTCACCAGGGAAGGCTTGGAACGAACGACCTCACGTTTCCTATTTTCCCCCATTTACAATGCTAACAAGAAAGGTCACTTATGTCCATCTTATATATTCTCCGCGGCGCACCGGGAACGGGAAAAACCGCCCTCGCCGCAGAACTGCATAAAACACTGCGCTGCCCGTGGTTTGAGTTCGGCTGGATTCCGGAATTCCGTCAGCTCAATCCGCACACGGAAATTTCCTATGAGGACGAATGTACCCTCTCGACGGAAAATCTGATTCTTGTTGTCAAAAACTATTTCGCGCACGGCTTTGCATCGGTCATCGTTTCCGATTTAGAGGACGAGCGGATTCCCGCATTTGCAGATGCATTCGACGATACCTCCGATGTGCAGATTCTGACGCTGGACTGCGATGACGACATCCGCACAAACCGTATTCTGACCCGCGACAATGGCAACGAGTACCGCGATACCGAGGCGGCGGCAAAAATTGCCAAGCGCATCCGAGTAACACCGTATGACGGAGAGACGCGGCTCAATTCGGGCAATATGACATCCACAGAGCTGTGCAAATTGGTTTTATTGCCGCAGAACCGTTGAAAAATACTTCGATTTATGGTATAATATAAGAAATCCCATCCCGAAAGGATCCATCATGAACATCGACCAACTCTTAAAATCCGTCTCCAAGCCCGGACGTTATACCGGGGGTGAGTGGGGACAGACGATCAAAGACAAACAGGATATCAAATGCCGCTGGGCATTCTGCTTTCCCGATACGTATGAAATCGGTATGTCGAACCTCGGCATCCGTCTGCTTTACGGTGCGCTGAATGCACAGCCCGACGTATGGTGTGAACGCTGCTTTGCGCCGTGGACCGACATGGAAGCCGAAATGCGAAAGCACAACATCCCGCTTTGGGCACTCGAATCGGGCGACCCGATCAAGGACTTTGACATTGTCGCATTTACACTCGGCTATGAGCTGTCTTATTCCAACGTCCTCTACATGCTCGATCTCGGCGGTATTCCGCTGACAACGGCAGAGCGCGGCGAAAACGATCCGATCATCATCGGCGGCGGATGCTGTACCTACAATCCCGAGCCGCTTTCGGACTTCTTTGACCTCTTCTCCATCGGTGAAGGTGAGGAAGCCCTGCCCGAGCTTTCCCGCCTGTACATCGAAATGAAGGAAAATGGAACCTACACCCGTGAGGACTTCCTCCATGCAGCGGCAAAGCTCGGCGGCTTCTACGTCCCGTCGTTCTATTCCGTTTCCTACAACGATGACGGCACAATCGCTTCTGTCACCAAGAAGTACGACGATATCCCCGACAAGATCACCAAGCGCATTATCAAAGATTTCGACAAGTCCTATTTTCCCGAAAGCACGTTCATGCCGTTCATCGACACGGTACAGGACCGCATCATGCTTGAGGTCTATCGCGGCTGTCCGCGCGGATGCCGTTTCTGCCAGGCAGGCATGGTCTACCGTCCGATCCGCGAAAAGTCCCCCGATGTCCTCGCAAAGCAGGCAAAGTGCCTTTACGAAAATACGGGATATGAGGAAATTTCCCTCTCATCCCTGTCCATCAGCGACTATACCCGACTGCCCGAGCTGACAGAATCGCTCCTTGACTGGACGAATGACGCTATGGTTTCCCTCGCGCTTCCGTCTCTGCGCGCCGATACGTTTACCAAGGAGCTGATGGACCGCATCTCCTCCGTCCGTACCAGCACGCTGACCTTCGCACCGGAAGCCGGTTCCCAGCGTCTGCGCGACGTCATCAACAAAAACGTCACGGAAGAGGAAATTCTGAACGCCTGCCGCGTTGCCTTTGAAGCAGGCAAGAACCAGGTCAAGCTGTACTTCATGATCGGTCATCCGACGGAAACAAACGAAGACCTTGACGGCATTTTCTCGCTGTCCGAGCACGTTATCCACGAGTTCTACGTCAATAAGCGCAAAGACAAGCAGATCGGCAAACCCAACAAGGGCGGTGTGCAGGTCACGCTGTCCGTTGCCGCGTTCGTCCCCAAGCCCTTCACCGCATTCCAGTGGGAAAAGCAGGATGCGCTGGAGGTCACGCACGAAAAGCAGCAGTATCTGAAAAACATCATCACCGACCGCAAGGTGCGCTATAACTACCACGACGCACAGGTCGGACGTATCGAGGGTGTCTTCGCACGCGGTGACAGAAAGCTCTGCGCAGCACTGCTGGAGGCACACCGCCGCGGCATTCGCTTTGATGCATGGGAGGAATTCTTCTCCTATGACGCATGGATCGATATCTTCACATCCGTTGGCGTCGATCCCGATTTCTATACGACGCGCGGCTTCGGACTTGATGAAATCCTGCCGTGGGACATCATCGACTGCGGTATCGATAAATCGTTCTTACTGCGGGAACGTACCAAAGCCTATGAAACGAAAACAACGAAAAACTGCATGGAGGCGTGTGCCGCCTGCGGAGCAAATAAACTGGGAGGTGAACAGACATGGTGCAATCGCGAGCTTTGCAAGTACCGGGAGCAGAAGTAAAAAGAACGCTTCCCGTCGCGTGGGACTTTGTCATGGATGACATTCATCCGCAGAGCAAAACGCTGACGGTACGTCTCGGATTTTATAAAGTCGGCAAAATGCAGTTCATCTCGCATCTCGATCTGCAGAGATTCATGAAGCGTGCGTTCGTCCGCTCTGGACTTCCGATCTGGTTCTCCGAGGGCTTCAATCCGCACCCAAAGATGGTCTTCTCCACGCCGCTTTCCATCGGCATCCAATCCGAGTGTGAGTTTGCGGACATCAAAATGACTGCACCCGTCACACCCGCACAAGTGGTTGACGCGCTCAATCCGTGTATGCCGGAAGAATTGCAGTTATTCTACGCCGCACCGCCCGTGCACAAGATGACCGACATCGGCTATGCCTCATACGATATCCGTATCACCCATCCGAAGAACAACGCCGACATGGCAGCCGCGATGGACGCACTGTTTGCAAAGCCTCTGATTCTGACCAAAAAGTCAAAGTCCGGGGACCGTGATACCGATATCACGCCGTTTATCAAGTCGGCGCAAACCGACTTTGACCCGAAAACGGGCGAAATGATCCTGCACTGTCTGCTCTGTGCCGACAACGCAAACTTCCTCAATCCCGAATATCTGATGCGCGGCGCAGACCGTGATCTCGGACTTTCCTTTGACGATCCGACAAGCGCGTGGTATGAGACGGTGCGCAGGGACATTTATCTGACGGATGGCGTCACGCCGTTTCTGTAATTTGATGTTAATTTTTACATTTTGTTCATCTTTTCAAATTCATAATATGTTATAATATATCGAACGATATCGTCACGATATCAGCCAATTTCTATATCAAGAAAGGATACAAAAACAATGAAAAAGGTTCTCTTTTCCGCAGCAACAGCTCTGATGCTGACTGCAATGACCGCAATTCCCGCACTGGCTGCAGGCTCTGAAAACTGGGTCGCAGGTCCCGGCTTCGTTTCCAACGGCTCCGAAGACGGCGAATACCCTGTTACCATCACCGAAACCGATGCAGGTATTCAGGTTTCCCACGGCGGTTACTACCAGACCGGCGAAAACTGGGGCGGTGCAGCTTATCTCGTTCCGATCGAACTGGACGGCGCTCGCGTTGAAATCACCCTCGACAAGTTCCCGGAAGGCAACCAGGACTGCTGGTTCTCCGTCGACTTCCTCACCAAGCCCGAACTGTTCTACGCAGGCGGCAACTTCAGCGATAACCCCGGTATCGTCAACCTGATCCGCTTCAACACGCCTCAGTTCCAGGCATTCGGTCCCGACAGCTTCGATCTGCTCGCTAACACCGATGACGAAGCATTCGCTCTGAAGCAGGGTGACAACCTCGTCGTTGAAATCCTCGAAGCAAGCGACAATACCTATCAGCTGGTTGTCAACGACGTCATCTGCGGCGGTGACTTCGACCTGTCTGACATCTCTCCCGACGGTAAGGCTTACCTCGTTATCTCCGGTTCCCAGGTTGATGCAACCGCAACCGATAACTTCGTTTACACCATCACCTCTGTCAACGGCCAGCCGACGGTTACTCCGGATGCTCCCGAAGCAGAAGCTCCCGCTGATACCGATGCTCCCGCAGCTACCGACGCTCCTGCAACCGCAGACGCTGGTATCGTTGCAGCAGCAGCTCTCGCAGCAGCTTCCGCAGCAGTTGTCTTCTCCAAGAAGCGCAGATAATTCTTTATCTCTGTTTTGAGAACATAGCGTAACTTAAACTATATACCAAACGGGTCGATGCAAATCACGCATCGACCCGTTTTCTTTCTTCTTTTATTTTCGATGACTCGTCAGAAATATCGATTACTTATCAAGCTTCTGCAAAACCTCGAAAAATACGCTGCACACGCTCTGGTCCATCTTTGGAAATGAGACATGGATCGGCATCTCCCCAAACACCGCCCGATACATCACCATCGCCGCAAGGCAAGTACCTGTATACGACGGATGTGAACCGGCGGGATCATATAG
>JAZQWK010000225.1:0-1548 GCA_045632325.1 Eubacteriales bacterium
TGGAACTGGGAGCTCGTTTTCTGTGAGCTTTATGCCGGAGGTAAGTACGATAACAACGACGGAGATGCAGCATATGAGTTTTCTCTCGGCTTAAACGGTCTCGGTGCCTGTGCAACGCAGTATTCCTCCGAATATATGCACGTCACCTCCTACAACAACGGTAAGGTCTACCACATCGAATTTGCCAAAGGTGAGGCAGCCACCGCGCTGTCCATGCGCGAACCGACCAGAAAGGAAAGCGGACGAACGGGTACGATCACGCGCTGGAAGCCCGACCTTGACGTTTTCACCGACATTGCGGTTCCGCGCGAGCATTTGGAAACCGTGCTCAAAAAGCAATCGATCGTCAATCCCGGTACGAAGTTCATCTTCCGCTGGGAGAACGGCGACGGCACGTTTGATTCCTCCGAATATTATTACGAAAACGGCATCATGCAGTACGTCTCCGAGCTTTCTGCCGAAAGTGCGCTGACACCGCCCCAGCTGTGGAACCTGGAAACGATGGGACGCGACCGTGCGGACAAGCCCGATTACAAGCTCAAAGCCGAGGTCTCGTTCTGCTTTACCAACACGGTAAACGGGCTGGAATACTACCACAACGGCTCGTTCCTCGAACACGGCGGTTCTCCCGATAAGGCCGTCCGCTCGGCGTTCACGTTTGCCATTGACAAGTATCTGAAAACGACGGGCAAATACAACAAAAACGAGGCAAAGATCACCTTCACCGACGTCGAGGACAGCCTGCTCTGCGTCATCAACTCCGTCTCCACCCAAACATCGTATGCAAACCAGACGAAAAAGGCGATCAACAACACGTTTATTGCCGAAGCGATGACCGATTTTCTCAAGCAGCAGCTGGAGATCTATTTTACGGAAAATCCCATCGATGCCGACAAAATTGCAGGACAGGTACTCGTCAATAAGCGTTCGCGCGAAAGTGCTGAGTCTACCCGTCTGAATCTGAAAAAGAAGCTCGGCGGAACGATGGATATGACAAACCGCATCGAGAAGTTCGTCGGATGCCGCTCCAAGGACCCGAACCTGCGCGAGCTGTACATCGTAGAGGGTGACTCCGCTCTGACGTCGACGAAGCTCGGACGCACCGCCGAATACCAGGCGATCATCGCCGTCCGCGGCAAAACGCTGAACTGTCTGAAGAGCACCTACGACAAGATCTTCAAGAGCGAGATCATCTGCGATCTGCTCCGCGTCATCGGCTGCGGCGTTGAAATCAAAACGAAGGTCAAGACCGATATGGTACCGTTTGATCCCGAAGCACTCAAATGGTCGAAGATCATCATCTGTACCGATGCCGACGAGGACGGCTTCCAGATCCGCACGCTGATCCTCACGATGTTCTACCGTCTGCTTCCCTCCCTCATCAAGATGGGCAAGGTCTACATTGCGGAAACGCCGCTTTACGAGATCACGGCAAAGGACGACACCTATTATGCCTACGACGAAAACGACAAGGCGGAGATTCTGTCGCGTCTGGGCAACACGAAATATATCCTCCAGCGCTCCAAGGGTCTTGGTGAAAACACGCCG
>JAZQWK010000226.1:0-2272 GCA_045632325.1 Eubacteriales bacterium
TAGGTTTGGAGCAGGACGTCCTTGATGTGAACGTAGCCCTTTGTCTCGTTGTCCTGTGCGATGTTGAAGATGGATTGCTCGGCGTGGTCGAGGATCGACGCGACGTCACCCGCCTCGCTGTAAGCCGTCTCGGTGATGTCCGTGGATGCCTCAATGAGCTGACGGAGCATACTTTTGTCCTTGACGATCTTTGCGTAGTCCTTGATGTTGCGGGCAGAAGGAACGATCTCCGTGATGAGACGGATATACTTTTTGGATTCCTCCTCGCTTTTCATGCCGCGCGCAACCATCATATCGATGAGTGTGACCAGGTCGATCTCGCGGTTCTGCAGATAGAGATCCTGCATGGCAAGAAACATATCCTTGTGCTCCTCAAGATAGAAATCGTCGGAGCGGACGATGCCCGCGATGTCGTTAAACGATTCGGGCGCGATCAGAACCGAGCCGAGAACCGATTGCTCCGCCTCCAAAGAGAAGGGAAGCTTGCGGACGAGAGAATCTGTGTATTCGGGCATGGACGGACCTCCTTTGCAGTAAGATAATGGGGCAGACAGAGGATTGTAGGGGCGATTCACGAATCGCCCGCAATCAATTGCAGCATGAATACGGTGAGATCCGCATTGCTTTTCATTCTTATAAAATGCGGCAATGAGGAAGTTGTGTGTAACGGTCGATTCGTGAATCGACCCTACAGGAAACGGAGGTGATGCGTTTTACGCCTGTGCGACGACCAAATTGACCGTACCGGTGATCTCGGGATAGAGCTTGATCTCGACGGAGTGCGTGCCGAAGGTCTTGATGGCGTCCTTCATCTGCAGCTTGCGGCGGTCGATTTCGATACCGTGCTGTGCCTGCATGGCTTCTGCGATGTCCTTTGCGGTGACGGAGCCGTAGATTCTGCCGTCGGCACCTGCGGACGCCGTCAGCTTGACGACGACGGTCTGCAGCTTTGCGGCGGTGTCGCGCGCGTTCTGCTTATCGACCTCGATCTTGTGAAGACGTGCTTCTTCTTTGCCCTTCAGCTCGTTCATAACGGTGGCGTCGGCTTCAGCCGCGAGCTTCTTGGGGAACAGGAAATTGCGTGCGTAGCCGTCGGATACGTTGACGAGCTCGCCTTTCTTGCCCTGACCCTTGACATCCTGTAATAATACTACCTTCATTGTAAATACCTTTCCTTTCTGTGGTGGGATATGCGTTATATGATTTCCGCAAGATAGGAGTCGATGGCATCCTTGAGCTGTTCAAGGACGGTCTGCATCGGAACGCCGCGGAGCTGTGCACCTGCGACGTCAAAGTGACCGCCGCCGCGCATACGCTCCAGAATCAGCTGGACGTTCAGATTGCCCTGCGATCTTGCGGAGATGTGAACGGTTTCATCGACACGGACGAGTGCAAACGACGCCATGACACCGGAAACGGTGAGCAGACGGTCTGCAGCCTTTGCCGCCGCGATACGGTCGTCCGCCGTTGCACCGTCGCTTTCGCGGACGGCAATGGCGATGATATCGCGGTAAATGATGACGTTGGATTCAAATTTTGCTTCCCGCATAAAGTCGTCGGGGGAGGTGCGGAACAGCATTTTTGCATCAGACGGCGATGCACCCTCCGAGCGCAGATAAAGTGCTGCGGAGAAGGTACGCACGCCTGTATTGCGCGTAAATTGATTGGTATCGAGCAGGATACCCGCAAGCAGAAGATCGGCTTCTTCCTTGGGAAGGGAACCGAGCGGCAGAGACTGCTCCAGCATTTCCGAAACAAGCTCCGATGCGGAGGATGCGGAAGGCTCGATATACGTCAGTGCCGGCGGATATTTCAGCTCACCCGTTTTGCGGTGATGGTCGATGACGACGGTCGTTTGGACACACTCGTACAGCGGCACGGACGCAAACGCGGCGGGATTGGAAACGTCACAGATGACGAGCAGGGTCTCCGAGGTGATCAGATCCTGTGCGGTCGGTGCATCGACGAACACGCCGCGGTAATCGTCGCGCGTCAAAAAGTGTTCCAGACAGATGCGGACGTTGGGATCGGTGTCGTTGACGACGACGTTGGCACGGACACCCCAGAATTCGGCGAATTTGAAGAGACCGATGCAGGAGCCGATGGAGTCGTGGTCGGCAAAGCGGTGACCCATGATGATGACGTTGGAGGAACGGGAGATCAGCGCCGCAAGCTCACTCGCAAAGACGCGGGACTTGACCTTGGTGCGCTTCTGAACGGACTTGGTGCGTCCGCCGTAGAATTCGACGCCGCCGTCGGTCTTGTATACGAC
>JAZQWK010000227.1:0-13601 GCA_045632325.1 Eubacteriales bacterium
CTGCCTGCGCCAAGCATATCGCCGTTCACTCCGGTCCGGAGGGCATCCGCCACGGATTCAACGCCGCTGCATCGCCGAAGGACATTGAAGAAACCTATCTGCCCGCATTTGAAGCCCTCGTCAAGGAAGCACACGTCGAAGGTATCATGGGTGCCTACAACGCCATCAACGGTGAGCCGTCCTGTGCAAGCCCGTTTTTACAGGAAAAGCTTCGCTCGTGGGGCTTTGACGGCTATTTCGTCTCCGACTGCGGCGCGATCTCCGACTTCCATCAATTCCATCACATCACGGCAAATGCCGTTGACTCCGCCGCACTCGCACTCAAAAACGGCTGTGACATCAACTGCGGCGGCTGTTACGCATCGATCATGACGGCATACGAAGAAGGACTCGTCACGGAAGACGATATCCGTTCCGCCGCAGTCCGTGCCATGCGTACCCGTATCCGTCTGGGTCTGTTCTCGGGCGAAACGGAATTTGACGATATCTCGTACGACATCGTTGCCTGCGACGATCACAAGGATCTTGCGTGGCTGTGTTCGCTGCAATCGATGGTTCTGCTTAAGAACAACGGTATTCTGCCGCTGGACGAGGAAAAAATCTCCACCATCGCCGTTGTCGGTCCCAATGCCAACAGCCGCTCCGTCCTTGAAGGCAACTACATGGGCACGGCAGACCGCTATATCACGCTTTTAGAAGGTATTCAGGATCGTTTTGCGGGTCGCGTGTTTTATGCTCCCGGTGCACATCTTTACAAGCCCCGCTCCGAGAACTGCAACTCAGACTTTGACAACGACCGCCTTGCCGAAGCACTCGATTGCGCCGAACACGCCGATATCGTCATTGCCTGCGTCGGTCTTGACCCATCCATCGAGGGTGAAGCGGGCGACGCATCCAACGAATATGCGGCAGGTGACAAGCACGATCTGCGTCTTCCAAAGTCCCAGCGCGTTCTCGTTGAAGCACTTGCAAAGACGGGAAAGCCGCTGATCATTCTGTGTGCAGCCGGCAGTGCCATGAACTGCGAGGTTGACTGCGACGCCCTGCTCCACGTCTGGTATCCCGGTCAGATGGGCGGCGAGGCGGCGGCATCGATTCTGTTCGGCGACTTTGCGCCGTCGGGCAAGCTTCCCGTCACCTTCTACGACGATTCCGAAAAGCTCCCCGATTTCACCGATTACGCAATGACGGGACGTACCTACCGCTACACGCAGGACAATATTCTCTATCCCTTCGGCTTCGGTCTGACCTACGGTACGACGCTGATGAAAGAGCTGACCTACGAAAACGGCATTGCATCCGTCACGGTTGAAAATCCGGGCACGGAACGAGTCGACGATGTTGTACAGCTGTATCTGCACGACGACGCTGTCTGTGCGGTTCCGCATTGGTCACTGTGCGGCTTTGAGCGTGTTTCCCTCTCCGCAGGACAATCGAAGACCGTCCACATCCGCATTGACGAGCGCGCGTTTACTTCCGTTGACGACTACGGTGTGCGAGCAATGCGCGGCAATGTCTATACGTTGTACGCAGGAACCCACCAGCCAGACGAAAAGAGCTGTGCGCTTGCGGGTACCAAATGTCTGTCTTTGGAAATCAAACGATAAAAAGACTTGACAACGGACGCAGTTTATGTTACAATAAAATTGAAATACTGTGCGGCACAAAACAACCGCCGTACACAATATAAAGGAGATTATCATCATGGCAAAGTTAAAAGTCGGTATTATCGGCGCAGGTAACATTGCAACCAGCGCACACCTTCCCGCATATGCGGAACTGACCGATGTCGTCGAAGTCGTTGCAATCGCGGACATCGTCCCCGAACGCGCAAAGGACGCTGCTGAAAAGTACGGCATCCCGCACTACTACGCATCCGTTGAAGAACTGATCGCAGGTGAACCCGACGTTGATTACATCGACGTTTGTACCTGGACCGCAGCTCACGCTCCCGTTGCGATTGCCGCTGCAAAGGCAGGCAAGAACATCCTCTGCGAAAAGCCGCTCGCTGCTACCCTCGAACAGGGTCTTGCAATCGAAGCTGCTGTCAAGGAAGCCGGCGTTCAGTTCATGCTCGCTGTCGTTACCCGTTACGGTGCAGAACAGCAGAAGTTCGTTGAACTGCGCGATGCAGGTAAGTTCGGCGAAATCTACTACGCAAAGTGTTCCTACGTCCGTCGCCGCGGTACGCCCGGCGGTTGGTTCACCGATAAGGAACTCGCAGGCGGCGGTCCCGTTCTGGACATCGGCGTTCACGCCATTGACCGTACCTGGTACCTGATGGGCAGACCCACTCCCATCTCCGTTTCCGCTGAAACCTCCTACCGCATCGGCGACTACCAGACCAAGGGTGTCGGCAGATGGCAGCCGTTCGGTAAGGGCAACGGCGTCTTCAACACCGAAGACTCCGCATCCGTCTTCTTCCGTTTCGAAGGCGGCAAGTCCATGGTCGCTGAAATTGCATGGGCAATCAACGGCAACGAATCCGCTACCACCACCATCTACGGCTCCAAGGCAGGCTGTACCTTCGAACCGCTCACCATCTACGGCGAAGACGCAGAAGGCTACCTCTCCACCGAAACGCCCGAAGTTGTCGGTGTCAACTACTTCGTCGAAGAAATCCGTCACTTTGTTGACTGTCTGAACACCGGCAAGAAGCCGATCTCCCCGATCGAAGACGCTGTCACCGTTCAGAGAATGCTCGACGGTATCTACGCTTCCGCTGAAAAGCACGAAGAAGTTAAGATCTGATTTTAACTGCATAAAATTGCGCCGCTGTAAGTTTGAATGCTTACAGCGGCGTGTTTCTTTTGTGAAATTAGTCTCTACCACCGCCACAGCGGCTCGGTCATTTCATAGGTATCGGCATAAATGTGCTCGGTTCTGCCCCACAAGCCGTAATACGTCCGCCAGCGCAGAAATCCATCCTCGTTTTCGACTACAACAACGGCGGTCGGAAACACGGGAAGTACGTCATTATACCGCCCGTCGCTGACATTGCGGATGATTTTCTTCGTTTCAGCATCCAGTGCATGATCGGTCAGATGGATGATCGGCGGCTGAACACAAAGAAGAACGGTCAGCAGTACCTCGGCGCAAAGCAAAGACAGTGAAATCAATACCGCTGTCCGCTGTCGCTTCTGTCCGATAAGACATAACGCCAAAAGCGGCAGAATCAGCAGAACGAAGATGTTTATCGCCCACATGAGAGCGACAAACAGCAATTCCATGTTAGTCATCGCAGTGCTCCTTCCGTTTTCTGTTTTCACTTTCCCGTTTTTCATCGTAAACAAACCATGATCGCGCAATTCCGCCAATGATTTTAGCAATCAATCGCCTGAACAGCGTACACGGAACCCATCCGATATACCAGAGCACCAGCAATCCAAGTACTTCCCGAAACGAAAGAATCACCGGAAAGGACAGATAATGCAGTGACATACAGCCAAGGAACAAAATCGGAGCCAGATACCACCGCCACGGTCGGAATAGTCCCGCAATCCCGCCGGAGTACAGCGCGATGAGAAAGTACAGCCAACCCTCACTGTCTCTGTAAAACGCCGCATTTTCCGAAAAATCACGGATGTTCGGTCGAATGACAAAGACATATATCCAAAGCCCAATCAGAATGACTGCGGCAAGAACAGACGGGATTTTTTCGAGTTTTGCAATATTCCTTTTCGCAAAATCAATCTCTCCCATCGTCATCCTCCTCTTCGCCCGCAGCAGATGGTACCTTATTCCGCAATCTTTCTTGCAACGTGAACACCGCTTGCGGAAGCATGGGACAGCGAGTGCGTAATACCGCTGCCGTCGCCGATGATATAAAGTCCCTTGTGACAGGACTCCAGATTCTCATTCACTTCGACTTCCATGTTATAGAACTTGACCTCAACGCCGTACAGCAGCGTATCGTCGTTTGCCGTACCGGGTGCAACCTTGTCAAGCGCATAGATCATTTCAATGATGCCGTCCAAAAGACGCTTGGGCAGCACCAGACTCAAGTCACCGGGCGTTGCCTGCAAGGTCGGCGTGATGAACGCTTCCTCCATGCGATTCGGCGTCGAGCGGCGTCCGCGGATCAAGTCGCCGAAGCGCTGAACGATAACACCGCCGCCGAGCATATTGCTCAGACGGGCAATGGATTCACCGTAGCCGTTGGAAACCTTGAACGGCTCGGAGAAATGCTTGGCTACGAGCAATGCAAAGTTGGTGTTCTCGGTCTGAAGCGCAGGATCCTCATAGCTGTGTCCGTTTACGGTAATGATGCCGTTCGTATTCTCATTGACGACGGCACCCTTCGGGTTCATACAGAAGGTGCGAACCTTATCGCCGTACTGTTTGGTACGGTAAACGATCTTACTCTCGTACAGCTCGTCGGTCAGATGCGCAAATACCGATGCGGGCAGCTCAACGCGCACACCGATGTCCACGCGGTTGGACTTGGTGGGAATGTCAAGCTCACGGCAGACCTTTTCCATCCACTTACTGCCGCTTCTGCCGACGGAAACGATGCACTTCTCGCACTTATAAACGGCATCTTTGCAGTGAACGGCATAACCGCCGTCCACCGCCTCAATGCCTTCAACAGGCGTATCGAAGTAGAAATCCACGTACTCTTTCAAATAAGCGTAGAGATTTTCAAGAACGACGTAATTGATGTCCGTGCCGAGATGACGAACGGAAGCGTCCAGCAAATGAAGATCGTTCTGAATACACAGGGTCTTAAAGCGCGTTCCAGCCGTAGAGTACAGCTTCGTTCCCTCACCGCCGTATTTGAGATTGATCTCATCGACGTATTGCATCAAATCGAGTGCGTGCTTCTTGCCGATATACTCAAAGAGCGTGCCGCCGAAGTCGTTGGTGATGTTGTACTTACCGTCAGAAAATGCACCCGCACCGCCAAAGCCGCTCATGATCGAGCAGCTTTTGCATCCGATACAAGTCTTGATTTTATCGCCGTCAATCGGACAGCGGCGCTTGTTTAAGGCGTGACCTGCTTCAAATACGGCAACCTTCAATTGAGGCTTTTTCTGCATCAATTCATAAGCGGCAAAGATACCGCCGGGACCTGCGCCGATAATAATAATATCATAATTCATATCGGTTTTCTCCTATGATTTTCGTTTTTTACAGATTCAGATCAATATAGACGGGCGCATGGTCGGAAAGATAGACATAATCCTCTGCACAGTACCGATCAAACCGACGGACAGCACCTTCGGGGATCTCTCGGACAAGAATGTGGTCGAGTGCCTTTTCAAACGGCTCGTCCTGCCAGACACCGGGCTGAATACCGCAGCCGTTGAAGCCCTTGCCCTCGTGACGGTACTCGACGGCAACGTCGTGCGCATGCTGCCAGCCGCCGTCCTCAAGCGCCCAGCGGAGTGCCTGCGCGTAATATCCCGCATTGAGATCACCGACGAGCACGGCAGGACATCCGCCGTACTTTGCCTGATATTTTTTGACAAGCTCCGTCGCCATACCAAGCTGGATTTTGCGCACCTCGGCAGAGCCGGGCTGTGCCTGTGACGACTTCCACCACAGATGCGTGGTTGCAAAGACGAAGACCTTTCCGTCTTCCTTTGTGCGGAACACGCCGACGTTGCAGGATTTCGACTGCACATCGTTGAACGAGCCCTCATAGCCGTCAACGTGCGCGGGATATAACAGATATTCCGTATCGAGCAGCTCCAGCTTATCTGCGCGGTATACGATCGGCGTCATGTTGCCCCAAATGATCGTATACGGCAAGCCGCGTTCGATGCAGTTCATTTTCAGATCGAGCTGCATCTGCATATTGACCTCCTGCCCGCCGAGAATATCGGGAAGCAGTTCTGCGAGAATCTTCGTATGTCCTTTCATACGGACAGCAGAGGAGCAGTTCAGACCCTTTTCCTCCCAAGTGGGCAGATTTCCCGTGCAGTTCCACACGTTCTGCCCCATCAGACGAATCGTGCTCATACCTATTTCCTCACTTTACTTCAAACGAGAACAGACGAACCTCTGCACCGCCCTCGTGGACTTCGGTTCCCGTAAGACGAATTTCGGAAACAGTCTTTCCAACGTGAATGACGACCAAACGGCGCAGGTTATGTTCTTCTTCTGCCAGACGGACAACGGAACCGTCTTCGCATACGGCGTCAAGTGTATAGCATTTGCAGAGTGTCGTCGGCAGATGCATGACCGGTGCATCGGGCAGGAGATTTGCGCGCATCGTATGCGTGCGTTCCATATGGTCACCTGGCAGCGTTACGCGGTCAAGGTCGGAGTCGAAGATAATGCGAACTTCGTCCACTGCCGTCGGCGTATCAAAACGGTAGGAGATCACGTCACCGATCTTGCAGGCAAAGACGTTTTCGCGGTCATTACCGTCGCGCAGAACCTCTGCCTGTGCACATCCGTCACCGTTGACACAGAGCTTTGCCGAGCGGGACAGCTCCGTCGGGATTCTCGGATGGTGCGGCAGGAGCATATCGTCCCAAAGAAGCGTTTCCTGCAGCTCTGCAAGATGATCGGTATAGACGCCGTGCGGGGTGGTCCCGTGCTTGACGGCGATCGACGCCGCAGTACCCGCAGCCTGACCGAGCAGTGCACAGGTCGCCATAACGCGAGAGGACGACATCGCCGCATGGGTCATCGAGATATTGCGTCCCGCAAAGTACAGATTTTCAATGTTTTCCGAGTACAGCACGCGGTACGGAATCGCGTACGGAGAGGGCGTCTGATACGAGGTATTCGGATGACCGTCGTAGTAGAATCCCGCAGGATCGTGGTCGTCAAGCGGCCAGCCGCCGAACGCAACGACGTCCTCGAAATGACGGTCGGAGGTGATATCGTTCTGCGTCATCAGATACGCGCCCATCATGCGGCGGGATTCACGCTTGCCGGGCAAAAATCCGAGGAAGTCCAGCTGCCAGTATTCTGCGTCGTCGTACTTACCGGAATTTTTGATGTAATCCCACATACCGTAAGCAAGTGCGACCAGTTCATCGCGTACGACCTCCGTATCGGCAATCGAATCGCCGAAACCGCCAAGCTCGAGGTACCAGAAATTCTCGGAAGACGCCTTCATGTTCGGACGGCGGTATCTGACGTCGTCTTCCGTCAGCTTCTTTGCAAAAGCGGGCGGCGTAAACGTGACGGGCTCCGTTCCCTTGTGCGCCTGAATGAGACACGACATACCCATCGTTTTTCTGTCCTCAACGGTAACGGAAACGTCCTCCCCGAACTCCGATGCGGCCTCGCGTCCCCAGCGGTAATGCGCGCCCGTCAGCGGTGCCAAAATACTGTCGCCGGAGCAATCGGCAAAGAGCTTCGCCTCGACACGGCAGAACGCCTGCGTCGTCATCTGCCAGCCTGTGACGGCGGCAATATGATCGTCCGCATCCATCTCTGCATCCATGCAGGAGCAATTGAGCAGAAGCGTGATATTCTCCTCGCGCTTGACCGCATCCCACAGCACGGAATCCCAGATCGGATAGAGCTTATAGGGATTGCGCCGCAAATTCTCCATTGCCAGCTCTTCCAAAATACCGGTTTCGCGGACGTTGCTTCCCTGCGCGCCGCAGACCCACATACGGATCTCACCCGACGCATTGCCGCCGAGCACGGGACGCTCCTGCATCAAAACGACCTTTGCACCGTGACGCGCTGCGGAAATTGCCGCACACATACCTGCAAGTCCACCGCCGACAACACAGAGATCGGCTTTGTATTGTATTGTTTTCAGCATAATGATACTCCTTTTCGGGTTATTTCTTTGCTGTCATTATAGCATGATTTTCCTGCCGTGTCAATTCTTTTTTTCAGTGCGGAAAGGTTTTTCACAAAAACGGCGGAATTTACATTTTTGCCTTGATTTCACAAGCAATTTATGGTATACTAAAGAAAACTTTGTGTAAAGGAGCATCCTCATGAACGTCATCCGTATGCTCGGCTGGGATACCTATCAGATTACCGCTGTGGTCCTGTGGGTCATCGCCGCCGTAACCGCAATCTTCCCGATCTGGTACTGGAAGAAGAACATCGCATGGAAAAAAGACAAGGGCGAAAAAACGACCTTCTTTGAAATCTGGCGTCCGACCTCTTTGTTCGGCACGATTCTCTTTATTCTGCTCGGACTTGGCTTTTGGTTCTTGCAGGACGTTCTGACGATGGGTCAGATGGCAGCGGCGGGACTCTGATCAATCACCTCCCTCGCCAAAAGAGGCGGTACGCGATGCGTGTCGGTGGGATTCAATCTTATCATCATGCAAAACCGCGCAATATGATCAGAATATATGAACATTTTTTTAATTATTATGGAAAACCATTGCGAAAAACTGCAAAATGCGGTATAATATAAAGAGTAAGAACAAAAATAAAACCTTTTGGGAGGATATAACAATGTTAGTTTCTGCAAAGGAAATGCTTAACAAGGCTAAGGCCGGCCACTATGCTGTCGGTCAGTTCAACATCAACAACCTCGAATGGACCAAGGCGATCCTGCTCACTGCACAGGAATGCAACTCTCCTGTCATTCTCGGTGTTTCCGAGGGTGCCGGCAAGTACATGTGCGGCTACAAGACCATCGTCGGTATGGTCAACGGTATGATCGAAGAACTCGGCATCACCGTTCCGGTCGCTCTGCCCCACGACCACGGCTCCTACGAAGGCGCTATGAAGTGCATCAAGGCAGGCTTCTCCTCTGTCATGTTCGACGGTTCTCACTACCCGATCGAAGAAAACATCGCAAAGACCACCGAACTCGTTAAGCTCACGAGCGAACTCGGTCTCTCTCTCGAAGCAGAAGTCGGTGCAATCGGCGGCGAAGAAGACGGCGTTGTCGGCAACGGCGAATGCGCAGATCCCAACGAATGCAAGATGATCGCTGACCTCGGCGTTACCATGCTCGCTGCAGGTATCGGCAACATCCACGGTAAGTACCCCGCTAACTGGCCGGGTCTCTCCTTCGAAACCCTCGAAGCAGTTTCTGCAAAGACCGGTGATATGCCCCTCGTTCTCCACGGCGGTACCGGTATCCCCGCTGACATGATCAAGAAGGCGAACTCCCTCGGCGTTTCCAAGATCAACGTCAACACCGAATGCCAGCTCGCATTCCAGGAAGCTACCAGAAAGTATATCGAAGAAGGCAAGGACCTTTCCGGCAAGGGCTTCGACCCCAGAAAGCTTCTCGCTCCCGGCTTTGAAGCAATCAAGGCTACCGTCAAGGAAAAGATGGAACTGTTCGGTTCTGTCGGTATGGCATAAGCAACTCTATACAAAAAAAATCGAATGCAGGAGTTTTACCGCTCCTGCATTTACTTTTATTTTTGCATATTACCGAAAAGGCTTGACAATCCGCCCTCTTTGTGTTATCATAAATCCAACAGGGGCAACCCCAATTTGAATCGAACAAAGGAGAATTCCCATGGAAAAAGTAAAAGTAGGTATTATTGGTACCGGCGGTATCAGCCACGCGCATATGGGCGGCTACAAGGCAATTCCAGACCGCGTCGAAATGACGGCTGTCTGTGATATCGACGAAGAAAAGGTCAAGGCTTACGCGGCAAAGTTCAACGTTCCGCGCTGGTACACCGACTACAACGAAATGCTCGCAAAGGAAAACCTCGATGCAGTTTCCGTTACCACATGGAACGCGGCTCACAAGGGTGCTGCGATTGCCGCTCTGAACGCAGGCGTCAACGTCATCTGTGAAAAGCCGATGGCAATGAACGCAGAAGAAGCAGAGGAAATGAAGGCAGCAGCGGAACGGAACGGCAAGGTTCTGCAGATCGGTTTCGTTCGCCGCTACGGTGAGGATGCCGCGATGATCAAGAAGTTCATCGACGGCGGTACGCTCGGTGATCTGTACTACGCAAAGGCAACCTATCTGCGTCGTTCCGGCTGTCCCGGCGGCTGGTTCGGTGACAAGAGCTACTCCGGCGGCGGTCCTCTGATCGACCTCGGCGTTCACGTCATGGACCTCGTCCGTTACCTCGCAGGATGCCCCAAGCCCATCGCGGCATACGGTGTCACCTACAACA
The DNA here is from genome assembly GCA_045632325.1 of Eubacteriales bacterium. Classification (GTDB taxonomy): domain Bacteria; phylum Bacillota; class Clostridia; order Oscillospirales; family CAG-272; genus RGIG3925. The sequence continues at coordinate 10,029 of JAZQWK010000227.1, forward strand.
ACCTCGGTCCCGACCGTGCATCCGGTGCAAAGGCAAACCTCGGTTACGAATCCAAGCAGAACAACTCGAAATTCAAGTTCGACGTTGAAGACTTTACCTCTGCCATGATCCGCTTTGACAACGGTATGGTTCTGACGGTCGAAGCATCGTTCAACCTGAACATCAAGGAAGACCGCGCTGACATTGAGCTGTTCGGCACCAAGGGCGGCACGAAGATCGGCGGTGTCACCGAGTTCTTTACCGATATGAACGGCACGTTCGTCAACATCACACCTGCCGGCGGCGGAGCAAACTTCCGCTTCACCGAGAGCTTCAACGCAGAAATCGCACACTTCATTGACTGCGTCGAACACGGTGTTCCCTGCCGCGCTCCGGCGGAGGACGGTGTCATCCTCATGAAGATGATCGACGCGATCTACAAGTCCGCTGAAACGGGTCACGAAGTCGAAATCACATACTAAAAAAATTCAGAGGCATCCTCAAGCGAGGGTGCCTCTCATATATTAGGCTCTCTGCATCAACCAACAGGTTGATGCGTTCGAGGGAGCTGTCATGCGAAGCATGACTGAGGGAGTTATCTTTCTATGTGTATTTCAGGATTACTTTCTCATCCCGTTCTCATCAAACGTCCGCTTCAGTGCCCTCTCCGTTGGAAACAGCGAAACAACCATCGGTATCATCTGCGCAAACAGTAAAACCAACGACACAACACTCACCGTATCTTCATCCTTGCCATAGACCGCGACCATCGGAATCACGGAAGCGGCAAGCAGAATCGCGCCGACGATCAGCCATGTCCGCGCAAGATGCTGATGAGCAAACGACCATGTATCTTCGTTTTTCATCGATCTTGACGTGCGGTAACCGTACCATATATTGATCTTTTTCGGCGCACGGCGGCAGAATAAACATCCGAATACGATCATGATACAAGGAATCAAGAGTGATGTGACAAACATGAAAAACCAATATCCGTTCATGGGTCAACTCCCTCCGTCACACTTCGTGTGACACCTCCCTCGGGGAGGGAGGCTTTGAGAACATCCCCAATCACACCAGCCATACGGTAAAAGCCGAGGTCGTTTGGATGACACGTATCAACCGTACATTCATGCGCATCGATGTCTCCGAACAGCGTAGCACCGTCAATGAAGCGGACGTTCTTATCGCCATTTGCAAGCGCACGCTGATAGCTTTCATAGATCACCGCTTTGCGTTCTTCACATTCCTCTTTGCGTCCGAGGACATCGGGACGGGTGATCATGATGTACGGAATGTCGGGATGTGCAGCACGGATCGCTTCATAGAGCGCATAATGGGTATTTTTCAGATGCTCTGCCGTCGGTGCGTTGTGATCATAGTCCGATACGAACGCAGACATCTCAAGCGATGCCAGATAATCCACCATCACCTTTTCGCCGCGGCAGGCACCGGAAAAGCCGAGATTGATATAGTCGACGTTCAGTCGGCGGCAGATATGCGACTGGTACGACATACCGGGACGCGATGCACAGCCGCCTTGGGTGATGGACGAGCCGTAGTAAACGATCGGCTTCTCGTCGCGGTACTTTGCACCCGCACCGACGACACAGCCCTTCGGCACGCCGATCATGATATCATCTACACCGCAGTACAGAGGCATATTCAGCGTATAGCAGTTCATACCCGCGGGAACACGGGTTTCCAGCCAGTCAATGTGGTAATATTCCATTTTCTGCTCAATAGACGTATCGAGATTCGGCGTCATCGTACAGAGATAGGTATGACACTCGCCTTCGTCGTGATACAGATCCAGCCCACACTCGCCGTTGAAGCACATGTGATTGGAGCGGTCAAAGAAGCAGTAATGAACGTAGATCGCAATCTGCTTTGCATCGGTCGAAAAACGGATGCGTCCGCCCGCAGGATTGAAGCAGAGAAACTTCGTATATTCATTGGTCGCATCACCGATTGCCTGTGGGGTACGGCGGAAACGCGGGTCGGTGTCTTCCTCACCGCGATAGAGTCCGTAAATTTCAAACGGCGCTTTTTTCACGTCGTACCAATCAAATTTTCCTTCGTCAAGAATGTGTTGTTTCAGTTCTGTCATGGTCTTCTCCCTTATTTTACAACAAATCCCGCAAATGCGTGCGCAGGAATATCCGTCTCAAAAATCACGCGATTGCCGTCGATATGCCCTCTCGCACCGCCGATAAAGCGTACCTCGGCATATGCACGATCAAGGTTGACAACGGGCGCGATGATCTCGTCTGCAAAGCAGTTCCACATACCGACCGCACGACCTCCGTCCGCATGATCTTTGACGATCATATAAAGTTCGGGATGATGCGCACATACCGCCGCAGGCTTCTTGCCGCCCTGCAGCCACTCGAGAGCCCCGATTGCCTGTGCCTGTCTTGCATAGCTTGTCAGAAGCTGCGCATGACGGTCATCGACAAAGAACGAGAATGCATAGCAAAGGAACCGCTGTCCATCGGCGTTTTCATAGAGCCATGCCGCAGGATACGTCTGTTCACCTGCATGGAACATGGAAAGTACCACAGCATTTTCCTTCAGTGTCACACGACGGAACATACCGCCCGTCATCGTGCGGAGATTTTCTTCTTCCATATCATCAACCGCCGGGAACGTTTCGCTGACAGCAGCAGGAGCAGCTTTAACGTCGGCAATACCGCAATCAATCCCGCGCGCCGTGAGTGCTTCTGCCGCCTCAATATCCATCATCACGCCGTATTTCAAAAGGTCAAGCGGCATCTTCTGTCCCGACCAGCCCGATACACAGACCGCATCGCCGTTTTCAATCATCGAGGTCGGGATGCAGAGACGGTTGAGAAAGCGAATCGATGCGGAAAGCGGACAGTCACCGATGAAGCCCTCGGAGGGAGCCGGTGTCGGAAGTGTGCAGTCCTGCAGCTTATGTTCCGCTTCATATACGTATACACCGCGTGTCAGGCCGCCGTCAAACGCACTGTGAATTTCGTCATACAGCGATTTATGATGTTCGTGACGTTCAATATAGCCGGTTTCATACATCGGGGTCTGCACATAGTCAAAGACGTATTTGAGAATACCGTCGGTCGAGCCGTCTGCACGGAGCGCCGTGTCAAACGTCTCCAAAAACCAACCGGGAACACGGTAGCGCGGACGAGGGTAAACGTCACCTTCGGTGTAGAATTCAATGTCGGGTGCCTTCTTCATCCAAGCAGATTCCAAACGCTCATAGCTGATAACGTCGGCGATTGTATGATGCGTACCGTTGTTGCCCCAATACGCCGCACCGATGCCGCGCAGATAGGGCTTGGTATTGCCCGCAAACGTTCTTGCAAGCTCTGCCGCATCGATGCAATCGGAATCAAAGGACGTCATGCAGGCGCAGTAGCCAAGGCGTGTGTTCGGCGATACCGAGTCAAGCTTTTCTCGGAGCACCTTTGCAAATCCGTGGAAACCTTCGCTCATCAATGCAAACCACGCATCGCGCGTCGGATTCGGCTTGCCCGACCAGACCGCCTGATAGAGTTCTTCTCTTGTCCATTCCCTGCCTGTGCGGCGAGCAAATTCCGCCATGTGATAATC
>JAZQWK010000228.1:0-1721 GCA_045632325.1 Eubacteriales bacterium
GATGTCATTGTCTGTGCCAATGACTTCATGGCGCTCGGCGTTGTGAATCTGTTTGCGGAACGCGGCATTTCCGTGCCCAACGATGTCATGGTAACAGGCTTTGATGACAGTATTTTCTCCGTGACATCGCCGGTTCCGCTGACAACGGTGCGCCAGGATCTGCACACGATGGCGATCCGAACGGCAGAGCTTCTTCTGCATATGATCGATGACCCGAATGTTCGCGAGGATGTCCGTATTCCGACCGAACTGATTATAAGAAAATCAACACAGAAAAAGGAGATAGACGCATGAAAACCTACTGCAATCCCTTATCGATTCCCGATGTGCCGTCGGGTCGTTGGCTGGATACCGATCTGACACGCCGCGATCCGCGTGACTTCAAGGACTACCGCTCCATCTCCGATCCTTCCGTTGTCTATCATGACGGAAAGTGGATCCTCTATCCCAGCTATTCCGTTGCGTATGTGACCGAGGATTTTGTCAACTGGGAGCATGTCGATATCGGTGTACCGCACATGCGCTACAGCCCTGCGGTTGCATGCTTCCGCGGCAAGTGGTATCTGGCGGGACACTCTATGTCTGAGCTGTACGTCGCCGACAGCCCAACGGGACCGTTCACACTCTGTGGTCATTTCCATGACCATCTCGGTAATCTGGTCAAGCACTCGGATCAATGCCTGTTTGCCGACGGCGAACATCTGTATATGTACTGGATCGGCTGTGTCGGTCCGACGGGTGATGATGACGTCGAATACGTCACGGGTACCCTCGGTGTCGAGCTTGATCCAGACGAGCCGTGGAAGCTTTTGCATGAACCTGTCTGGATCAACCGCTTTGATACGGACCGAACATGGCAGCGCATGGGCGAGCATCATCAGAATGGACGTATGGGCTGGGTCGAGGGACAATGGATGCTCAAGATCGGCGACCGTTATTATCTGCTGTATTCGGGCTCGGGAACGGAATTTTCTACATATGCATGTGGCATTGCAATCTCCGATGAGGGTCCGCTGTCTGGCTTCCGTCCGCAGAAGAACCATGACCCCTTGACCTACAAGCGTCACGGACTTGTCCGCGGTGCGGGTCACGGATGCATTGTCGACGGTCCGAATAACACGCTCTGGACGTTCTACACCAACATTTTCTGCTTTAACCACATGTATGAACGCCGCATCAGCATGGACCCGCTTGGTATTGACGAAAATGGAGAACTTTACTGTAATGCATTGACCGAAACGCCGCAGTATGCGCCCGGTGAGATTGCACATCCTGAAGACGGCAACGATGCAGGATGGCTGCCCGTGACGTTCATGCAGCGCCCGACGGCTTCCTCCTGTGCACCCGGCAGAGACGCGATTTACGCCTCCGATGAAAGTGTGCTTTCGTGGTGGCAGCCGGCAGACGACGATACCGCACCGACGTTGACATTCCGTTTAGGTGATGCGACACGATACAACATTCACTCGGTACGCCTGATCTGGCGCGACATCGGCATGGAAACGATGGAAGGCATTTACCCCGGCGCGTTCCAATATGTTGTGGAATACGCACCGACACCCGCGCTTGACGCGTGGGAGATGCTGATCGATGCATCGGAAAACACGCGCGATCTTTGCATTGACTACCGCGAAACGGAATGTGTCAAAGCATATGGTATTCGTCTGCGCATTCTCGGTGCGCCCAAGGGGATTACACCCGGTGTTGTTTCGCTGACGGCA
>JAZQWK010000229.1:0-4483 GCA_045632325.1 Eubacteriales bacterium
TAGCGTCCCATGGAGGAAACCATCAGAGGAGATTCCTGATTGCCTGTAAATTGCGTTGTCGGATGATAGGAATATTCGGATTGTTCGGTCAGCGGAAAACGGGTTCCGTGGGCAACGGCAAGTCCCCACCAGCGTTCCCCGGGCAGAAAAGGAATGGTACGGGTCATGGTAATCTACACAGCTTTACAGAAGAAGCCGTCCTTTCGTTGTTTTCTTTATTGTATCAAGGTTTTGCGGTTATGTCAAGAAATTTTAGGAATCTTGCGAAAAATCTTTATTTTCTGTCAGCGGTATTCTCAAGATACCGTTCCAATCGCGGCTGTATCTCTATGTCAACGCGCGATTTTCGCAAAATCGCTTGCAATTTTGCGCGCTTTGTGATATACTGAACACAACCAATATTACAAACAAAGGAGATTCACTTATGTTAGCAATGACGCCCCCTATGGGTTATAACACATGGAACACATTCGGTACCAATATCAGCGCACAGCTGATCAAGGAAACGGCAGACGCGATGGTCGACGAAGGTCTGCTCGATGCAGGCTATCAGTATCTCGTCATCGACGACTGCTGGTCCGAACGCCAGCGCGATCCCGTCACCGACAAGATCGTTCCCGACAAGAATAAGTTCCCGCTCGGCATGAACGACGTTTCCGATTACGTTCACGCAAAGGGTCTGAAGTTCGGTATGTACTCCTGTGCCGGCGTCCGTACCTGTGCAGACTATCCCGGTTCCTTCGACCATGAATTTCTGGATGCGGAAACCTTCGCAGAATACGGCTGTGACTTCTTGAAGTACGACTTCTGCTTCAAGCCGGAAACCGTCAACGGTCCTCTGCTGTACAAGCGTATGGGTATGGCACTCAAGTCCTGCGGCCGTGAGATTCTGTTTTCCGCCTGCAACTGGGGTTCTGACGAGGTCGGTACTTGGATCCGTTCCGCTGGTGCACACATGTACCGCTCCACCGGTGACATCTTCGACAACTTCAACTCCGCAAAGGATATCGCAATGTCCCAGGTACAGAACTACTGCTATTCCGCACCCGGATGCTTCAACGATATGGATATGCTGACCGTCGGTATGTACGGCAAGGGCAACGTCGGCAACGAAAATGCGCAGTCTGACGTTGAATATCAGACCCAGTTTGCACTGTGGTGTCTGTTCGGTTCTCCCCTGATGATCGGCTGTGACGTACGCAATATGACACCTGCCACCAAGGCGATCCTCACCAACAAGGAGCTGATCGCGCTTGACCAGGATCCCGAATGCCGCGGCGTTATCAACGTCACGACCCACCCGTGGAATCAGAACCTCAAGGTCTTCTTCCGTCACCTCTCTGACGGCGAATACGCCATCGGTTTCTTCAACTTTGCAGATCAGGCGGCTGCCATTCCGTTCTACACCTTCAACGCAGGTCTTGTCGCAGGCTGCGGACGTGCGTTTGTCATGCGCGATCTGATCACGGGTGAAGAAGTCGGTCCGATCAAGGATTACTACAATCCGACGGTCGAGTCTCACGGCTGCAAGATCTTCCGTGCAAAGGTCGTAAAAATTTAATGGACACCTGCAAAATCTGCGAAAGAGAAGTGACGCGCGATGAGATCGGGCTGACGAAAAAGCTCATCAATCGCGGAACAACCGATTTTCTCTGCATGACGTGTCTGGCAAAAAAGTTTGACATGACCGAGGAGGAATGTCGGACGCTGATTGTCCATTTCCGTGACGCGGGATGTCATTTATTTCAATAATATGCATACAGTACTGCTGTAGGTTCTCACCTGCGGCAGTACTTTTTTGTGTTTTCTGCACAAAATTTCCTGATTGATTTTGTGCAGTTGGCAGAAATTCCAAGTCAAACAAAAAAAAAATTGACGAGTATTCTACAATATGTTATAATGAAAACGAAATCATATAAAGGAGGCGAATACCATGCGTAAACTCCGCATTTTCTCGTTTCTGCTTGCCATACTGTTCTGTTTTATCTCGTGTGACGGCGGCACCCAAACCATCGAAACCCAAGCAAGCACATCGTCCCTTGTATTTTCCGAGGATGGCATCCCAACTCCCGGGGTGGTTGATCTGTCAATGTTTTCGGATGAACTCGGGGATGAAGACCGCCTTCCGTTGACCAACACCTATGCATTTGAGCCGCTTCCCGATCCGGGTGACGGATGGGAATACAACCGTATGCAGATCGAAACGCGCGACGGGATGCTGTGCATGGACATGAACCAGCTGGATGAGAGCAGAATCATTGTCGGAAAACGTCTTGCTTTTCTCACCCCTGATGACGGCATTGTGAAAACCGTGCCGTATACCAAACCGAACGTCAATCATTATGAACGCGAAGGCTTGTATGAATATGTCAGAGGCACATATATGATTGATGAAAACACGTTTCTGCACACCTCCTTCACCAACGTCATTGGGTATCCACCCAATCGGGAAGAGCTATTGGAATCGGGATATCTGATGCTGTGTGATGCGGCGGGAACGGTCCTTGCCGAAAGTATCATTCCGGGAGTCGGTCAGAACAATCATATCGTCATGCTTCCCGACGGCAGAATTGCGGTGCTCGGCGGGGAAACGGTCTGCATTTACGATGCGGAGCTGCATCTGATTGGACAAATTGAGGGCGGACAAAAAACATCACTGTTTCTCTCGCCCAAGGGAGAACTGCTTGCAGCCGGTCTGTACCTCGGCACGTATCTGCGCATCGATGCAGACAACCTCACAAGTGCATCGGAAACGTATTACGACAATCCCGACAACGTCAAGGGAATTTCGATGACGTACTTTGCCGCCAAAGAAAGTGCGTATGAAGTCTACTATACCAATGAGACAGGATTTTGGGGATATAACGTCGGGGATGCGGAAGCCCAACTGCTCTGCAATTGGCACAACTCCGGACAGGTATACGATAATCTGACGATTCTCGGTATTTACGATGCCAACCATATTTTAGTCTCCGTCAAGGATCCGTTTACCAATACCCAAACCCTCGGCTGGCTGTATCGGAATTCCGATGCACAGAAACAGAATAAGATTCCGATTCGTCTTGGTCTAATCGAAGATCTGACGCGATTCGGTTACTATCATCATAAAACGATCGTGGAAAATGCCGTCAATCTCTTCAATGCGCACAACAGCGAATATTTCGTGGAAATTGTGGATTACAGCGATAACCGATATGACAGCGGTGAGATTCCCGAAACCTTTACCGAAGCCATGCTTGCGGGAAATGCGGCAGACATCTTCATCAGTACACAGTATCTGCGCGATGCCTTGCGCATTTACACAACCAAGCACGCCTTTGTCGATTTGCAGGACGCCTTCGGCGACGTGCTTCTGCCATGTGTTGGAAGTGCCTATCACGATCCATCGGGTGCGCTGTACTCCGTCCCACTCAATATGTATCTTTCCATGCCGGTTTGTCTGGAATCGACCCTTTCGTCCGATACGCCTCTGACACTGGATATGATGTATACTCTTGCCGACCAAGCCGAACAAAACGGAAAGCATCTATTCAACTTGAACAGTATGTACGATTCCGGTTTCGTACAGGACAGAATTTTCGCCGCCGCAGTCCCGTCGTTTGCCAATGAGGAAACGGGAGAATGCTGCTACGACAGCGAGGAATTCGGACGGCTCGTGACCTTCCTTGAAACGGTGCCGAATCGTATCGCCGGAGCAGAATCAAATTTTTCTTATCAATACGGAGAATATGTCCTGGAATCAGATGCGCTTCCTGCGGCTCTGCAATCGGGCGACGTCACGTTCCTTGATTTTCCGTTCTTTACCATTGATGCGTATGCCCTTCTGCTGCAGATGTACGGAGAAACCGAGTTTGCACTGCACGGCTATCCGTCCCGCGACCGTGAAATCGTCCGTTTCCGCTCCGATTTGGATATCAGCATCAACGCCGCATCCAAGGTCAAGCTGGGCACGGCACAGTTTCTTGCCTATCTTCTTTCTGATACGATTCAGCTCTACAGTGCAAACACCACACTGCCTGTGACCATCTCTGCGGTAGAATCACTGCTCGCCAATCCAACCTTCGTATATGCGCCGGGAAGTATGTATCGGCTGGATCTTGTCTATGATGCGAAAACGCTGGAAGCCGTATATCCGGAAGCAATCCGTATCACCTACGACGAAGACGATCTTGCCGTGATCCGTCATCTGCTGTATGAGACGGAGACCTCTGCCGAACTTGATACGACGGTTCGCACCATCATTGAAGAAGAACTGTCGGCATATCAAGCAGGAGTCCGAACCCTTGCTGAGGCGCAGAAAATCATGCAGTCCAGACTATGGATTTATATCAATGAATAACACAATTCTTCCATTCCCCAAAAACATCGGAGGCGATGCTCCAATCAGCATCTGCCTCCGATGGCTTTTTCTGTGTGATTTTATTCTTTCATCCACTCTTTTTTGTCCTTGAGCGCGTCATAAAGCTCCAAATAACTGGTATGA
>JAZQWK010000230.1:0-19121 GCA_045632325.1 Eubacteriales bacterium
GGAAACGTCGGTGCGCTGGAGCACGCGGTGCAGATGGTGCTCGGGCATTACCCCGCAGGATGTGCGCATCTGCTTATGAATTTGCTCGGTACGCACGATACGGAGCGTATCATCAGCGCGCTGGCAGCAAAACCGATGGGCGATCTTGACAATGATGCACTTGCGCTGATCCGCATGACAGAAGAGGAAAAAGCGCGCGGCCGTGTCCTTGTCGGACTTGCGTCGGTACTGCAGTTTACCTTACCCGGTATTCCGTGTATTTACTACGGAGATGAGGTCGGTATGGAAGGCTACCGCGATCCGCTCAATCGCCGTCCGTATCCGTGGGGACGGGAAGACGGGGTGCTTCTTGCGCATTATCGGAAGCTTGCAGAAATTCGCCGTACCCATGCTGTATTTGCAGACGGTGTTACACGGATTCTGTGTGCCGCAGACGGCGTATTTGACTTTACGCGCGGCGACGGGGATGATACCCTGCGTATCTGCGTCAACCGCTCGGAGAGAGAATACCGCATTGCAGGAAGCTATACCGATCTTCTGACAGGTACGGAATACTGCGGCTGTGCGGTTGTAAAACCGGACGCTGCCGTGATTTTGGCGGTAAACGAATAATCAAAAAGGAATTGACAGATGCATACGTTCATGATATAATGAATGTACATCGGATCAATTCCTATTTTTTATCATCGGAGGAACAATCAAGTATGAAAACCTATGAAATCGGCGCACTGATCGGCTATTCCAACAATCTGGAAGCATTGGATGCTGACTTTGCGCGTCTGCAGTCTTTGGAACTCAACGCTTGTCAGATCAACGTCTGGCCCGGCTCGGATATGTCCGCAGAAGCGGCAGAATTTGTCAAGGCATCTGCTGAAAAGCACGGCATCCGCATCACCGCCGTTTGGGCAGGCTGGAGTGCGCCCGCTGTCTGGAACTTCTACGAAGGACCGACGACCCTCGGTATCGTTCCCGAGCAGTACCGTGAAAAGCGTATTGCGGAGATCAAGGCGGAGGCTGCATTTGCCCGACTCCTCGGTGTTACGGACGTCATCACGCACGTCGGCTTTTTGCCCGAGGATCCCAACAGCCCGCAGTTTGAACCCATCAAGGAAGCGATTGCGGACATTGCCAAGGAGCTTTTACAGTACGGTCAGTACTTCCTGTTTGAAACCGGTCAGGAAACGCCGGTCGCCATGCTTCGCTACATTGAGGAAGTCGGCACGGGCAACCTCGGCATCAACCTTGACACTGCAAATCTGATCCTCTACGGCAAGGCAAACACCGTCGATGCGATCGAAGTCTTCGGTAAGTACGTCCGCAACACGCACTTCAAGGATGGCTTCTATCCGACGACCGGACGCGAGCTCGGTCACGAATGTGCACTTGGTGACGGTCGCGCGAACGTTCCCGGTATCATCGCCGCGCTGAAGAACTGCGGCTACGAAGGTCCCTACATCATCGAACGCGAAATCTCCGGTGATCAGCAGACCAAGGATATCGCACGGGCAAGAGATCTCATTCGCTCCTGCCTGAACTGAATAGGTAATCAACGGCACTGCGCAGGTCCTCACTTGCCGTAGTGCCGTTTTGACATAAAGAAAAGGGTAATTTGAATATGAAACTTGCTACATCGACAGGCGATTTCAACGCCTATACAAAATCCAAGGAAGAAGCGGTGCAATATATCTGCGAGGCGGGATTCCGTTATCTCGACTATGATTTTGGAATGGATTACCACACGCGCGGCGGTGCGTATGGTGATGACTGGCGCGAATTTCTGAAAAAGCTGAAAGCGTATGCCCAAACATTCGGTGCAACGTTCATTCAGGCACACTCCCCGATGGGCGCACCGATCGCACCCGACAACGCGGCGTTTATTGCCGATACGGCACGCTGTGTCGAGGCTTGCGGGATCCTTGGGATTCCGAATCTTGTTGTCCACTCCGGTTATACGAAAGGTCTTACAAAAGAACAGACCTTTGAGGCAAATGCACACTTTTACGAACCGCTTCTGAAGATTGCGAAGGAGTGCAATGTCAACATCCTTGTGGAAAACTTCAACAAGATGTGCATCGATGGTCTTTACTGGATCGACAACGCGCCTGATTTGCTGGCAATGATCGAAACGGTTGACCATCCGAATTTCCATGCGGTTTGGGACTGCGGTCACGGTAATATGCAGGAAATGCCGCAGCACGAATCCTTGAAGATCCTCGGTCATCATGTCTACGCGCTCCACGTACAGGACAACTGGGGCAACGACGACCATCATCTCGCACCGTTCTCGGGTTCGCTCAATCTGGACTCTCTGATGCACGGGCTGCATGACATCGGCTACAAGGGCTATTTCACGTTTGAGTCGGGCAATATCTTCTATCCCGCAGGCAAACGCCGTCCGTATGAAGAAGATACGCGCCTTGCAAAACCGCCGCTTCGTCTGCGCAGAACCGCAGAAGCGTATCTCTATGAAATCGGCAAATGTATTCTCGAGGAATACGGATGCTATGAGGTGTGATCTGACCGTATTTTCGATGTGAATCCAACGAAAGGAGCTGTCTCAATGAAAAACCGTCGTTTTCGTTTGCTTTTTCTGCTGCTCATGACCGTCGTTTGGCTCGTTCTGCCGGTCTTTGCCAATGCCGCAGAGCCGCCGTGTCTGACGATCGTTGTCGTATCGGCACCCGATGATCTTGCGCTATCCTTGGTGGATGCGGACGGTGCGGAAGCTGTTCAGTTGGAAAAACTGCGTTCCGGGCGCGGCTGGGAGACGTATTTCCGTTATTTTTACAATCACAGCATCCGCAAAGACCCGTACGGGGTGACCGATGTACAGGTAAATGCGGAGGTGGAACTGACCGATCTGCGTTTGGCGGTTACCTCTGACGGGGAAACAACGTATCTTGCCATGCCTGCGCTTGCGTACAAATACTACAATAATGTCGTGATGCTTGATCTCGATACCATGACCATCAGCCGCGGTTTGTATCCCGGACGTATGGTGCTGATCATCGGACTGCGTGTTGCGCTGACCTTGTTGATTGAAGGATTGTTATTTTGGGTATTCGGATATCGTCAGGCATACAGCTGGGGCATATTCTTCTGTTTGAATATTCTCACGCAGCTGGGACTGAATCTGCTGATCGGAAGCGCCTCCATGGATTCGTATGTACTGTTTTTCTATTATTTGCTGGAAGGCGTGATCATCCTTGCCGAAACGATCGCCTTTCCGCTGGCGCTGCGGGAGAAACGGCTTCTCTCGATTCCGTATGCCATCCTTGCCAATCTTGCCAGTATGTTCATCGGCGGTCTGATGATTGCGAATCTGCCGCTGGCAATGTAATGAAGGGAGAACCCTATGAAGCTTCTGAAAAAAGAATTTATCTATGATCCCACAACCCCTGTGGAAATCCCGTCCTGTCATGCGGCGACGCTGATCAAAACCCAAGATGGCATCCTTGCCGCGTGGTTTGGCGGTCTGCATGAGGGCAATGACAATGTTCAAATCTATACGGCTTTCCGCTCGGATGCGGATGGGGTGTGGTCTGACCCTATGTGTGTTTCTATGGTCGAGGACGTTCCGCACTGGAATCCTGTGCTTTTTGACAACGGCGAGGAAATTCTGCTGTTTTATAAGCGGAGCAAAATGATTCAGTCGTGGCACACGATGCTCACAACCTCACGCGACGGCGGAAAAACATGGTCGGAGCCGCGCCGCCTGTGTGAGGATGATATCGACGGCAGAGGTCCTGTCAAGAACAAGCCGATTCGCTTATCAAACGGCGTGATGCTTGCCGGTGCTTCCTTTGAGCAGGGACCGTGGCGGTGCTTTGCTGACCTTTCCTGCGACAACGGCTATACCTGGGAGCAGACGGAATTTATCCCCGTGCCGAGCGAAGACACCGAGGTCATTCAGCCGACGCTGTGGGAGGATGACCGCGGCGTTCATATGCTGGTGCGCTCCAAAAATAAGAAGATCTTCCGCTCCGATTCCGAGGATTTCGGCAAGACCTGGTGTACGCTTTACGACAGCGGTCTGCCGAACAACAACAGCGGACTTGACCTTGTCAAGGTCGGGGAAGGATATCTTGTTCTTTGCTGTAATCCCGTGACCGAGGGACGCACGCCGCTTTCCCTGCTTGAAAGCCATGACAGCGGAGATACGTTTGAGCGGGTACTCGATCTGGAAACCGAACAGGGCGAATACTCCTATCCTGCGGTGATTTCCGACGGGCGGTATCTATACGGCTGTTACACGTGGCGGCGCGAAAAGATGGTGTTCTTCCAATGCGAGCTTTGAACGTGACGATGCGGCGCAGACTTTGGGGCGGTATCGCGGCGGCTGTGCTTGTCTGTGCGGCGATTTTGGTATGGCAGTATCATACCTCTGCACCGACAGCCGTCATTTGGGCAGGTTCGGACTTGCAGGGTGAGGGCAGAGACGGCGTTGTGCTGTCACAGCTGCTCTCCGTCGTGAAGCAAAACGGATACCGATCTGTGGACGAGGCACTGTTCCTCGGCGACTACAGCTCCGCCTACGACACGGAAAAGTCGGCAGAGGGGCTTGAGATCGTTTGCGGTCGGATTGAGGATGCGCTTGGTCTGAATGCGGATGACGTTCTCTTTCTGCAGGGCAATCACGACCCTGAGGACACGCCGGGACTCGATGCCGGCGGTGCACATGAGCGCGAGGACTACATCGTCTATCTGATCCATGAAGGCGATTTCCCGTCGTTTGCCGATGAAGACAACGCGTATATTGCCGAGGAAACTGCGGCGGAACTCAACGCCTATCTGCAGATGTGTATCGATACACAAGAGCGTCGTCCGATCTTTGTGATGACGCACGTTCCGCTGCATCTGAACTGGCGCGAGGACAACCGTTACGCCGCTTTGCTTGTTGACGTACTCAATCGCGCGGGCGAGGCAGGCTTGCATCTCATCGTTCTGTATGCGCACAACCACTCCGACGACTACGACAGCTATCTCGGCGGCTCGTGCGTGTATCTGGAATCGGGCGACACGATGCTCGTTCCCGATCCGACGGCGCCGTATGGAGAACTGCGGTATGAGAGCCGACGGCTGTCGTTTGCCTACCTCAATGCGGGCTACGTCGGGTTTACGGCAACGGGCGAGGACGGCGAGGCGCGGACGTGTACGGTCTTTGCCATATATCCCGACCGTGTCGAGGTGACAAGATTTGATACCAATGGTATCCACGATCTCAAAAATGCCGGAACATCGGGCATTTTAGATGACGGATGGGCCCCCGATCTGACCGTTGTTTCGGGTAAGACGATCATTCCTTTGGAATAAAAAAACAGCCGATGTACGGAAATCCTCCGACATCGGCTTTGACATTGCTGTTATGTGTAACGATACACAAACGTTTTGCCTATGATGTGTAACGATAAACAAAAGCTGTTTATTCGATACCGAGCACGGTATAGTCGGCTTCCTCGACGGCTGTTTTGAGAAGCTCGTCGGCGACGTCAGCCGTCAGTGTGACGACGGCGGTTCCCGCCTTGAAATCGGCAGCCGCTTCTGCGACGCCGTCCAGTGCTTCCAGTGCCTTCTTGACGTGTGCTTCACAGTGCGGGCACATCATACCCTCAATTTTCATCGTTTTTGTCACGGTGGTTTCCTCAGGTTTTTCGGGAATCTGCGGCGATTGATCGATGATTTGCGGCGTTGTTTGCGTTTTCGCCGTTTTTTGCGGCTTGTGGCGGCGGATATCAAAGAGATTGAGCCGCAGGGCGTTGGAGACGACGAGGAAGCTCGAGACGCTCATTGCCGCAGCGCCGAACATTGGGTTCATCTCCCAGCCGCCGAGCGGGATAAACAAGCCTGCCGCAAGCGGAATTCCGATGACGTTGTAGCCGAATGCCCAGAACAGATTCTCGCGGATGTTCTGCAATACCGCGCGACCGAGACGGATGGCGGCGGGAATGTCGGAAAGGCGGCTCTGCATCAGAACCGTATCGGCAGCATCGACGGCAACGTCTGCACCTGCTCCGATGGCAATGCCGAGATCGGCGCGGGTCAGTGCGGGTGCGTCGTTGATGCCGTCACCGACCATTGCGACGTGTCCCGTTTCCTGTAAGGACGCAATGACCGTTTCCTTTCCGTCGGGAAGAACACCTGCAATGACCTCGTCGACACCTGCGGCGATACCGACAGCGGCGGCGGTTGCGGCGTTGTCTCCGGTCAGCATGACAACACGGATGCCCATTTCGCGCAGCTGACGGATTGCCTCGGGGCTGTCTTCCTTGACCGTATCGGCAACGGCGATGATGCCGAGCAGTTTGTTGTCACGGCTGAACGCAAGCGGTGTTTTGCCCTGCTTGGCAAAGGCTTCTGCCGCTTCTTTCATGGTGCTCGGAATGGCGGTCGGCAGAACGGATGCCATATGATGCATACTGCCGCCGCACAGGGTGGACGTGTCCTGCTTGGCGCGAAGACCGCTGCCCGGAAGAACGGTAAATTCGGTGACGGGTTCGGCTGTGATGTCGTCCTCCTCTGCTTTTTTGCGGATGGCGCGGGCAAGCGGATGCTCGCTGTTTGCCTCCAGGGAGGCGGCGCACCGAAGCAGGGTTTCCTCCGTGATGCCGACCGCGGGAAGCAGATCGGTCACTGACGGCTCTCCGCGGGTGATCGTGCCTGTCTTATCGAGCGCGACGGTGGTGATGCGTCCTGCCATTTCAAGAGAAGCGGCGGTTTTGAACAGAATACCGTGCTTGGCACCGACACCGCTTCCGACCATAATCGCAACGGGCGTTGCCAGACCGAGTGCACACGGACAGCTGATGACGAGAACGGCAATGCCGCGTGCCAGCGCATATCCAAAGGATTGTCCGACAAGCATCCAGACGGCGGCGGTCACTGCCGCAATGGCAATGACGGTCGGGACGAAAATGCCCGCAACCTTGTCAGCAATTTTGGCAATCGGTGCTTTTGTTGCAGCGGCGTCGGAGACCATTTTGATGATCTGTGCAAGCGTGGTGTCCTCACCGACGCGGGTCGCCTCACAGCGCAGGACACCGAAGGTATTGAGCGTTGCGGCGGAAACGCTGTCGCCGACCGTTTTGTCAACGGGGATACTCTCACCGGTCAGAGCCGCTTCATTGACGGCGCTCATGCCGTCGAGCACGGTGCCGTCAACCGGAATGGCTTCTCCCGGACGAACGACGAAGTGATCCCCTCGGTGTACCTCGCGGACATCCACTTCGGTTTCTTCTCCGCCGCGAATCACGCGCGCAGTTTTCGGTGTCAGACGCATCAGACTTTTCAGCGCGTCGGTGGTTTTACCTTTTGCCCGTGCTTCCAGCATTTTTCCGACGGTGATCAGCGTCAGAATCATTGCCGCAGATTCAAAATACAGATCGTGCAGGCGGTGGTGTGCACCCATCAGATCGCCTGCGACGAGATCTGCAGACATTGCGTAGACGGCGTAGGTGCTGTATCCAAACGCGGCGGCGGAACCGAGTGCGACGAGCGCATCCATGTTCGGTGCGCGCATCCATAGGCTTTTTGCACCGCCGACAAAGAACTTCTGATTGATGACCATGATGGCACCCGACAAAAGCATCTGCGTCAGCGCGATGGCAAGCGGATTCTCGGCAAGGACGGCGGGAAGCGGGAAGCCCCACATCGTATGTCCCATCGAGAAATACATCAAAAGCAATAAAAGAACAACGGATACGGACAGACGCTTTTTGAGCAGCGGCGTTTCGCGGTCGGCAAGTGCATCCTCGTCTGCGGACGGCGTAAGACGTTGTTCGGCGCCGTCTTTTTGGGATGCGCCGTATCCTGCGGCGGTGACGGCGGCAATGATCGCGTCGGACGATGCCGTTCCGTCAACACCCATGGAGTTGGTCAGAAGGCTGACGGCACAGCCTGTGACACCGTCAACGGCATTGACCGCTTTTTCGACACGAGCCACGCACGCAGCACAGCTCATGCCTGTGACATTGTATTGTTTCATATCGATTCTCCTATTTCATCAGTTTTTTGAGTGTATCGAGAAGTTCATCCACGACGCTGTCATTGCCTGCGCGCAGATCGTTTACGACACAGGTGCGGATATGTTCTGAAAGCAGCTCTGATTTGAAGGCGTTCAGCGCCGCCGATGCAGCGGCAGCCTGTGTCAGAATATCGGTGCAGTATATATCATCCTCAACCATGGCACGGATGCCGCGTATTTGTCCTTCGATGCGGTTCAGACGATTGCAAAGTGCGCGGATTTCTTCTTGTGAACGGTGTTTTTTCTTTTGACAGCAAGGCTCGGTCATAAAAATTGCTCCTGTTTTGATATCAGAGCAGATATCGCTCCGTAATATTATTATATACCCCCCGGGGGTATTTGTCAAGAGGGAAATCCTATAAAAATTATAGGAAATTAAAATTTCATCAGCCTCTTGCATCTTGCAAAAAAGTGTGATATACTGTAGTCAACCAATTTTTACCGAAAGGAATCATGTATCATGTTAAAAATTTTATCGATCGGCAACAGCTTTTCCCAGGACGCACATCGCTATCTGACCCGTTTTGCAAAGGCGGCAGGTGTTGATATTCTCACCCATAACCTTGAAATCGGCGGTTGTTCTCTGGAGCAGCACTGGAACTATTTCAAGAACGATGACAAGAACTACGCACTGGAGATCGACGGTGTCTGGAAGGCAAACGAATATACGCTGACGCAGGGTCTGATGGAAGATGATTGGGACATCATCACCATTCAGCAGGTCTCCCATCTGGCAGGCAAGCCCGAGTCCTTTGAACCGTTTCTGTCCAACCTGCTGACCGCAATCCGTGCTCTTTGCCCGAATGCACGTCTTTATTTCCAGGAAACATGGGAATATGAGATCGGCTCTTCCCACGGCGGCTTCCCGGCTTACAACTGCGACCCGAACGAAATGTTCGAGCGTGTCAAGAATTCCTGCCGTACAAAGGCAAAGGAAAACGATCTGACGATCATCCCGTCGGGTGAAGCGGTTCATGCGGCAAAGCAGCTGCCCGAATTTGATCCCGCACAGGGCGGTCAGTCTCTGTACCGTGACGCGTTCCATATGCACCTGGTCTACGGACGCTATCTGCTGGCATGCGTATGGTTCAAGACTCTGCTCGGCAGAACGCCGGTCGGCAATAACTTTATCCCCGACGACGTCAAGGAAGGCGAAGTTGTCAATACCGATCTGCTCGTCAAGCTGCAGAAGATCGGCGGCGCATATTACGAAGCATAACGCGTAACGGAGGCAAATGCCATGTACAACGACAGCGTATTTCTCGATCAGCCGAAGTTTCAATGGGCGTTTTTGGCGCATCTCGGCTATAATATGTGGGCAGATCCCGTCAGAGATAAGCGCGGCGTTCCGGGAATTCCGCAGAGTCTGACACAGGTCTGTGCCGAGGATCATCTGCGGTTTGATCTCGATCTGTGGCACAAGACGACGAAGGCGCTTGCCGCGGCGGGATGCAATATGATCGTTCTTGACATCGGTGAGGGTCTTCAGTACGAAAGCCACCCCGAGATCGCCTGCAAGGGTGCATGGACGAAGGATATTCTGCAGGAGGAGATCTTCAATCTGAAGATGCTCGGCATTGAAGCGATTCCGAAGCTGAACTTCTCGGCGTGTCACGACGAGTGGATGGGAGAATACGGACGCATGGTATCGACCACGCCGTATTACCGCTTCTGCGAGGACGTGATCACCGAGGTTTGCGAGGTGTTCGGAAACCCGCGTCTGTTCCATCTCGGTATGGATGAAGAAACCTTCGCGCATCAGAGCGGATACAACGTCGCGATCATCCGTCAGGGCGAACAGTGGTGGTATGATTTGAATTACCTTGTCCGCACGACCCTGCGGCGCGGCGCAAGACCCTGGATCTGGTCGGACTACATCTGGCATCATGAGGAGGAATTCCTGCGCAAGATGTCGCGCGACGTATTGCAGTCCAACTGGTATTACGACGGATTTGGGGACGAAGACTCTGTTTATATCCGCGGCTTTGCGGCACTGGAGGAAGGCGGCTTTGAGCAGATTCCCACGGGCAGTGTCTGGTCGCGGCGCGATAATTTTGAAAAGATCGCCGATTATGCTGCGGCAAATATGGACAAAACCCTTCTGTGCGGCATGATGCAGACGGTATGGCGCCCGATGATGGAAAATTATTCCGAACGGCAGGAAATGGGGGTTGCGACCCTTGGCGAGGCAAAGGCGCGGTATGAAGCGCTGATCGCCGACGCCTGATCCTGCGCAAACTTTGTCGGACGGTTTTCATGGTGTTTTGCGATCAGATGTGATATACTGATGGGGAGGACGGTTTTGTCCTGCACCGCAGAGAACGCCCGAACACCGCGATGCAGTGTACCGAACTGCACTCCCGAAGACGGGAACTGTCCGACGGCGGTATGACGTTCTGTTCCGCGGAACGGTATACGGTGCAGACCGCACCGCAAAACGGCAATTCCAAAAAGAGAAAGACACTCCGATGCGATATGACAGATCGCAGATGGAGTGTCTTTGATTTTTGGGTTAACGTCGAGGACGATGGGGACGGTAAGCTTCGAAGACGAGCGGATCGTCGCCGGCAAAGTAGTCACACAGCCAATTGCGGCGGGTTTTCAGCCAATCGCACAGATCGGCGACGTGCTCCTCCCACGTAGTGAAGGAAAAGATCTCCTCGGTGAAATGCCAGAAGTATTCGCTCATCGGCCACGCCTCGTAGTTGCGGTCAAAGGCATCGGTCGGCATTTCGAGAAAGCTCTCTGCCAGGGCGATGGTTTCGTCGATGTACGGCAGAAGCTCGTTCCAGCGCTCGACGGCAAGCTCACGGAACCATTCGTACTGTGTGATCTGCGTATACCAAACGTGGCGCTGGGAGAAGCCAAGCTCACGTCCGACGTAGATACCCTCCGGCGCGCCGTTGTCAAGGCTGATGTTATTGCCTGCGGCGAGGTCAAAGTCCCAAAACGGACCGAAAACCATCTTTTCGCCCGGCTTTTTGTACATATAGAACGACGACCATCCTGCATCGAGGTTTTTGAAAAACTCTTCAACGATGTAGCCGTTGACGAAGGAATCGAGGTCGGTCAGTTCTTCCAGTGCCGCGCGGTCGCCCTCACGGATTGCGTGGTCGACGTCGGTGATGTAGTTTTTGACGTAGGCAAACTGTGCGTCGTTGAGAATGTCGCTCTTGATCAGATACGCTTTTCCTTCAACGTAGAAGTAATTGGTTTCCTCGCTTGCGTATTCGTCCATCTCGACGAGGAAGCCCGCGTCCTCCGCTTCGGGGTCAGCAAGCGTGTCCTGTCCGATGTCAACACGGTGCGCATCGACCTGAATTTGTTCGGCAAGCAGATAAACGCCGTGGTATTCGCCGTTTAAGTAAACCTCCACGTGCGTCGCATGGTTGTTGTAGCCCATGTCGGGGATACGGTTGATCAAGTCAATGGCAAGGTAGTTGCGAAGCATCGAGCGGTCGGCGTGGTTTGCCATTAAGATCCACGTGCGGTCTTCCGCATCTCCCAAACCGAGCAGATTGTGCTTTTGCGCAAAATGCAGGCGGTAGGATTTTTTGTTATACGTCCAGGTACCGTTGCCGCGTCCCTTGATCTCTGCTGCCGCACCCGATAACTCCCATGCGGCGCTGCCCGTATTGCAGACGGAGACCGTGGCACCGATGTACGTATCCTTGGAGGTGACGTCCTTACCCGTTTCTGTCTGAATGGAGATGATCGGGAGATTTTTGCGGTCAAAGGAGAAGTTTGCCGTGACGGTTTTGTCCTCCGTGCCGAAGACGTCGGTACGGGTGGCTTCGGTTACCCCGTCGCTCCAGCCTGTGAAAACGTAACCGCGCTTCGGAATGGCGGTGACTTCTCTTTGGGCGGTTTCTCCGGGAGCACCGTGCTGGGAGGTCCAGCCGTCAATTTTTCCACCTCCCGTACGGCAGATTTTATAATTGATCTCCGTTTTGTCGGGCAGCTGTGTCGGCTCTGCTCCGACCGTTGTGTCGGCGGTACAGGCGCATAAAAAACAAAGCAGAATCGATACGGCAAACAGCCGCAGAACACGGATCCACAGTTTCATGATCGGTGTTTCCTTTCTTCTTTCAATGGGGTACAACAGACAATCGCAGACTTACCGTCTTTTGCGGAGTGCCTTCTCAAACGCTTCCTCGGAGGCAAAGCACGCATCAAGCCATTCAGCGCGCGTAACCAGCCAATCCCGCAGGGCGGTGACGTGTTCCTCCCAGGAATCCAGCGCCATGATATGCTCCGGCTCCTGGTTGATGCGCTGACCGAAAATGTTCCATTTCTCAAAATTCCGTGCAAACGCTTCGGGCGCGGATGCGGTGATGCTGTCAAGATATGCAAGATTTTCGTCAATGAGCGGACGGATCTCGTTCCAGCGGCTCATGACTTCTGCGCGGAACCACGCCTGTTCCGCAAGTGCCGTAAACCACGGATGGTACTGGCTGAAATCGCGGCGGTAGCGTCCGACGTACAGTCCTTCTGCCGCGCCGTTGTCCAGTCGATGATCGTTGCCTGCCGCAAGATCGAAGTCCCAGAACGGACCGAGGATCAGTTTTCCTCCGGGCTTTTTGTGCATATAGAAGGACGACCATCCGACATCGATGTTCTTGAAATATTCCTCTAAAATATAGCCGTCGATGAAGGAGTCCAGATCGACCAGTGCGGTGATCGTGTCACGGTCTCCCCCGCGGATAGCTGCATTGGTTTTGGTGATATAATCGCGGATATAGTCAAACTGTGCATCCGTGCGGATTTCGCTCTTGACCTGATAACGCTTGTCGTCGATATGAAATTCATAGGGCGGCTCGGAATAGCTGTCAAGCTCGACGAGAAAACCGGCGTCTTCTGCCATCGGATCGTATCCCGGGTCTTCTTCGCCGATGTCAACGCGCGCGGCATCGACCTGAATCTGCTCGGTCAAAAGATAAACGCCGCGGTATTCGCCGTTGAGATACAGCTCCACGTGCGTCGAGGATGCATTAAATCCGATGCCGTCGAGACGGTTGGCAAGATCGATGGCGAGCGCGTTGCGCAGAAGCGATTGATCACAGTGATTGGCCATCAGCACCCATGTGCGGTCGGGTTCCCCTCCGAGTCCGAGCGGCTGCTGTTTCTGTGCGAAACGGATGCGGTAGGACAGCTTCTCATGTGTCCAGGTTGCGTTGCCGCGTCCGCGGATACCTGCCGACACACCGCTCATTTCATACGCCGCAGAGCCTGTATTGCAAATGGAAACGGTTGCGCCGATATAGGTTTCCTTGGAGGTCACGTCGCTTCCCGTAGCGGTGGTGATGGAGATGATCGGAAGCTCGCGGCGGTCAAAGGAGAAGTTGGCGAAGATCGTCTGATCGGTTTGACCGAAGGTATCGTGCCGTTCGGCTTCCGTGACACCGTCGCTCCAGCCTGTGAAGATATAGCCGCGTGCGGCGACCGCTGTGACGGGAACGCCTGCGGGCTCCCCCGGCATACCGTGCTGGGATACCCAACCCTCGATCCGTCCTCCGCCGGAGTCGCAGACGCGGTATCTGATTTCCAGCTTTCCATCGTCGGTTGTCTGTTCAGGCGAAGGAGTGTCGGCATCGTTTGTATGGCATCCCACACAAACGAAAAGAATACACAAAAGCATGAGGATATATAAAATCTTGCGTTTCACAGCCGAATCCACCCCCATGCTTTCTTCTTGATTTATCTTTTGTTTATTATACCACAAAATGTGCGGATTTGTCAATTCTTTCATGATCGGTGTCAAAAAAGGATCGTGCTCCGATGAGAACACGATCCTTACAGGACGTATAGAATTATTCGCCGATCTTGTAGGTGGTACCCTGTGCGGTATCGATGAGCGTAACGCCCTTGGCAAGCAGCTCTGCGCGGATCTCGTCGGCGCGTGCGAAGTTCTTTGCCTTCTTTGCGGCGGCTCGTTCTTCAATTGCGGCATAAATTTCCGCAACGAAGGGATCCTTCATGGCTTCTGCTTTTGCGGCTGCCGCAGCGGCTTCTGCTTCAGCTTTTTCCTTTGCGAGTGCTTCACGCTTCTTTGCTGCAGCATCGAGCAGACCGACGGACAGAACGGAGTCAAAGCGTTCAAACAGCCACAACTTGTCCGCGTCGGAGATCTTTGCCTTGAGGACGTCGTACAGCGCGGTAACAGCCATTGCCGTATTGAGGTCGTTGTCCATGGCGTCGGCAAAGGACTTCAGCTGCTTTTCGCAGGCTGCTTCGTTGACTTCACCGCCGGGGACGAGGGCTGCGATACGGTCGATGAGCTTGTCGTAGGAAACGCGCGCGTTATCAAGACCTTCCCAGGAGAAGACGAGGGACTTTCTGTAGTGAGACTGCAGGCAGAAGAAGCGGTAGACGAGCGGATCGTAGCCCTTTTCCTCGAGCAGAGAAACGGTCAGGAATTCGCCCTTGGACTTGGACATCTTGCCGTCGTTGGTATTCAGATGCAGGACATGGAACCACTGGGAGCACCACTTGTGACCGAGATATGCCTCAGACTGCGCGATTTCATTGGTATGGTGCGGGAATGCGTTGTCGATACCGCCGCAGTGCAGGTCGAGGTATTCGCCGAGCGTATTGAGGGAGATTGCGGAACATTCGATATGCCAGCCGGGATAGCCAACGCCCCACGGGGAATCCCACTTCAGCTCCTGATCGTCGAACTTGGACTTGGTGAACCACAGAACGAAGTCGCACTTGTTGCGCTTGTTGCCGTCTTCCTCAACGCCGTCACGGACGCCGACCGCCAGGTCTTCCTGGTTCTGCTTGTTGAAGACGTAATATTCCTCCAGCTTGGAGGTGTCGAAGTAGATGTTGCCGCCTGCTTCGTAAGCGTAGCCGTCGGCGAGGAGCTTTTCGACCATTTCGATGAAGTGATCGACGTAAGAGGTTGCGGGAACGACGATTTCGGGGATCTTGATGTTCAGCTTTGCGCAGTCTGCAAAGAATGCGTCAGTGTAATACTGCGCGATTTCCATGACGGTCTTGTGCTCTCGCTTGGCACCCTTGAGCATCTTGTCCTCACCGGTGTCACCGTCGGAGGACAGGTGACCGACGTCGGTGATGTTCATGGCACGCTTGACGTCGTAGCCTGCGTAGGACAGATACTTTTCCAGTACGTCTTCCATGATATAGGAACGGAGATTACCGATGTGTGCAAAATGATATACGGTCGGACCGCAGGTGTACATGGTGACCTTGCCGGGTTCGTGGGTGACGAATTCGTCGCGGGTGTGGGTTAAAGAATTATATAATTTCATAGGTGTTTATTCGCCTTTCGTTGATTCTTCGGATTTTAAACGTTGAATTTCTTCTTCCAGTCGGCGCAGCTGCTCGCGCATGCGGCAAAGCTCCTGCGAGACGGGGTCGGGAATGTGGACGTGGTCGAGGTTTTTATTTGCTTCGCAGTTCACCTTGCTGTTCTTGCACTTGACGACGCGCGCGGGAATACCGACGGCAGTGCAATCCTCGGGAATTGCTTCGAGAACGACGGCACCTGCCGCGATCTTGGCGTTGTCGCCGATCTTGAACGGACCGAGTACCTTGGCGCCTGCACCGACCATAACGCCGTTGCCGAGCGTCGGGTGACGCTTTCCGGTGTCCTTGCCGGTACCGCCGAGGGTCACGCCCTGATAGAGCGTACAGTTGTCACCGATCTCCGCCGTTTCGCCGATGACGACGCCGGCACCGTGGTCGATGAAGAAGCCTTTGCCGATCGTCGCACCCGGGTGAATCTCGATGCCGGTGATCGCTCTTGCCGCCTGGCTGACGGCACGGGCAGAGAAGAAATGTCCTTTTTTATACAGTCTGTGGGAAACCTTATGTGCCAGAACGGCATGGATGCCGGAGTACAAAAGAAGCACTTCCAGATCAGAGGTTGCCGCAGGGTCGCGTTCGCGGACGACACGAACCTCGTCGCGGATCTCGTCGATTGCGGAGAAGACCTTGCCCGCAACGGGAATGGTGTCGGTATGCTTGCGCAGATACGAGCCTGCCCAGCGGAAGGTATCGCGGACGTCGTCGGCGAGTGCCGTGCAGCACTTGGAATTTTTATTTTGAGGCGTTTTTGCCATATAGGATTCTCCTTTTGCGTTGATAGGCAATTGCAAAATTGCCATCCATTCATCGCCCAAAGGGCGATATATAATAAATTGCGTCGATTGGACGGGTTTCCCGTCCAAAAAGACTCCTTCAAAGCGACCAAAGGGAGCCATCGGGCTGCGTCAGCCCGATGTAACCGATTGTGAAACGGAGTTTTACAATCGATTAAATTGATAGGGGAGTGGAATTTCCCAGATGCCGTCTTTTTCAATGAAGTGGTGCTTGACACCGAGGTCTTCCATACAGCATCGGGTCGAGAACGTTTTCCATGGACCGGTTCCGTAGCCCTTGCCCTGGTTGTTTGTCCAAAGCCAATCGGGCGTGCACCACAGTACGGCACGGGGCTTGATCGCAAAATAAACGGGGAAATCAACGCCGCTTTGACCGTGATGCGCCGCTTCCACGAAGTCTGCGTGCAGCTCTTCCTCGGAGTATTTCTCCAGCAGTGCCTGTCCTTCTTCCACACCCATGTCGCCGAGGAACAGCACGCGCTGACCGCACATGGTCATGCGGATGGCGACGGAGGAATTGTTGCCGGTATTGACCGTGATCGTCTCGTCTGGTTCCGTCAGAATATCAAAGCGGACGTCGCCGAAGTCGAAGCTGTCACCTGCGTGGACGATGTGTTCGATGCCTGCAAAGACGGGCTTCAATGCTTCGTATTCCTGTACGGTCGGTACGGAACGAGGCTCGTATTTTTCCTGATAAGCAAGAGAGGGGAAATTGACGTACAGTGCGTCCAGCGTGAAGGTGTCCGACAACCGACGGTGTGCTTCAAAGCAGACCGTGGCGTGGTCGTGGTGCGGATGCGTTAAGAACCAACCGTTAATATGCAGTTTTTCGTTGTCGGGGCATCCGACGGCACGGCGTGCAAGCGCCAGGAACGCATCGGTTTCCCAAATTGTACCGCCGTCGATGAGAAACAGCTTGTTTTCGGGTGTTCGGATGACGTACCCCATCATCTGAATGCTGTTACAAGGTGCCATCTGGTATACACATGCGCCCTGTGTGCGGATGTTGTCGTAATTTGCGGATAAAATCTGTGCCTGCATGATGGGAATCATCCTTTCTTTTGCGGGACGGTAAAAATCCCGTTGATAATGAAATAAGTATAGCATAAAACGGCGGACAAATCAAGAGGTTTGCCGATAAAATCCGCTTTCACGACTAAAAACAGAGGAAAAACGGGCAGTTTTGCAAAGATTTACACGATGGACTTGCAATGCGGTGCAGGATATGTTATAATGAACGAAAAACAACAAGGAGAGAATTTTATGTACTGTGCAAATCCCGCGCGCTATTCCAAAATGCCCTATAACCGTCTCGGACGCTCCGGTTTGAAGCTTCCTGCCATTTCTCTTGGACTTTGGCAGAACTTCGGTGTCACAACGCCGATGTATACCGTTGAGGAGATGATCCACACCGCGTTTGACGGCGGTATCGTCCACTTTGATCTTGCAAACAACTACGGTCAGCCCGTCGGCGGTTCTGCCGAGGAGAACTTCGGCCGCGTCATGGCAAATTCCATGCGTCCGTACCGCGACGAGCTCTGCATTTCCACGAAGGCAGGCTACGGTATGTGGGCAGGTCCTTACGGCTGTGACGGCGGCTCCCGCAAGTATCTCATTTCCAGCCTTGACCAGAGTCTGAAGCGTATGCAGCTGGACTACGTCGACATCTTCTATCACCACAGACCCGACCCCGATACGCCGATGGAGGAAACCGCGCTGGCACTCGATCACATCGTTCGTTCCGGCCGCGCTCTGTACGTCGGTATTTCCAACTACAACCGTGCGCAGACTGCCGAAATGCTTGCCCTTCTGCGCGAGCTGAAAACGCCGTTCGTCGTCAATCAGCCGTCGTACTCCATGCTCAACCGCTGGATCGAATCGGACGGTCTTGACAAGCTCGCCGTGGACGAAGGCTTCGGTCTTGCGGTCTTCTGCCCGCTGCAGTCGGGACTTCTGACCGACAAATATCTCGACGGCAATATCCCCGAGGGCTCCCGTGCGTCGAGAACCGAATGGCTGCGCAACGACGTCCCGCGTCAGGTTGCCCGTCTGAACGCGCTGAACGAGATCGCACGTCGCCGCGGACAGAAGCTGTCGCAGATGGCACTGGCGTGGTGTCTGTCCAATCCCGCCGTTACCACCGTTCTGACCGGCGCATCTTCTGCCGCACAGATCAAGGAAAACCTCGGAACGCTTGATAATCTGATCTTTACCGCGGAGGAAAAGGCGGAGATCGAAGCACTGCTGTAAAAGATTACATAAACGATGCACCCGGAATGTACGTATCGGCATCCCGGGTGCCGTTGTTTCAGTGCGGCGTGCGGCTTTGCAGAATCGACTCCGCAAGCTCGGGGATGGCACCGAAATCGCAGACGAGCGAATACGGCTTGCCGATTCTGTCGTCCATTGCCATCGGCGCAAAGGTGATGTGGCGGCGGGTATGGAGTGCGGCGATATTCTGGAGATTTGCCGACAGCGCGTCGTTGGAGGCAAGACCGATCAGCACGGGGCGGTCGGCGCGCAGTTGTGCCTTTGCTGCCATGGTAACCGACGTGTCGGTGATGCCGTTTGCCATTTTGGCAAGGGTATTGCCCGTACACGGTGCGATGATCAGAAGCTCGAGCGGCGACTTCGGTCCGAGCGGTTCGGCGGCAACGACGGTATGGATGGTCTTTCGTCCGCAGAGGTCTTCCAGCTCTCCGATAAAATCAGCGGCACGACCGAAGCGGGTGTCGGTTGCATAAACAATTTCCGAGACGATCGGCTGGATGTCATGACCGCGGGCAAGCAGATTCCGCAGCGTATCAAGGGCGCGTGCGTGGGTACAGAACGAACCGCAGACAGCGTAACCGATCACGGTGACACCTCCTCGTTCAGCATATAGCGGATGCTGTCACAGATGATGCGTCCTGCGGTCACGGGTGCGGTCTTGCCGGGAAGCGACAACGCCCAGATGACGTGATAGCCGTGTTCCT
>JAZQWK010000231.1:0-5086 GCA_045632325.1 Eubacteriales bacterium
AGGACGGTATATCACAGGCAGTTCTCTTTATGTAGACGGTGGTATGCGTCTGTAATCCAAATCCTGTATTTTGCATGATTTGCACGCAAAGCAAATGATCAGAAATGACAGCAGCAATCAAACAATATCAAAAGGGGCTGATGCACTTATGTTTCTCAGCCCCAATCATTTTTCCTTGGGGCTGTTGCACGAAGCCCCTTTTCCTTTATTTTCAGGCTTTTCCGCACTTTGTTTATTGGAAAATTAAAAAACAGTTTCCCTCTGATAAGTTATGGTGCACCAGTACGGAATCATTCATCCGATACAGGTGCACCATTTATTTACTCAATCATGTTGAATCGTATTGTGTATGACAAAGATGTTATGTAAGCGGACACTCCGTAATACACTTTTCCGCATTACCGGGACGGCACTTGGTGATTGGGTCACGCTGACGCAGACCTGCCATCAGCTGATCAGCGGTGATCTTGCCGACCGGCATGATGTTGAGCTTGGAGCCGAGGCAGTCGTCACCGTCCGCATTGGTCAGAACAAAGCGGGAAGCCCACTGACAGGTGACGGTATCAAGCGGTACATAGGTAAACGCATTGCCATCGATGTCAACGGTGATCGCCTTATCTTCGGTCAGCGCATTCATCGGGCAGGACTTGATACAGCGGCGGCAGACGGAGCAGGTCTTTTCCTGAATGGTATTCGGCAGAACCGAGTCAGCCGGAAGAACAGCATCGGTGACGATACAGATGAATCTCTGGTTGACACCGTACTTCTTTGTGTAAAGGGAGCCGGACAGCGTAACTTCACCCAGACCTGCGGCAACCGCTTCAAAGGAGCAATCAAACGGAGAGGAATAGTTTCCGCGCGGCGAGCAGATAGGCGTACCCATACCGATCAGATCGGAGGTGATCGTTGCACGCTTGCCTGCACGGCGCAGCGTCTTGACCAGCTCATATGCGACCATGTGCAGCTCGTTCTGTGCCTGAGACTGTGCGAAAATGAACGGACCGACAGCCTCGGCAGGTTCTCTGCCTGCGCGGCGTGCGCTTTCACCGGGATAGCTCATACCGACGACGATGACGCTCTTTGCACCGGACAGGTATTCGTCGGTGTTGTACAGGCGGCGCACGGTCGAGGTGACCACAGGATCAAAGACGCGGAACATACCGTTGTTGTCGCGGACGTCAAACAGCTCCTCACCGTCCTTGATGGGTCGAAGCTGGGCTGTCACGCTGTCAATACGGGATGCCGGCGCGACACCGAGCATATCCGCACCGTATTCTTTGGAGACTGCTTCCAGCGTATCGCGCAGGGAAACACTGTCTTCATTGCCGACAGGCTGATTGAGATACCAGTCGCGTTCTTCCAGCGGTGCGTCGGTGATAACGATCATCGATGCGGCGGAGTCGCCGGGCTGAAGCTCCCATGTGATGTACGGATCGACAAATTCACGCAGAGAACGCATATTGGGCATTGTGGAATAGCCCATCTGCTCGATTTCACGCGCGATATCATAGTTGGCGTAGCCAAGACCGAGTCCGACTGCATTGCCGATCGGACCTGCGTGACGACCGCGGAGGACTTCCGCACAGGAAGCATCCGGCGCGTTCATGACAGCGGAAATCACGACGACGTTCTTTGCTCCGGGCATCTTCTTTGTCAGATCACAGCCTCGATCAGCGAGCGTTTCTGCGGACACGATGGTGATGCGGTCCGCGTGATACTTCAGTCCGATGCAGCTCATGCGGTCATAGACAGCGCGGGAAATGGGCTGGTCGGGATCTGCAATCTGGCGCAGACGGCGGTTGTAGGGAGAGTAGGATTCATCGCGGAAACGGCGGTCCTTCGGTACGCAGACCTTGATGCAGACACCCATTTCACCACCGCGGCGACCCTTTTCCGCCTCACGCTTGATGATGGCTTCTTCTGTAACGACATCCGGAATCTCATCGTCGAGGTCGAGGTCGAAGTGTTCGCCCCAGGCACATCTCCAAAGATTCTTGTTTGCAAAGCGGTGGACATAAATCTTGCCGTCGGCATCGCGGATGTTCAGCGCATTGACGCCGCGGACCTCCTTGCGGTACGCATCGGTCGGGCAGCAGCGGATACATTCGCCGCACATGTCACACAGCGTTCCGCCGGGCAGAAGCGGTGTGGGTTCCAGTTCCGCATCGGTGATGATGGAAACGAAACGGTTGCGCGGACCGAATTCTGGCGACATGGCAAGACCGTGCCAGCCAAGCTCTGTCAGACCGGCACAAACGCTGGCGTAGATGTGCGACATATCGGGAGAGAAGACTGCGTCCAGTTCTTTGTAGTTGCGGTAACGCCAGATGTTGGAGGAGACGATCGGTACCGCATTGTAGCCGTTGTTGTCCAGAAAATGACCGATCGTGAAGGAAATGTGGTCGAGCTTGGTATTCATCGTGTACTGCACGGTGTAGGATTCAAAAACCTGGCTCTTGCCGTGTTCGCCGCCTTCCAGTTCCATTGTTGCGGTCGGGTGCTGGATGGCACAGACGATGACGGTCTTTGCACTCGGCATGATACCCTTTGGGCTCATTTTGATCGGTGCTTCGTCAAAGCGTCCGATGTTGGCAAAACCGACAAGATCCGCACCGAGTTCATGTGCCAGTTCTTTGATGCGTTGTGTCATTCGAATGTCCATGGTGATAATTCCTTTCTGTTTTGTTGAGGTTATTTTGTATACCGGCTTGCAATTCCGGATTGAAGTTCTGCGGCAGCTTCCCGCTAGGAGCGGATCAGCGTCTCTTTGTTTCCTGCGCGGAACAGAGGAAGAAAGATACCGATGGCAGCACAAAGACTGCCGGCTTGATCGTGAACGGCGACAGCGGCTTCAAAAATATCTCCTTTTTCGCGCAGATAGCATCCTCTGCGCCGATTCTGCTCCAATACCGCACGAAAGGCTCCGATCGCGGTATCTGACGGTTCGGCAATGCCTGGAATTCCATTCTCGGCAATATATGCATCGATGACATCCGGGGACTGTTCCGCTAAAAGGATGACTGCATTTTTGTGTAATATATTGCTGACTTCACGTAACAAGGACGCGGAAGATGGAATTCAAAGAAAATCCTCATACCTCTGTTTTGACGGTGCATATCCGAAATACTTTTTGAATGCGGTTGCGAAATTTTTAGCATCGTGAAATCCTGCATGCTTTGCCGTGTCAACCACAGAGTAGTAGCCCGTGTTCAGAAGTGTTTGTGCGCGCGTCATACGGAGTGCGGTCAGATGTGCTTTCGGTGTGGTTCCGAGATCATGCAGAAAACAGTTGCGCAGATGTGTTGTACTGATATGCAGATGCGATGCGATATCGGCGACCGTCATTTCGGAATCGCTGTAATTCTGTTCCATGTAGGCAAGTGCCGCAGAAACAAGCTCGGAGGATAGCGGCTTTATATTTTTCTGATTTTCAAAAATTTCGGCGAACACAGAATAAAGCAAAGCCGTACAGCGGACATGATACCCGGGCTCCGCATTGTGCCAGATTCGGTCTGCTTCCAAAAACAGCGGAAGCATGGTATCATACCGGAAATCGTGGAGAATTTCAATATCCTGTTTCCGTTCTGCTGCTGTGCCTTTGTTCAGAACATTGAAGTGAAATACAATGCGGCAGTCGTTGTAGGAATACCGCGTATAAGATAAGTTCGGATGAAATAATGCAAGATCACGTTTTTCCAACTTGATTTTTTTATTGTTTTGCAAAACGATTTCCGTATTGCCGTCCCAGCGCAGGGACAACGCATAAAACGGACGCGCCCGCGTTTTCATTGTCACAACCCGGTCTTCAAAACGAAGCACTTCCAAGAGCTGCAGCTGCAGCTGTTCACAGTCCCCAAGCATTCCTATCACTCCAATCATGTCGGCTATCATCATTATACACCAAATTGTTGCGAAAGTCAAACTGTTTCTTGCGAAAATAAGGTTTTCATGTGCGGTTATTCATGGTATACTGATAACACAGAAAATAAAAATTTGTTGATTCTGTCAAGAAAGGTCTGGTTATATCTATGAAACCTCTGCCAAAAGATCTGAAAATTACCGATATTCGGTTCGCCGACATTGACGGACTGCCCAAGCACATGATTCTTTTGAAAATCTATACTAATAGTGATATTGTCGGTTACGGTGAGGTGCGTGATGCCTCCAGCGCGACGTATGCCATGATGGTCAAAGGAAGACTGCTTGGGGAAAATCCTCTGAATGTTGATAAGCTGTTCAATCGCATCAGGCAGTTCGGCGGACATTCCAGACAGGGCGGCGGTGTCTCGGGGATCGAAATTGCGCTGTGGGATATCGTCGGTAAATATTACGGTATTCCCGTGTATCAGCTGCTGGGCGGTCAGTACCGTGACCGTGTGCGCGTGTACGGTGACACAGATGTTGACGGCAAGCATACCGGACGCGATATGGGATGCGCGCTCAAAAAACGGATGGAAGCCGGCTTTACATTTCTGAAAATGGACCTCGGTATTGAGCTATTGTACGACGAACCGGGTACACTCAATGCGCCCGCCGGTTTTCTGGACGATCTCAAGACCTACTCGATGAAAGCAATCAGTCATCAGTCCGGCTCCATCGACAAGTCCCTGATGTACGGAAAGAACTATGAGATTTTTACCGTTCCGCATTATGCAACGGGCATTCATGTCACGGAAAAGGGTCTTGACTATCTCGAAAACTATGTCCGTGAGATCCGCGAGGAAATTGGGTACGAAATTCCGCTTGCCATCGATCATTTCGGTCACGTCGCGGTCGAAGATGCGATCCGCTTTGCGAAACGAATGGAAAAATACAACATCGCGTGGATGGAGGATATCGCACCGTGGATGCTGACCGAGCATCTGCGCAAATTCACGCAAAACAGTTGTGTCCCGCTCGGAACCGGGGAGGACATCTACTTAGCTGAAAACTTTGAACCGATACTGCAGGCGGGTGTCAACCTCGTTCATCCCGATGCGCTGACCATCGGCGGTCTCGGTCAGATCATGCAGCTCGGCAGAATGTGCGAAAAGTACGGTGCGGCAATCGCTCTGCACATGGCGGAAAGTCCGATCGGATTTATGGC